>CAZHTX010000574.1:0-3627 GCA_964535475.1 uncultured Pirellulaceae bacterium
GCTGGCATCCGTTCGCCGTGCATGCTGATCGCCTCGACTTGCGAGATGCTGGCCGGTTGGACCAGCGCCGCCAAGCTGTAGTCGCCGAGGTCTTCTTCTTCGCTGCGTGTGCCGCGGCCATTTAACCCGTCAATTACTTCGTCAATCGAGTGCACGTAAGTTGGCTTGGGGTGCCCGGCCGCTTGCAGCAAGTCGTCGATCACTAACCTGTGCAGCAAACTGACGCCCAGCCCACGCCAGTCGTCACTGTGATCGGGCTCGAGCATTCGCAACCGCTCGATCGCCAGTTCCGAGGCTTGGCAGAGCAGCCATTGATCGGATGGTTTCACGTATAACGCTAGCATTTCCTGGTCGTCTTCCTCGACCATGCGTTGCCAAGCCAGGCGAGCACCGTCAGCTCCCGCGGCGCACGGTTCACACAGAAAGTGATCGCCCAGCCGCGCGATCATTTGCTCGGCAGTCAGCTCGGGCGTGCCACGCAAGAGCCGGTGCGTGGGCAGGACTTGCAGGCCCGAGTCTTGCATGCTGACCAGTGCCGCCATGATGAAATTGGCAGGATGCTCTGCTGGCAGCGGCCCTTGGGATTGTTCCAGCTGGTCGCGATAGTCGCAGGCGGTTTCGTAGCGATGGTGTCCATCGGCGATAAACAGCGGCGACTCGCTGGCGGCCGCCACGACCTCCGCAATCACGCGTACGTCGGTCACTGGCCACACGGTGTGCAGAACTCCCAAGTCATCCTGGCAAGCTAACCCGGCCACGCCGGCGATGGCTTCATTAAGCGCCTGGGTGACATGCTGGTGTTCATCGGGAAACAAGCCGAACACGGGACTCAGGTTCGTGCGACAGGCTTGCAGCAGCTGCAGCCGATCGGCCTTGGCTTTGGGGTGCGTTTGCTCATGCGGAAAGATGTTGCCTTCTCCGAAGGGTTCCAGACGCACGCGACAGATCACAGCCCGCCGGTGATGCCGCTCGCCTTCCCACTCAAACTCTTGATGGTAAACGTAGAGGGCTGGGTCTCCTTCGGTCTGCAGCAGCCCTTCAGCCTGCCAACGCTTGAGCAATTGTGCCGCTCGTCCGTAACGTTCCGATTCACCGTCACCCGGTTGATCTCGGTTGAGGATCAGCCGCACGACGTTGGCCTCGTGACGGTCATAGAGTGCTTCTTGCTGCGCAGGGCTGATTACGTCGTAAGGTGGAGCCACGACTTGCGCGAGCGAACCCACGCGGCCCAGGCTGTAACGGATTCCACGGAAGGCAGAGATCTGAGGCATTGGATGCTAGCGAGTTAAAGAGAAGCGGAGCTGTGGATAGAGACCAAGTGTAGCCAATCTTGCCGCCAGGGAAATCCTCGCGGCGGCGAGTCAAAAATGGCTTGGACTGACAAGGCTTTTTTGGCGTGCTCAATTTCGTACGTGCCGGCGTGTACCAAATTGACATTCTCGAAAATGGTGCAAGTGGCTAAAATCGACTACTAAACTCTGCAACCGGTTTCATGTGAAACGGTTAGGGGAAGGATGATGGATCATCTCGACCTTGGAGGCGGAGAGCGTGGCGATAGGGGCCAATGGGTGACAGAGCGACAGGGACGGATCCTCTGCGTGGCGAATCAGAAAGGCGGCGTGGGCAAGACGACCACGGCTGTGAATCTGGCCGCTGGGCTTGCGTTGGCAGGCCACCGCACGTTGTTGGTCGACATGGACCCGCAGTGCAATGCCACCGGCGCAATTGGTGGCTCGCCATCGGACCATCATCCGTTGGTCAGCAGCGAGGGGATCGAAGCGAGCATCGTGGAAACCAGCCTCGAACACTTGTTCCTGCTGCCCGGTTGTCGTTCCTTTCATGACGTCGACCAATTGGCCAAGGGTGACAGCAGCCAAGTCGAACTGCTCCGCCGCCATCTCGACGCCAGCTTGAGCGATTACGATCACATTCTGATTGACTCGCCACCCTCAGTCGGCACGCTGACGCAAGCCGCCCTGGCAGCCAGCACGGAAGTCTTGATGCCAATCCAGTGCGAATATTTTGCCATGGAGGGTTTAACGCAAATGATCCACGTTATTCGCCGGATCATGCAACAGACCGACGGCAGACTCACCTTTGGTGGGATTGTGCTAACGATGTACGATCCCTATTTAGAGTTAACTCGCGAAGTGGACGAGGAGGTTCGCGAGTTTTTTGGAGACATCGTGTTTGATGTTGTGGTGCCGCGGGATGTGGCCCTCAGCGAGGCGCCCAGTCATGGGCAAAGTGTTTACCAATACGCACCGCGATCGCGCGGTGCGTACGCTTATACCCAGTTGTGCATGGAGGTACTTGGACGTGACTAACTCTCCCAAAGATCGTCGTTTAGGCCGTGGTTTAGCCGCTTTGCTCGGCACGCCGATCGACGAAGAAGGCAATCCCATGTCGGATGCCCCCAGCCCCGGCGGTGCGGCTGGTGCTGGTTCGCCGGCGGGTAAGACAAAGCCACGAGCTGCCACTGGGGGAGATTCGCAGGCGGACGCTCAGGAAAGTTCCGCGGTCGGTGCCAAGCCGGGGCCTCAGCTGTCCGACCAGCAAATTGTCGAGATCAGTGTCTATGAGATCGAGAACAATCCGTTTCAACCACGTCGCGAGTTCAATGAATCAGAGATCGCTTCGCTCGCGGAGAGTTTGAAAGAGCACAAGCAACTGCAACCGGTGTTGGTCCGCAAAGTCGGCGACCGCTTTCAGTTGATCAGCGGCGAACGTCGTTTGCGAGCGGCCATCCACGCTGGCTTGGCCACCGTGCGTGCCGAGATTCGCGAGGCCGATGATCGTCTGGTTGCCGAGCTGGCGATCATTGAAAACTTGCAACGGAAAGACCTCAACGCGATCGAAAAAGCGATGTCCTTCCGGCGGTACATTGAACAGCACAATTGCACGCAAGACGAATTGGGCAAGCGGTTGAAGATTGACCGCAGCACGGTCGCCAACATGATGCGACTGCTCGAGTTGCCTGAAACCGTGTTGCAATGGGTGCAGTCCGGCAAGCTCTCAGCCGGTCATGGTCGCTCGCTGTTGCCGCTCGGCGAAGAGAGCCAGCAAGTTGCCTTGGGCCAGAAGATGATGGACGAGGGCTGGAGCGTGCGAACGGCGGAACTGCAAGTCGCCGAACTGCTCAAGGCGGAAGATGACGAAGAGCTTGGTAAAGTTGGCCCTGCGGCAAATACCAAGAAAAAGACGATTACGCCCCACATCGAGTCCCTGCAGCAAGAGTTGCGGCATCAGTTGGGCACCAAAGTCGAGATTCGTCACACCACCCGCGGCAAAGGCAAAATCATGATTCATTTCGCCAACCCGGAGGAATTCGAGCGACTGCGAGCGTTGATGTCGACGCAATCCGCCGGCACTCCGGTTGCTGAACTGCAAGTCGCCTGAGCATTGCAGTCGGGCGGTTAAATTGGTTATGCCAGCTGAACACAACGCCAGGCAAAAAAGCTGGTGGGAAAAAGCGAGAAACTGGCATTTCGCGAAACGCGAGGATAGGTATACTTAGGAGAGTGCTCAGCTAACTGCTGAAGCACGATCGGGGCGTGGCGCAGCCTGGCTAGCGCGTCTGGTTTGGGACCAGAAGGTCGCAGGTTCGAATCCTGTCGCCCCGACTAT
>CAZHTX010000575.1:0-3614 GCA_964535475.1 uncultured Pirellulaceae bacterium
GTCGCGGCAAGGTTGGATTTCTCGCAACTTGTTACATGCCGATGGGCGGGACCGAAACGTGGCACCAAACGTTGATTCCTAGGCTCGATTCGGTTGCGGGTTTCGTTTGCACCAATCGCCACCTGGCCAAGGGGAATTTCAATCTGCTTGGCTGCCAGCACGGGATCGGCTGGGATGCCGCGGAAGAACTGGCAAGCAAAGTTGACGTGCTTGTGGTTTGGGGCACTGGCGCGGAACTTGAAAAGCTGTTCCGCGGGCAACCCCGGCGGCCTCGGGTAATTTCTGTCACCCACGGCGACGGGCGATCAGACTGGTCGCGGGAATTCATGCTGGGTCAAGCCCCATTTACCGATTGGTGCGTGTACCTCTGCCCCTCGGGAGCAGATAGCATTCCTGAGTCGCATCGGAAAAGGTCGACGCTGATTCCCAACGGCCCCGACCCAGCGAGAGTCAAGATAAGCCGCGGCCGCGATCGAACTCGCGCGAAGCTGGGGGTTTCCCCTGGTGAAAAACTACTCGTCGTGGCTTCCAGGCTATCCCGAGAGAAGCGACTCGATGTGCTAATGCAAGCCGTTGAGCACCTTGGCCCTGGCTGGCAGCTACGGATCGCTGGTTCAGCATCCCAAAGTGAGTCTGAGCATGCGAAACAGCTGCATTCACTTCAGACAGATCGGGTGAAGATTGTGCCTCCTGTGGCTAAGCCCGGAGACTTGCTGGCGGCGGCGGACGGCTACTTGGCAAATAGTGATTACGAGGGCTACGGTCTGGCCGTTGCCGAAGCAATGTTGGCTGGAGTTCCAGTTATATCGACGTGTGTGGGCTTGCTCGAATCTTGGCCTGGTTTCGCAAGACTCGTTCCCAGCGGCGCAACTGCCAAAGCCTGGGCGGAGCAGGTCGCCATTGACTTTGAGTCTGCAGCCGATCAAAAGAAGCGAGCTGCCCTCTCTCAGAGCACCATGCGAGATACGCAAAGCATTGAGTGCTTTGCAGCCCAATGGCGAAGACTCATCACAAGCCTGAGCACTGGACGGCCGTGAATTCTATTGAATTACAACGGCTTGCAAACTGGTGTCACGCGGCTAATATGCATCGGTGTCACTGACACCCGCTGTCGCGCAAATGAGGCTTAACAGTCCATTCGTCTTGCGACAGAAAACTGAAAACCCCCGTGTTTTACGCTATTTGCGAATCTCACAAAGTTGCGGGACGCGATTAAGAGTCCGTTGCTCTACCAACTGAGCTACAGGGGCTTATTTACGCGAAAAAACGACCAAGAAGTGGTGACAGTGATGCCTTGCTGGTCGTTGTTGTCACTGCCGCGAATAAATTCGCGACCTGTAAATTAGCAAAACGCGTTTAACCCGGCAAGGCGTGTCGTGAATTTCACTTTGTTGCCGGAATCTGGCCTGCGATGACTGGCCTGGGGCTCAACCGGCCAACCTGGTGATGCGGTTGTTGGGCAAGGTCAGCTCCTCTTGGCTGGGCTGATATCGCAGTTGCATCAGGTAAGCATCTTCGGTGGAATCGTCGTAAAAATCGCGGAGCACCGAGATTGCGCGAAAACCGAGGCTGCGAAAAAATAGCTGGGCGTCGAGATTGGTTTCGCGAACTTCCAACATGATGCGGTTGCGGCGATCGTGCGAAAGCTTGCCGACCAACTTGTCGGTCATCGCATTTCCCACGCCGCTGCGGCGAGCCGCTGGGGCAACCGCGAAATTCAAAATGTGCAGGCGATTTTTATGCAATTCGTAGATCATGAAGCCGACGACTTGGTCGTCATGTTCCGCAACCATGCCAATGCAATTCCGTTGGCGGAGGCAGCGAATGAACTCTTCTTCGCTCCACGGAAACTCGAAACTCTTGTTCTCAATATCGAGTACCGCCGGCATATCTCGCCGAATCATCCAGCGAATATGTACTGCAACGGGAGACTCCTTGGTGCGGCCCATACCGAACTCCTTCCATGGCGACGGGGTCACGCGAATATCAAAGCGAGCGAGTGGTGAGGGCAGGCCTCAGTCGCGTGGCGGAAAGGTAACAGAGCGGCTCAAATTCGCCAAGAGAAATCAGAGCAGTTTATGCCAGCAGTTCGCGGTAATCGCAAAATTAACTCAAAACAATCTGGGAGGCGGTGAGTTATTTTGTCGTCGCGTGGGGGAATCCTTGATCGGCCGTGGCTGGCAACGGCGGCAACGGATTGCTGAACGTCCGCTCAGACGTTTGTGGCGTGTGCTTTAGCAGCATGCGATAAAATTCCTGGCGGTTGAGTGGCTTGTTGAGATAGTCACTACAGCCCGCAGCGATACATTTCTGGCGGTCGCCAGCCATCGCGTGAGCGGTCAGGGCAATCACCGGCAAATGGGCTTGCATCGCCCGCAAAGCTCGGGTCGCACTGTAGCCATCCATCACGGGCATCTGCATATCCATCAATACCAGATCGAATGGCAACGGATCGATCAGTGACTGTCCGTCGCTGAGTGCTTCGACCGCTTGTTGACCGTTTTCCACGATCGTCACCTGGGCTTGTGTTTTCTTGAGCAGCACGGCCAACAGGCGTTGATTGTCGGGCCCGTCCTCAGCGACCAGGACGCGGAGGCCGAGCAATGATGGCGGAGAGTCCTGGCTGGATTTTACCTCAACATTCCGCGGAACTTCATCTCGCTGATCGGGAAGCACCCATGTTGTGCCGCTAACCGGCCAGCAAGCGATGGAGGCGGTGAAGGTGCTGCCACGGCCTGGTTCACTGCGGACCTCAATGTCGCCGCCCATCATGGTTGCCAGTCGCTTGGAAATCACCAGCCCCAATCCAGTCCCGCCAAATCGTCGCGTAACCGTGCTGTCCGCTTGGCTGAAGGGCTGGAACAAGCGAGTTTGCTGCTCCGGGGTCATGCCGATTCCCGTATCGATGACTCGCAATAACAATCGGTCGTCTTGACCTTCGTGTTTATCGACTGAGATCACCAAGTGAACTTCACCAGCGTCGGTGAACTTGATGGCATTGCCCAGCAGGTTCACCAAGATTTGCTTTAAACGTACGGGATCCGAATAAAACTGTGCGGGAACATGCGAGCCGAAGGTTCGATTCAAGCGAACCTTTTTCTCATTGGCTTTGCCGGCCATCATGGTAAACACATCTTCAATAATCTGAAGCGTATTGCATGGCACCGATTCGAGTTTCATTTGACCAGCTTCCACCTTGGAGACATCAAGAATATCATTGATCAGACTTAGTAAGTGCTCGCCATTGCGGCGAATCGTCTCAATGATTTCGTCTCGACGATCTTCGCTCTCCTGTTGTTCTACTTCGTCAGCTTGCTGTACTTCATCAGCTTCTTTTTCGGAAAGTAGTTCCGTAAATCCGAGAATAGCGGTCAATGGCGTGCGCAGTTCATGGCTCATGTTTGCCAAGAATTCAGACTTGGATCTAGTCGCTGTCTCGGCAATCAAAGCTAACTCTTTGGCCTTAGCAATGGCTTGCTCAAGTTCTAATTGGCGACTCCGCATCTCGGTTATGTCTTGAAACGCACCAGTCACGCGGAGATGTTTGTCGGTCGCGGTCGAGTCGGCTTGGCCAATCACTCGCACCCACTTTGCGCGGCCGTCGGTCGACAGGA
>CAZHTX010000576.1:0-3608 GCA_964535475.1 uncultured Pirellulaceae bacterium
GGGATTTCCCCGGCGGGCAACGATTTGAGCAAGTTCGGGTCGTCGATCGTCGCGTTGCGGTCAATGCCCCGCCACTGCGGCCAGTCTTGACCGACACTTCCGCTGACGCAGCACAAAACGAGTGAAATTGCTGAACAAACACGTAACAATGAGAGCGAGTAACTGGCATTTTTTTCGCAGGATTCTCGCAGACACTGCGGTTTTCTGGGTTGATTCTTGGTGAAACGATAAAGCATCAAGTGGTCCTTCTCGGAGCTAGGAAAAAATTACGTTCGTATTGTATCCAAACAATCGTCGCGATGTCGCTCGGACCGAGCCATTTCGCCCAGACACGAGTCGCGGTTTCGGCCTGCCTCAATCTGCATGGAGATTAATTACAATGCTTAAAATGAATAAGTTCTACGGTGGGCTGTTCCCTTATATTTTAATGCTGATCGGCAGCAACGTTGCGCAGACGGCTGAGATGGAATGGGTGAAGGTTGCCTCGGATCAGCAGGGTTTTGAGTTTACTGATTCCAAGAAATCGTTCGTGCCCTGGGGTTTTAACTATGATCATGATACTGATGGGAAACTCATTGAGGAGTATTGGCGCGAGCGCTGGTCTGATATTGAATCGGACTTTGCTGAAATGAAGGAATTGGGTGCCAATGTGGTGCGAATTCACTTGCAGTTCGCCGCATTCATGAAAAGCCCTACGGAACCGCGTGAACAGGCACTTGAACAGTTAAAGCGGTTGCTAGTCTTGGCCGAGCGGAATCAGCTATATCTTAACATCACTGGTTTGGGGTGTTATCATCAGCAAGACGTACCAGCTTGGTATGACGCACTCAATGAAACGGCCCGTTGGCAAGCACAGGCCGCGTTTTGGTCTTCCGTGGCACAGGTATGTCGGGACAGTCCCGCCGTGTTTTGCTACGACTTGATGAATGAACCGGTGGTTCCCGGTGGGGATTCTCCGCGTCATGACTGGCTGGGGCCGGCATTGGCGGGCAAGCATTTTGTGCAATTCATCGCTCTCGATCGCGCAGGTCGCGATCGTCAGGAGATTGCCAAGGCGTGGATCGAACAGCTCGTTGCCGCGATTCGGGAACATGATCGGCGTCATCTGATCACCGTTGGCTTTGTTCCGTGGAGTCTGGATCGTCCTGGACTCACCTCAGGTTTCGTCCCCTCCGAGGTGGCTGAGAAACTTGATTTTATCTCCGTTCATCTCTATCCGGAACGCCGTCAAGTCGCCGAGGCAATTGAAACGCTGCGTGAATTTGCAGCTGTTGGCAAGCCGGTGCTGGTTGAGGAAACTTTTCCGCTCAAATGCGATATCGACGAGTTTTCTCAGTTCATGGATCAATCGACACGCTATGCGGATGGCTGGCTCGGATTCTACTGGGGTGTTACGAAACAAGAGTATTTACAGCAGCCCGCGACAATTAAACGCGCAATGATGGTCGGTTGGTTGGAATTCTTCCAGGCAAATAATCCATCAGGCAAATAATTCAGCACCATCAGGTCAGCCGGTAAGCGCTTAATAAAGCCGGGTGTGAGGAGTTCCACATCCGGGCTTGCTTGGGATTGGAATGCTTTTCGCAGCGATGAGCTTCTGGATTCGGGCAGTAGATTCGCGAGCGGTAGAGTGAATCGTCGATTCAATATCGCTGTCGGCTTAGCTGTTGAAGGGGCGGGTTATCGTGTGCTCCCCAGATCTCGTGTACTCCCCAGATTTCTTTGGAAGGTTCTTGAGATGCGTGCTGATAAAGAACGGAAAACGGTAAAAGCTACCAGTGGAGTGAACGTAGTTGCTGGGGTATGGCTAATCGCAGCACCTTTCGTGCTGGGGTTCACCGAAGTTGCCGATGAAATGTGGAATCACATTATCGTCGGACTGTGCGTGTTGATTCTGGCTGCCATCCGGGTCGGCCAATGGCAAAGCAATGCCTGGATGAGTTGGGTGAATTTGGCGTTAGGGGCTTGGTTGATTATCGTGCCGTTTACGCTCAACTTCGCTGAAACGGCTCTATGGAACAGCGTGATCGTAGGGATTGTGGTTGCCGTGATGGGGGGCTGGAGTGCTGCTGCCTCCCAATCCGTTACGGGATCGAGAACGAGAGCGCGAGCCCAATAACAAATTTGAAGGCGGGCATGAATCGTAGCCTTGTGTTCGATTAGGAATCCGAGACAACCTTAATTCTTCAAGTAGTGGGCATCAGTCGTAAAACGTTCCGCAGTTTCTCGACTGATGTTTCCTGCTTGATAGAGCCTGCGGACAGACTCGTTGAGAGTTATCATGCCATCAGCGCGGCCGGTGAGGATCGCATTGTCGATGCTATCCAGTCGTCCTTGTCGAATGGCCACGCTAATGGGAGAGTTGTTGAACATCACTTCCAACGCCAATTCGCGTTTCTCGGCCTCAAAGACGCTTGGTAGCAAGTGCTGACTGATCACTGCCCGCAAGCTGACTGATAGTTGAGAGCGAACTTCTTGTTGGGTTTCTTGAGTGAAAAGGTCTGCATAGCGCGAGATTGCTCCCTTGGCGTCCCGCGTGTGTAAACTAGCAAACACGAGGTGCCCTGTTTCGGCTGCCCGCAAGGCGGTCTGCGCTGTTTCCCGATCGCGGATTTCTCCTACTAGAATTACGTCAGGGTCTTGCCGCAGTGAGTACATTAGCCCTTCGTCGAAACTGAGCACATCGCGCCCAATTTCGCGTTGTGTTACCACCGAGCCGTTGGTCGTCGGGAACACATATTCGATGGGTTCCTCAATAGTGATGATGCGATAGCCGTCGCTTTCGCACAGCATCTTGAGCAACATTGCCAGCGTGGTTGTCTTTCCCGCACCCGTGACGCCGCAGGAGATCACCAGCCCATTTCGAAAACTTGTTAGTTTCTCTGCCAACTCGCGAGGAAAGCCAGCCCACTCGAGGTCGGGGATTTTATCCGGAATCACGCGAAAGCACGCACCAATTTTGTCGGCGGCGTAAAAGTAATTGGCCCGGAACCGACGCTGTATGTTCGCTTGAGATAATTGCAGCGCGAAGTCGACATTGCGGTTTGCTATTAAACGCTCTTTGGCTTCCGCAGGAACTAAGTCCAGTATCCACTGCTGTCTTTGTACGGCGTCGGGTGCTGGATCGCTCAGTTCTTTGAGTTGTCCGTGGATGCGTAGCATCGGTGGGTAGCCATCGATTAAATGCAAATCGGATGCCTCCAGTGCGGCGGCCTCAAATAACCATTGGTGAACTGGGTTCGAGGCTTTGCTCTGATCATCTCGCTCCTTATGCATTTCACTAGCTTTCAGTGTGTGGGATCGCCAAAAAAACTAAGAAATCAGGATGGATTTCCTCGAAACTTCGATTGCCGTGGCAGCCTCTTGTAAATTGTGTGTGAAATCTCCCCCATTTTATTGGTTTTGTAAAGTCATGCTAGTTCCCCAGTTTAAAATCACGAAATCAAACAGCTTCGCACTCGCAACCGCCATTTTGCTCAACCCAATGACGAACCTCCATAGCAATATTTCAGAGCGACTTGCGGCGGCGGAAATTTTATTGATTTATCCGGGAATCTTGCCTGCCAATGGTACTGCTTGACGCTTGCCCGTAAACTGTGATTTGATTT
>CAZHTX010000577.1:0-3608 GCA_964535475.1 uncultured Pirellulaceae bacterium
CGAGGGCAAATCGTTATCCTTGATCTCGGTGTTGCGTTACAGCGACACGGCGCATCGCCAAGTCGAGCCGTATGCCTGGACTTGGGCGGCGATCAGCCTGCTGGCGATGTATCCGGAGACACGAGGCAAACTATTGGCGGCTGCTCGCGAGGGTGAAGATGCCTCGACCGAGTTTACTCGCCGCTTTGTCAGCCGGTTGGGAGACGCGTGGCCGCTGGCGCAGGCTCGCTGGCGAGTGTTGATTGACGAGTTCGATTATGGCTATGACTTGCAGCGGAATCGGGTCGATCTGCCGACCTCCCCGCCAGCTTGGGACGGCCAGCGGCGAGTCTTAGAGATCGCGGCCGAGCGTGGTTGGCAAGCGGCCGCGATTCAATTGGCTACCGGTCAGGAAGTGCGAGTGACGGGCACTGGCAGCGTCACATTAGCCGACCAGCCCAAGCCGTGGTTGAGCAAACCGGCGGGAGTCACGATTCGGTATTATCGTGGCCAACCGTTGGGAAAATTGGTCGCCACTTTGCTGCCGCTGGAAACCAAGACTGCGACCACGGTAAAGCCGTTGATTGATCTGCCCATTGGCGAACAAGCGGTCATTCGCGCGGACCGGCCGAGTTGGTTACTGCTGAGGGTGAATGATTTACCTGGCGAGCGAGCCGATAATCGAGGCAGCTACAAAGTCGAGTTAGAACCTATTCGAAAACTGTGAGCCGACGGCGCTAGCCGCGGGCCTATTGTGAGCCGACGGCGCTAGCCGCGGGCCTTTTTTATGGTTTTCGGATAGGTTCTTAACGCCGCCATCGGCATGAATCAGAGTTAGAATGGAAGGATGAGGTTCCACTAATTTGTTTTTCGTCGAGTTTCACAGCAATGTCAGCAACCGATCCGCCAGCAGGTTCTGCCGAGCGCCCGCCACGCAGCCAGTTGGAGGGCGGCGTATGGCGTCCGTTGGCTCCCGAGGAACTATTGCGAAAGGGAATGCCGCAAGACGATCCTCTTAACGCGGACGCGTCATCGCAGGGGCCGCGCACTCCACCTTTGGAACGACGGCAGGAGTTGGAACGGTTTATCAAAGACCGGCCGGCCGACATGGATGCCTATTTGGAATTGGCGGCAATCTATCGTCAAGCTGGCCGCAGCGCGGAAGCCACGCGCGTGCTGAAAACCGCCTTGGAAGTGGAGCCCGCACACGCTGAGGTGCTTTGGCAGCTGGAAGAAGCGCGGCTGGCTCGGGCGCTGCAACAACTTCGTGACGTGCGGGAAATGGCCGCGCGGGTGAAGACCCCGGAGGCCGATCGAGAATTGGAGCGGGCGCAAACGGATTGGGCTTGCCGCCGCGTCGAGGTATGCCGGGACCGTTTGGCTCGCGATCCAGCTGCGATCCGGCTCCGCTTGGTGTTGGCCGAAGCGCTGCGAGATTTAGGCGAGTACGAAGCAGCGATCGAAGCGATTGCCGCGGCTCTGGAACATGATAGTGAAGCGCCGCAGGCCTATCTTATCCAGGCTCAATGCCAACAAACGTTAGGACGCCATCTCGAGGCGTTGGCATCGTATCGCAGCGCGGCGCTCCGCCGCGCCGTGCCGGCGCCCGCCAAGCTCCGCGTGGTTGCGATGCGAGCGGCCAGCAGCATCGCTACGAATTTAGGCTTGGTTGCCACTTTGGAAATCTATCAACAGGCGCTGCGGCAGGCGAAAAGCGACGCGGCAGCCGAGCAGCCCACCAGTGCTGTCACGCAAGCCGCCAGCAACAGTCCATTGAACGATCTTCCCCAAGCTCCAGCCAATCCACCACCGGCAAGTCGAGCTCCATCTTCCTCACAGCCTCAGCAGCCCGGCTCATGAATCAAGCGATCGTCGACCCCGAACAACTTCGTCGTTTTGCGGCTAATTTGAGAATCTTTTCCGAAGAGCTGCAGCAGCGTGCCACCGCCTTGTCGAGCCAAATGAACCAGCTCGAACAGACTTGGCGTGACCAGCAGCAACAAAAGTTTGCTGATGAATTCAGCGAGCAGCTACGGCAACTCAACCGCTTGGTCGCATCGACTCGAGAACATGTTCCTTACCTGCTGAAGAAGGCCGAGCAAGCCGAGCAGTATTTGCGGGGCTGAAAATTTGCGCCGCTGAAAATTCTCGCGGGTTACTCGCGGGTTAAATGCGCCTTGATGTTGGGGCATTATTTGTTCGCGTCGAGCGGTTGCTTCCAACCGACCGGCTGTGTCCAAGCTTTTTGCAGGGGACTTTCGCTGGTTGGATTGGCGGGTGCTTGATCACTGGTGATCGTGGCCCGCACGTATAACTCTTGCCCCGTTAATTGGTAGCTGGCTTGGTGCCCCGTGACCGTGGCAAAGACTTTGCCAACGTCTGCTGAGTAATCCAGGGTGTCCGCCAATGGTTCCCCCGACTCGGGATCGATACGCGGCCGCGTGGTCTGATCAAAATCGAGCGGCGTGCCGATGAACTGGGTGGTGAAAATGGCATCGCCGGCCGGCTTGATATGAATGCTCAAGCGACCGGTTGTTTCATCGAAGTCGACCCGTTCCAGTTCGACACCGGTCGAGGCGTAAAAATCCCCCCGCCGCATCGCTCGCAAAATCGACTCGGGGGTCAGCCGGTTGGCCCGCAACATAATCCAGCCCCGCCCCGGCGAGGCCTTCTCTTTGCCGTGATAATTGTGGCTGTCGTCGGTCGCCAATCCGTACAGTGGCGGTGCGTGATGTAGGCTGATTCGCAACGTGCTGGTGATGTCCCAGAGTGCCTCCAAGCTGTGCCGGCGAGGGCTGCCCAAGTCACCATCTTGATCGACGCCATTCCAGACTTCGAAGAATTCATCTTCCACCAGCGCTGCCAGATCCTCAGCCGAAATCCCGCGGTCGCCCAAGTTGGGATGGTTCAGGTGGGGCACGATCAGGCGTCCCAGTTCTTTGGATTGGGCTGACACGGCGCGGAGGTTGTTGTAAATCGTTTCCCGGACGGTGCTGCCTCCTTGAGGCTGAATCACGGTGTGAATATTCGTCGCGTTAATGTGCGCGCCCTTGTCGGTAATCTCTTCCGAAGGGATCATCAAAAAGCGATCGACTTCTTCCACCAAAGCGCGGACTTCGCCCAGCGGTTTTAAGCGAACTTCCAAGCTCCCGTCCGCTTGGCTGCCTCGCGTCTCCACCCAATCGTCGCCGAAGCGAGCGACATACTTTGGAAACACCTCGCTGCCGCCGCGAGCTGCGATCTTCTCCAGCGGCATCCACTTCGTACCTTGGCTCAGCACGTTATGGTCGGAAAGGGCAAGGAAGTGGTATCCATGTTGTCGGTACCAATCGGCGACCATTTCCGGAAAGTCATCGCCGTCGCTCCAGAGGGTGTGCGTGTGCAGGTTGCCTTTGAACCATTTGGGAGCGACCGAGCCGGTGGCTGCCCCGTTCTGCGAAACTCCAGCACCCTGCGAAACTCCAGCACCCTGCGAAACTCCAGCACTTTGCGAAACTTCGGTGGCGGGAATCTGCGCGGTCGCGGAGTTGACAAAGGCAACTGCTGTGCTGATGAAAAATCCGACGGCGATGATCGCCGAATGAGAACCTATCCGAAAACTGTGAGCCGACGGCGCTAGCCGCGGGCCT
>CAZHTX010000578.1:0-3600 GCA_964535475.1 uncultured Pirellulaceae bacterium
CAATGTACTTACGATCGAGCATCGGGGGAGATCAACCTTCGAATAGTTCTGCGTCAGAGTCGTCAATTTGCGAAAACTGGCTCTTCACCACTTGTCGCACTTTACGTTCGCGGATTTCTGCCGTCAGACGGGCGATGGCCGCCGCGGTCGGCAGGCTGCCGAGGTCCCCATCGATCCGGTCGCGGAGGGCGACCTGTCCAGCTTCGGCTTCTTTGGGGCCGACCACGGCCATGTAAGGCACCAACTCCAGCTGGGCATCACGAATTTTGGCTTGCACCTTACTGTTTCGCAGGTCGGTGGTGACTCGCAGACCGGCATCTTCTAACTGTTGAGCGACGGTCAGGGCATACTCGGTTGTTTTTTCCGACAGCGGCAGCACGCGAATTTGCTCGGGCGCCAACCAGAGCGGGAAAGCGCCGGCAAATTGTTCGATCAGCATGCCGGTAAAGCGTTCCAGCGAGCCGAACGGCGCGCGGTGAATCATCACTGGTCGGTGGCCGCGGTTGTCCGCTCCGGTGTATTCCAGTTTAAAGCGATCGGGCAGGTTATAGTCCAGCTGCACGGTCCCCAGTTGCCATGAACGACCAATACAGTCGCGGACCATAAAGTCGGCCTTGGGGCCGTAGAAAGCGGCTTCGCCCGGTTGTTCGTTGAACTCCAGCCCGGAATCTTCCAACACGCCCCGCAACGCACCCTCGGCGCGATCCCAATTCTCGGGGCTGCCGACATATTTGTCGCTGTTGCGATCGCGGAGTGAGAGCTGCACGCGGTAATCGGCAAAACCGACCGACTCCAACACGAACTTGGTCAGCTCGATGGTGGCCCGGAATTCGGCTTCCACTTGGTCTGCGGTGCAGAAAATATGTGCGTCGTCCTGGGTCAGACCGCGGACCCGCAACATGCCGTTCAGTTCGCCCGTCTGCTCGTGCCGGTACACCGTGCCGAATTCAAATAAACGCAGTGGCAACTGACGATAGGATCGTGGCTGAGCGGCAAAAATCTGGCAGTGGTGGGGGCAGTTCATCGGTTTCAGCAAATACCGCTCGTGCACGGTCTGCCACCGATGCAACACTTCGCGACGAGCTTCGGCGGAAGCGGACGGTTTGTAGTCGGGCAGTTCGACGCCCAACACCTCGGCCGCCGCCATTAACTTGTCTTCACCGTCGCGATCCAGATTGCCCTCCTCCAGTCGCCGGCTCCAGGCATCGAGCAAACCGCCCGCGTCACTGCCGTACAGCGGTGCGAATTGGCTGTCGCGGTAATAAGGAAAGTGGCCGCTGGTTTCATACATTTCGACGCGACCGATGTGGGGGCTGTACACCGGGTCGTAACCGCGGCGCAACAATTCACCCCGCAGAAAATCTTCTAGCATCACGCGGACGCGGGCCCCCTTGGGCAGCCACAGGCAGAGCCCCGGGCCGACTTCGGGAGTGATCGAAAAGAGCCCGTGTTTTTTCCCCAGCACGCGATGGTCGCGACGTCGGGCTTCCTCCAATTGCTCAAGATAGGCTTTTAGCTCTTTCTTGTCGAAAAATGCGGTGCCGTAAAGCCGTTGCAACTGGCGGCCCGAGGCATCCCCTTTCCAGTAAGCACCGGCCGTGCTCAGCACTTTGATCGCTTTGATAAAGCCGGCGTGGGGAATGTGCGGACCACGGCAGAGGTCGACGAACTCTCCCTGACGGTAAAAGCTGACCGATTCCTGGTCGGCCAAGCCGGTGCTGAGGTGTTCAACTTTCAGGTCCTGAGCCATCTCCTCGCACAATTGGACCGCTTCTTCGCGAGGCAGGGAAAATCGCTCGAAAGGCTCTTTTTCCTTGATAATCTTAGCCATTTCGGCTTCGATCGCGGCAAAATCATCCTCGCCAATCCGCTCGGGAATGTCGAAGTCGTAATAGAAGCCGCCGGAAGTGGTGGGACCAAACGCGAGCGAGACTCCTTTGTAGAGTCGCATTACGGCCCGCGCCATGACGTGGGCCGCGGAGTGGCGGAGGACGTCGAGCGCGCTGCGATCGCGTGAAGTCAGTAACTTGAGGGGCAGCGGTTGGTCACCCGATGCCAATTCACCTAAAGGTAAATTGGCGTCGATGATTTTTCCGGCGACCTCGGCGGCCACCACGTTTCTGGCCAACCCCTCACTGATCCCGCTAGCCACATCCATGGCGGTCGTTGTGGCGGGGTGAGTTTGCAGAGCACCGTCGGGCAATTCAATGGTCACGTCCGACATGACAACGACATCCTTCCTGAAGAGGCAACAGCGGCGACGCCGACACAAATGGCGTCGCACTCGCTGTTAAGAATGTCGCCTGGTGACTGCTTTCGTCAAGCGGGGTTTGCCGGCGGCGCGATCAATTGCCCGCTTTGGGAATCTCAAAAAGTGCGGCTGCCAGTTCCACGTCGTGCTCGACGCTATCAATCGTGATCACCTGCTTTTGTCCCAACATCGAAATTTCACTCGACTGGGGATACTTGATTCCGTCAATCTCTTTGTAGCCGGGGATCCGCGTGATGGTGGCAATTTGTCCTTGCGGCGTATCGACCGTCATCTCCGTTTGGACCAACAAATTGGTTTTTACGTCGAAATAGCGAATTTGCTCGGCGCCGCCCTGGGTTGTCAGGCTGACTTTCCAGCAGTCGCGGTCGTCGATTTTTTGGTTACCGACCAATTTGACGGATTTAAACGAGTCTCGCCAATTCAAATCGGAATTGAACTTCGCTTCCAACATGGCTGCTTCTTTTTCGGCTCCACTGAGGATGCGTTCTCCGGTCACGGCGTTATTGTCATAGACCTGCTTGCCGTCGCTGATGCGAGTCATGCTGCCCAGCCCGGGAATCTCCATTTCCATGCGATAGAAAGCGGGTGCTTTTTGGGTGATCGTCATTCCGGCAGCCACCCCGGCAGCCGGCATACTGAAAGTCGCTTTGATGCGACGGCTGGTGCGCTCTTTCAGTAAATCCTTGCCACCAATGGCTTTGACGTAACCATCCATGACCGCTTCGCCGGTAGGCTGACCAGCAGCCCGATCTTGAGCGATGCCAGCTTGGGGCACGGCGATAACCAACGCCGCGGGAACGGCCAGCAACAAGCCAAGCATCGTCTTTTGCAAATAGATCTTCATATAAAGTTCGCTCTCGTATTTCGGGAAAAAATTACTCAGCATCCGCTGCCTGCAACAACCAACGCTTGGCTGCTTGCACATCTTGATCGATCCCCTCCGATAACTGCTGGCGATCGAGCACCACCAGTTCATCGGGAGTCACGCCGACACCTTCTAAGGCTTCGCCCTCGGGGAGCACAAAATTGGCAAAGGCATGTAGAAAACGATCGCCATTGGGCAAAATTTCGACGATCGAAGGGAGTGCCATGCCGGGAGTTGGACGACCAAAAATTCGGCAGCGACCATGGGCTTGCAAGCCCCCGGGAAAGATCTCCGCGGTCGACATCGAACGCTCGTCGACGATGATCGCTAGTGGTCCGCGAAAGCTTTTTGGACGACGAAAATAGACAAAGTTCAAGTTGCCTTGGCGGGTCTGCATTTGTCCCAAACTCTGCTGCTCCTCGATCGCAAACCAGCCGGCCAACCCCATCGCCATGGCCCCCAA
>CAZHTX010000579.1:0-3598 GCA_964535475.1 uncultured Pirellulaceae bacterium
CCGTTGTCTGTGGCGATCTCAAGCTCTGTTTGATTTGGGTGGCTGCCGGGGGGCGGTGGGTTGTCAATAAATTGTTGGCAGGCGGAGACCATCAAATCAGGAAAGTATTGTCCCGGCCGGTGGATTTCTTGGCCATTCTCCCAGAGGTCATGGCGGTTGGGACCGTTCCAAAAAAAGAAGTGTGAGTAGTTATCGATGCAGCCTTGCAAGTGACCAAACCACTGATCAAATCCTTGGCCGGAGGGAATCTGCTCGGGGACTGTTCCCAAGTGCCATTTACCGACATGCCCCGTGCGATAGCCAGCTTTGGCGAATGCTTCGGCGATCGTCAGCTCAGCGGTATCGAGCGGTCCGTTGCCCGGTTGCCCAGCACGAGCGGGAAAGCGGCCGGTGAGCAGGCCGACGCGACTGGCCGAGCAGACGGGAGCCGGCGCGTACATCTGCGTCAAGCGGAGTCCTTGTGCGGCGAGTCGATCCAGGTGTGGGGTTTGCAGGTCTTGCACCCCGAAGCAGCCCAGGTCGATGCTGCCCTGGTCGTCGCCATAGATGATCAACACGTTGGGGCGTTTGGCAGCAGCCGATTGCCAACCGCACAGATTCAGGACGGCACATACCAGCATGCCCAGCAGCACGCGACGGACAAAGAAATCGAAGTTGTTCATGTTTTGGCTGCCAAAATTACGGGTTCTGCGAAGATCCCAAGTGGGAGTGATCGCTCGGGAGATTTCATTGTCGCCCTTCACTCCCGCGAAAGTTCGAGCAAGTGCTGGATTCGCGGGACCAAAGGCGACTCTTCGTTCCCTAGCGAGTGTGATCCAATAAATTGGAGCGGAAGCGAAACGATGACGTCAAGCAGGCGGTTCTCGCAGCACCCGACAATCGCTTTCTGGGGCTGATTCTATTGCCACCCGAGATGCCGTTTCTGTTAAAATGGTGGCTGCCTGGAATCACGTCCCGCCGAAAATGCTCGGGGTTCCACGGGTCGCTGTCGTTACCTTCTCCTCTGATTTCACTGTCAACACGGATCAGCCAAGTGTCCCGCCTGCTTCCCTTAACTGCTTGCTCGTTCCTCGTGGGCTCGTTGCTGAGCACGATGTTGGTGACTGCCGCTGAGCAACAGCCGATCAGCTACAACCGTGACATCCGTCCGCTGCTGTCTGATAAGTGCTTTCACTGCCACGGACCTGACGAAGGGGACAGGCAGGCCGAATTGCGGTTGGATCAAGCCACTGGCGAGCAAGGCGCCTATCGCGACATGTACGGAGTCGTGGCTGTGAAGCCAGGGATGCTCGCCGAGAGCGAAGTCTGGTTGCGGATTACGTCGGAGGACCCCGATGTCGTCATGCCTCCAGCCGATTCCCACAAGCGACCTTTCACCGAGGATGAGCGAGAGCTGATTCGGCGGTGGATCGAGCAGGGTGCCGAGTATGAAGCTTTTTGGGCCTTCGTACCACCGACGCTGCCGACTCCTCCCGGCGTCGACGCTGACGCTGATGCGGCAGCAGCGATTGATCGATTCGTGATCCAGCGTCTTGAGGAAGCAGGACTTGTGCCCAAGCCGCGGGCCGATCGCCGTTCACTGATTCGTCGGCTGTCCTTCGATTTGACTGGGTTGCCACCGACGCGTGCGGAAGTTGAAGCTTTCTTAAGCGATACGTCTCCCGACGCTTACGAGCGGCTCGTGGATCGTCTGCTGAACAGTCCGCACTACGGCGAACATATGGCCAAGTATTGGTTGGACCTGGTGCGTTTTGCGGATACCAACGGCATCCATCACGACCATTTTCGTGACCTCTCGCCCTATCGCGATTGGGTGATTCGTAGTTTCAACGAAAATCTTTCTTATGATGATTTTGTCCGCTATCAGATTGCCGGAGACTTGTATCCGAATCCACGGCAAGATCAATTGATTGCCTCGGGGTTTAATCGCCTGCATTTGATCATTGACGTCGGCACGATGCTGCCGGAGGAAAGTTTTACTCGCAATGTGATCGATCGCGTTTCCTCCGTGGGCACCGCTTTCCTGGGGCTGACGATGCAATGCGCGGTTTGTCATGATCATAAATATGATCCGATCACGGCAAAAGACTTTTTCTCCATGGCTGGTTACTTCAATAACATTGATGCCACGCCGGAAACGGGCGGACGGCGGGGAACCGATTTTACCCGCGGCTTACAACCTCCTTATATCAATTTGCCTTCGCCCGAACAGGCTGAGCAATTGGAACAGTTGTCGGCGGCTGTGGAGAAACTGCGAGGCGAAGTCGCCGAACTGGAAAGTAAAGTCAAGGACAACAAGGCTGAGGCGGCGGGGGATGCTGCCGCAGAGGCAAAGCAATCGGAACTGGCAGAAAACGAAGCGGCACTCGCCGACGCTCGCAAGAAGCTGCAGGCCGCCCAGCGGGAGCATGATGATTTCCTGGTTACCGTGCCGGCCGCGATGATCATGAAGGAACGGGACGAGATTCGTCCCTCGCACATCTTGATTCGTGGCGCCTACGACAATCCGGGGCAGCAAGTCGAGCGGGCAACGCCTACTTTTTTGCCGGCTTTAGATTCGGAGCACGAAGTTAGCACGCGGATGGATTTGGCAAATTGGTTGGTCGATCCCCAGCATCCGTTGACCTCCCGCGTCGCCGTGAACCGCTTTTGGCAGCAGTTGTTCGGCGTCGGCATTGTCCGCACCTCAGAAGATTTCGGTGCCCAGGGGGAATGGCCCTCGCATCCCGAGTTGCTCGATTATCTGGCTGTCCGCTTTGTCGAGTCGGGCTGGGATGTAAAAGGACTGATGAAGGAGATGGTGATGAGCCAAGCATATCAACAGACCACAATCTCCTCACCGGAGAGTTATCGCCGCGATCCCGACAACCGACTGCTCTCGCGAGGCTCGCGTTATCGGATGGATGCGGAGATGATCCGTGATCAAATTT
Organism: uncultured Pirellulaceae bacterium; assembly: GCA_964535475.1. Classification (GTDB taxonomy): domain Bacteria; phylum Planctomycetota; class Planctomycetia; order Pirellulales; family Pirellulaceae; genus Laterigemmans. The sequence continues at coordinate 2,931 of CAZHTX010000579.1, forward strand.
TGTTTTCCAGCGGGTTGCTGAACACCAAACAATTCGGCAAGAGTGTCAAGCCTCCGCAGCCTGAAGGTTTATGGAAAGCGGTTAGTTTGCCCAGCTCGTATCCTCGCGAATATAACCCCGACAAGGGCGAGCAGATCTATCGACGTAGCGTTTATACGTTTTGGAAGCGCGCCATGCCGCCGCCGCAGATGACGATTTTTAACGCGCCCAGTCGCGAAGAGTGTATTGCGCGTCGCGAGCGGACCAACACGCCGCTGCAAGCTTTGTTGTTGTTGAATGAGCAAGAATACATCAAAGCCGCTCGGCACTTGGCAAACAACACTTTGGCCGATGAGTCGGATGACAATCAGCGGTTGCGGATCGTTTATGAGACCATAACTTCGCAGCTACCCGATCCGCAAACCGAAGTGTCATTGTTGGCACTTGTTGACGACTTGGAGAAGATGTATTCCGACTCGCCTGACTTAGCAACGCAGTTGTCTGGAGACGTGACCTTGCCCGGCGACTGTTCCGTGGAGCAATTGGCTGCCTGGACCGTCGTGACCAACGCTATATTTAATTTGGATGTTACGAAGAATCGTCAGTAACGTTAGCCGTTTTGGCGCTAGCCACGGTTAGCCGTTTTGGCGCTAGCCACGGTTAGCCGTTTTGGCGCTAGCCACGGTTAG
>CAZHTX010000580.1:0-3597 GCA_964535475.1 uncultured Pirellulaceae bacterium
CGAATGAAGCACCCGCGAATCAAGCACCGGGCGCAGCTGGCAACGCCAGCGGTGATCGTCCCACCTTGCAGTTCTATCGAGCCGACTCGACAACTCCCACGGCCGCAGTGCTGGTCGTGCCTGGCGGCGGCTATGGCGGCTTGGCAGACGGTCACGAGGGTACCGAGATCGCCCGTTGGTTGAATTCAGCCGGCATTTCCGCCGCCATCTGCCGCTATCGCCATCGCAATTCCGGCGCGGGTTACGGCTATCCGTATCCCCTGCTCGATGCCCAGCGAGGAGTGCGGATGTTGCGAGCGCAGGCGGAATCCTGGAACATTGATCCGAACCGAATTGGGGTGATTGGATTTTCCGCAGGTGGCCATTTAGTCACCAGCTTGAGCACCACCGAAACGTTGCTGCCCAACGCTCAAGATCCGCTTGACAGCCATTCCAGCCGCCCTAACTTCGCCATCGTCTGCTATCCAGTGATTGCCTTTGGTCGCCCCTACACGCATTACGGCAGCCAACGCAATTTACTCGGCAACGACGTCCCGGCAGATCGCCTCGAGGAACTCTCCACGGACAACCGCGTGACGGCTGAAACTCCACGCACTTTCCTCTGGCACACCGCCGAAGATCCGGTCGTTTCCGTGCAAAATGCCTTGGTTTACTACCAAGCCCTGGTGGCTGCGGGGGTGCCAGCGGAACTGCACATCTTCGAGCGGGGGCGTCACGGATTGGGGCTGGCGCGAGCCGCCGCCGACGGCCCCCAGTTACCCTCGAGCCACTGGCCCGAACTGTGCCTCAGCTGGCTCGAGCAGCACGACTTTATCAAGTAGTTGTCGCTGGCGGCTTACGCTGTCCGGCTGAATGCTTCCTCGAATTAAGTAAATTCCGCTCTTTACCAGGCTTGCCGAGTGGGGGTAGGATAAAGCGCAACCATAAATTCGTCTGCGGCTTTGCGGAAACTCGGTTTCCGTCACCCAGACGATTACCTGATTACCCGACAGGAAGGATCCGATGGGCGGAGCTCCGCTGCTGCTGGCTATGGCCGTCGTCATGGTCGACCCCGGCTGGGAATCAATCGGCCCCGGTCAGTATCGATATATCATTCAAGTAACGCCTGAGCAATTCGAAACGCTCAAGGCCGAACGGAAACTGACCAGCCGCATCCCCGAAAATTTGCGGGGGCAAATCACCGAAGTGGAAATTCGCTTCGGTGACGGGCCATTGCCGCGCCCGGAGATCCTGGCGGCCAGCGGTTTGCAAGAAACCGCTTTTCCCGTATCGCCCCAAGACTACCCCCGCCCGCCCGACGAACTGCAACCGAATACGATGCGCGGGCAAGATGGCGGCGACGGTAACTTTCAAATTCCCAGCATGTCGCCGAGCACTTCTCCCAGAGCAGCCCCCGGGACCACTCCCAGCACGGCCCCTAGCACTTCATCCAATACCGGCATCCCCAGCACGGCGCCGAGCGGCGGCGGCATGAATCGGAATCCTGCAGCAGGACCAGCCACCGATTTTCAAGTTCCCACCAACCCTAACACAACTCGCCCTAACACAGCCAACAACAACGCGTCCTCCGATCCCTACGGCCCCACTCCGCCACCCAGTTGGAGTCGCGAAGCTGCCACAAACCGGAACGCGGCCGAAACCAATCCCAACCCCACCAGCAGCGATCCTCGCTTCGCTGCGACCAGCAGCGGCAACAGCCAGCCCGGGACCGATCCCCCTTCGATGAACGACCGTGGTGTCGACAATCGCGGACTCTCCGAAATCAATCGCCGCGGGGCCCGCCAAATCCAACCCGCTTCCACCCAAACGATCGGCTCGCAAACCAACGGCTCGCAAACTAATAGCTCGCAAATCAACGGCGATGAAACCTATAAGTTTTGGGATCGCCGCAGCGGCATGACCCCGGCGGAACAGCGGCAAAGTGACCAACGGCTGGTGGCCGAAGTTACTTCCAACCAATCCGGACAATTAATCGACCGCTCGACCCTCCGTCCGCTGGCGGCCGACGATCCCCGCTTCCGCCAAATGCTCGATTACCTCGTGCGAATCGGCGAGATCACAGTCGCTGAAGAACGCGGCCTACTCGACTGGGCAGAGAACCTGCTGAGTAAAGAGCGAGCCGCCGAAGCGCAAAGGAACCCCACTCGCGCAGCCCAGCTGGCAACTAACCCAGCCACTTACCCGTCATCCTTGCGAAACGAGTCAACGTCGAGCGACAGTCGTACGCTCGCGGAGCATCGTATTCGCGAATAGTTGTTGCAGGAACAGCTAGCCGCCGAGCGTCTTGCTCGGGAACGGCTCACGCAACTCGGGGCTGCTTCCGTGCCAACCACCAATCAGACGACCGCGAACTCGACGGTTTCCGATCAAGCTGCCGTTAATCAAAGGCAGCAAACCGCCGATGCGACACGCCAGGCCGAGGGAACGTCCAGCAGGGCCGGGCGGTTTTCTCCGTCCGACGACGAGCCGTTGGTTCGCAATCAAGCCCAACTGGAGTCACGCCCCCTAATCAACTTTTTCCTGCTGTTTTCGCTGGTCGCTAACGCTTATTTGATGCTGGCAATCTCGCGATTGATCCGTCGTTATCGCAACTTGGTCGCCACCAACCGCGGCGGCAACAGCTCGCTGTCAATCTAGCTTGTTGGCTGGCGGGGTGGGCTTGTGGGCGGGGTGGGCCGCCAATCGTCGGGCAGCAACTGCCGCCAAATTGCCGGTGGCTGAGCATCGAATCGCATCGTTTGCCGCGATGTGGGGTGCTCGAACTGCAATTGCCAAGCGTGCAAGGCAATGCCCTGGCCCCAGTTGGATGCCGATTTGTCGTATTTGCGGTCGCCCCAAATGGGCAAGCCGCGAGCGGAAAACTGCAGGCGAATCTGGTGCTTTCTGCCAGTCAGCAATTCAATCTGAACCGCCGCCAACGGCTGCCCCTGCCCCCCGTGGTGCCAGCGGTGCAAGGTTTGATACCGCAGCACTGCTTGTTGAATGCCCTGCCGGGCGGGAGGCTGCTGAGACAGTGCCTGTTGGCGTGAGTTTGACTGGCGGACGACTCGCATGCGGTGCGCGGCGTCGTCCTTGTATACGTCATCGACCAACTGTCCACTATCGGCATCGGGTTGTCCCGCCAAAATTGCCAGATAAGTTTTGCGGATGGTGCCGCGTCGCAGCTGGTCCGACAAGCGACTGGCCGCCTTGCTGGTCCGAGCCAGCACCAGCACGCCGCTGGTCACGGTATCCAGCCGGCTGACCACCCCGATAAATACATTGCCCGGTTTTTGGTACTTTTTTTTGATGTAATCAGCGGCCCACTGGTAGACGCTGGGCCGGTCGACCACACCCGCGGTGGCGATACCAGCCGGTTTGTCGACGACGAGCAGATGATTGTCTTCGTGCAGAACGGTGGGGGTCAGCATCAAAGTTCTTTGCGGATCAAGTTGGCGAATGGGTAGGCCGATGTTATCATAGATATCAGCAAGTAACCCGCGAGGGGATTTGCCGCTTCTGAGGGGGCGACTTAGATTCGACCGGATATCAGGAAGCGACGGTGGCGTGCCGTGGTTGGTCAGTTGGCCACGTAAAAAGCTGACCAAAAATTAGTTG
>CAZHTX010000581.1:0-3576 GCA_964535475.1 uncultured Pirellulaceae bacterium
GATCGCCAGAATCTCCACTCGGTGGGTTATTCGGGACGACCGCCCGCCTGGTATGAGATGCCTGCCGGCACTCAGTTCACGCGACCTACCAAAACCATTGCGAATCCCGCTTCAGGATCGCGCTCCAGACCGGCGTGGGTGATTCCCTCCGCGATCACCTTAGCGGGATTCCTCCTGCTGGGAGGCACCAGTTGGTTAGCATTCACCATGTTGGTCAAGCCGTTGAATCAAGTGGCAGACGAGACGACACCGGTACCCGCCATTCTCAAATTTGGCGATGTTATGCCCTTGAATGCTTGCTTACTGTCTTCGTATCAGATCGTCGGGTCCAATGGAGTAGTAGTCGAGTTAACTGGGATTGGAGAGATTGGGGACCGAATCGCGATCGATTTGAATCCGGAGACCATCAGCGAAGGAAATTACCGCATCCAATTCTCACCACTTCTGACCGATCTCGCTGGAAACCAAGTGCCTGAAGGTGAAGGAGGATTCGAGATTGGTGTAACCATCACTGCGATGCTATTATCGGGACCGATGAACGGCGATTGGCTTGTGCATGAATTCTCGCAGCGCATCCAGCGCGTCACTTCAGGTGGTGCTGGTACTCTTTTAGCTCGCCTGCGAGGAATTTGGCGCATGGGAGACAGCGTTGGAGTACGCCGGGATCGATGCTCGCCCTGTTAATCCGCTCGATGACAAATGGACGAGTCAGCGGTTGCGGCAAGATCTTCGGCGTTTGTGCACCACTGGATATGACTTGTCGGCAAACGTCAACCGTGACCGACACCGAGCCGCGCTGTAAAAATTGTCCGCCACACCGAGAACCAATGAATTCCGCAGCCCTTCGTCACCTCGCGAAAATTTTGATCGCCACTTAGACTGTGGTCCGCTGGTCATGGGGAGAGCGAGCGTTAGAGCATTTTCTCGCTGAGTGCGCAACAGCGAACGCACATTTCTATAAGAGATGAGATTTGCGAGTGCCGAGATGGGATGCCTTAAGTTTCAGCCCGTGTTTCACCAGCCGCCGACGCTCCTGATTGTTCAGCTGGATCCGATCAGGTAGCTTACTCCGGAGGATCTTGTTTTCCGTTTTGAGGTATGTCACTTGCTGGGCAAGTTCCTGCCGCGAGAGGGACGCCAGCAGACTCAGCAGGGGATGGATGATAGCGGCCATCTTGGTCAACTGAATCCTTGCAAAGCCTGTGATAATCGGAGTGGCGACCTTTTTGTACACCGCTCAGAGCCCGAGGATGCGGCGGACCTAGCCGGCAGCAAGATTCAGCGTCGACCATGGAAGGGAATCGGCAATCTGGCGGCCTTGCGACTGACAAGATCGCAATAGATTCACACTCGCTGAGGGTTCAACAGAAGTGCAATTAGGCCATAACGGATTGGCAGCTTTCTCTGCTTGGCTGCGGTACAATCCGTGAATGACCCATATAACCCACATCCTTTCCCAGATTGAATCCGGCGATCCGTCGGCGGCGGACTAATTGCTGCCGCTGGTATACGACAAGGACGATCCAACCTTCTTTTATGCTCAACTTTATGTTTCATCTAGACCTTCGTTCCCCAAGTCCTCCAGTTCGGCTTTCCACTTGTCAGCCTCTTCCGCGTTTTTCGTCGCTTCGTAGAGCCGAATCAATCTCCCAACTGCCAGACGGACGCGCGAATCAAACTCTTGTGGATTGGAGTCCCCTTGCTGGATCAAGCCTGCATGACCGTCGAGCAACAATGGCTCGGCTTGAGTGTATCTCTTCTGACCCAAAAGGGCTTCGCCCAGCATGGAAAGGGCGTTGAAGGTGGCCCAAGTGTCCGGTGACAACTCCTCGCGAAGCGTGAGGGACTCGCGAAGAACGGGTTCGGCCTCTTGCCACGCCTCGAGTTTCAACAGTCGAAAGCCGCAGCTGGCAAGTATGTTTGCAAATCGCTGGCGGTCAATCGGCGAGCTTTTGCGCGCATCGTCGATTTGCTCTACGATCAAGTCAATCGCCTGCGGAATTTTACCATCTTTGGCATAAGCATCAGCCAATTTGGTTCTTATCCAGCCAAACTCTGCTGCCTTTTTACTAGTAACTTGGACTTCCTCGAGCAATCGAATACCCTCTGCTGCATTTCCCGCATCTAAATAAGTCAACCCGAGGTTTGCCATCGAGGTTATGGTGTCGACATGATCTGGTCCCAGAACTTCCTTCCGCAATCGCCAGGCTTCTTCGTGCAACGCAAGCGACTCTTCCAACCTGCCGCTGCGGCGTAGAAGAACTCCCAAGTTACTAACGTACAAGAGCGTATCTGGGTGTTTTGAAGACAGAACGCGGCGGCCCGTTTCGAGGGCTTCGACAAGCAGTGGCATAGCCGCGTCAAATCGTTCCTGCTCCATGTACAGCAGTCCGAGATTGTTTATTTGTGAAAGGGTTCTCGAATGATCGTTCCCCAGCTTGCGGCGAAGTCGCTCAAGGGCATCGGTAAAGATCGGTTCTGCCAAGTCGTAGCGACCTTGGGCCTTGTACAGCGAGGCTAGATTCGCTTTAGTCGTAATCGTATCAGGATGCTCCGCGCCGCATGCTCGCTCCTGGATCTCGACTGCCTCGGAAAGGACTGCGAGCGCGTCCTCGTGATGGTCTCGTTTTCTGTAAAGCACTCCCAGATTACTCAACGCCACCGCAATCTTAGGATGGGTGGGAGGGAGGACACGGCGATTGACCTCCAATGCCTCCGTAAACAAGCGTTCGGCATCGTCCAACCTAGACATCTCCTGATAAAGCAGTGCCAGATTGCCCATCGTTTTGGCGGTTTCTTCGTGGTCATCTCCGAGTTTTCGCCGCTCCGTTTCGAGGCATTCGCGATACAACGGCTCGGCCTCCTCAAAACGCCCCTGCATTTTATACAGCACCGCTAGGTTACTCATCGATGCAAGGGTTTCTGTGTGTTCATTTCCTTTTAGAAGACGTCTGGCTTGCAACGTCTTCTTCAAAAGTGGTTCCGCGTCGCGTAATCGTCCCTGATAGATGTATAGAGCCGCGAGATTGTTTTCGATCCGGAGAGTCTCCGGATGCTCACCGTTAAAGTTTATTTTCAGGAATTCCGAAATCTCTTCGAGCAGTTGCGCAGCCTCGGCGTACTGGCCAATCCTCTCGAATGATCTGGAGAGCGTGGCCATTATTTGTATTCTGATGCGAGGTTGGTCGGCAAACCTTTCGTCCACTCGATCCAACGCCCGTTTTAGCAACGTTACCAGTTTGACATCGGGATCGATCTCCATCCCAGCGGCCAATTGCGCTTCGGCGCCTGCGAGCCCCAGCAGGTCTCTTTGCAAGAACTGACTGATCGCTTTGGCCATTGCGGCTTCATTCGCTGCCACCACGCTAGCTGCTTCTGCTTTTTGTCGCTGGAGCTGCTCCGCTTCCCTGGCCAGGCGTTCCGCCGCTGCCGCCGCTCGCGCCTGTTCGGCACTGGTCAAGGCTTCTTGGCGAGCCAACTCCTTCAAGTCCATTTCGGCCAATGCCTTTTTTTCGGCGCGCACTGCACGGAAGGCTTGCAAGGAAGTACCGACTAGACCAAATAACAAACAGGCTG
>CAZHTX010000582.1:0-3562 GCA_964535475.1 uncultured Pirellulaceae bacterium
GTTCGTCAGGAGACGGCCCCGACGGAGCAAGTTGCGCTGATCGGTGCCCCGCTGGGCTGGGAAACCGGCAAACTGGCGGCCGACCAAGCGTTAAACCCTCCCGACATGTTAATCACATCGAATCCGGCGGATTGCAACACGCTGCTGGCGATCGCTGACCGCACGCCCGATGCACAGTGTACGACAACTGGTCGGTCACGGGGGATTTCTTCGAGGTGCTGAGGCAGTCGTCCCAGAAAGATATGTCGAGCTTGCGGGATGTGGCCTTCGTTCCATTCCGTCTTGGCCCGGACATCAATCAAGTTGACCTGTTGGTCGGCGATTCGCGGGGCAAGTTCCCGGGGGGACTCGCTGGGATAGCCGCCAGTGAGTTGTCGCTCGTCGATGGCCTCACTGCCGAGAAAAGCGCCGGCCACTTCATCGACACCAATTTTTTGCAGCACGCGAACCGCTTCGTATAATTGCTCGCGTTCGGCAACTAAATAAATCGGTTTGCTGTAATCAACCAACCAGCCAGCCCAAGTGGCCAAGTGAGCCAGCGGGATATTGATTGCGGTGGGCAAGTGGGCTTCCGCGAACGCCGTGGAACTGGAAAGATCGATCAAGGTCCCGTGTTCGCTGGCAGTGGCGAGTTCACTCTTAGGTAGCCACTCGGTGTGCCCTGTTTGCCCCAACACTTTCGGCCCTTCTTTGTTGACGCGTTTCATCAAGGCGAAGTAGGGTGGCGCTTCGGGCTGGTCGGCGAGAATGTAATCCACGAACGATTGCTCGTCAGTAAACTGCAAGGCGGGATTGAACTGTTTTTCGTATCCGACCGTCGAGGAAGGGATGGCACCGAGGCCTTTGCCGCAAGCGCTGCCCGCTCCGTGAGCCGGCCAAACTTGCAGAAAGTCGGGAAGCTGTTTGAATCGTTCAGCGGAATGATACAGCTGCCGAGCCCCCGGTTCAGCCGTGCCCGCCAAGCCGGCGGCTTCTTCCAGTAAATCGGGACGCCCGATAGAACCGACGAAAATAAAGTCGCCCGTAAAGATTCCCATCGGTTGATCCGCACCGCCACCTTGGTCGGTGACCAAAAAGGAAATGCTCTCCGGCGTGTGCCCCGGCGTGCTGACGACCTCGAATTTGATCTTCCCCAGCGAAAAGGTATCACCGTCCTTGACGAGCTGGGCATCATAAGTATCAAGATAAAGATATTTCCATTCAGCCGGTCCTTCGTCGGAAACATATAATTTAGCTTGAACGCGATCGGCCAGCTCACGAGCGCCGGAAACGTAATCGGCGTGAATGTGTGTTTCCGCAACGCCGACAATTTCCATGCCTTCCGCGGCAGCAGCCTCAATGTACTGCTCAACATCACGGCCGGGGTCGACAATGATAGCTTGCTGGGATCGTTGGCAACCTACCATATAAGAAGCATGTGCCAAAGCTTGATCATAAAAGTATTTCAGCAACATAGTCTGGTTTCCTGTTAGATGTTTGTTTCAATGATTTGAATGGCGAACGAAACACTGTTAGCGGTTTTGTCGCTAGCCACCGTTCGGTTGTACGCGACTAGTTCGGTTCAATACGGGAACCGCGGCTAGCGCCATTGCGGCTAACCAACCGTGGCTAGCGCCATTACGGCTAACCAACCGCGGCTAGCCTTAACTGGTTTGGCAAGTCGCCGTGTTTCCGGAAACTTGGTTCCAAGGCATCTTCGCCAACAGCATGCCCATGCCGCAGGTGTCAGTCACACCAGCGAAAACTAAGCCAGCTCCCACGAACCCGGAGAGCAGCACAAAATATGGGTGCAAGACGAGCGCCAAAATGGCTCCGATTAAGACCAGTGAACCGGCAGCGATGCGAACTTGACGCTCCAGCGACATCGCTTTCTTGCCTCGCACCACCGGTAAACCAGCTTCGGTCCAGGCGCTGGTGCCCCCCTCGACGTTGACCACGTTGGTGTAGCCAGCGCTCAGGAATTGTTGGACCGCTTTGGTAGAACGACTGCCGGAGCGACAGATCACATAAAGCGGCTGATCGGCCATGCCGTTGCGAGCCGCCATGATGGCCTTCGGGTCGAGTGCGTCGAGCGGCTGGTTGCGAGCGATCGAAGCGTGCACTTCGCGAAACTCGACCGGCGTGCGGACGTCGAGCAGGTCGACCTGTTGTTGTTGCTGTAGTTCAGCTAATTGGCGGGGAGTAATCGATTGCATGGTAACGTGCTCCTTCATTGGTATTCCCGAACCTCATCAACTGGATAGCTCGGGAGGTGGCGAGGTGTTGTGGTAAAAAAAGTTGAATTAGCGGTTTTGCGTGATGGCCGGCTAGGGCGAGTGGCTTTGGCCGGTCAAAAAACGAGCCTCAATACAGTGCATCAAGCTCTCCAAGTGCGATTCGGCGACAGCGTAATAGACGAAACGCCCCTCTCGTTGACTGGAAAATAATCCGCAGCGTTGCATCAGTCGCAGGTGCTCCGAGGCCACGTTGTCGGGAATTTGACAGTCAGCGGCCAATTCACCCACGGTGTATTTGCCGTGCAGCAGCAATTGGATCATCCGCAACCGCACCGGGTGGGCGAGAGTTTTCAGGCATTCGGCCGCCTGCTGGAACTCGGCGGGACCACCGGGGGGCAAGCGAGTTGTGTTTGGTTTTGCGATCATCATGTTTAACCTCTATAGATCAATATATCGCAATAGCACGATGTGTCAATCCAGCAATTCGAGATTTTTTTGTCAGCGGCCTAGCTGGGCAGGTTTGCGGGCCGGGCTGGGGCCAGTTCAACGGCGAATAGCAGGGGAATCGAAATGGCCAGCCGGTAGCTGCGGTCGCTGGGCCGGTTGTTACAATGCGGCCAGCGTGGACCGGCGTTGGCTTTGCAGCTTGCGGGTCTTTGAACAAGCGAGCACATTCGCTGGGTAATCTAAGGAGATAAGCACGATGAGCGTCGTTGGTCCGAGCACGCCTCGGGAGCGCGGCGAGTGGGTCGAAATTGAGTTCGACTGCTTGCCACTGCGGAGCGTGGGGGAGTTAGAAGTCCCGGTGGATGCGGCGCCGCGTTACGCGGAATTTGTGTTGCGAGTCGAGCGGGCGATCGAGAAGCATGGCACGATGAACGCTTACTACCTGCATCGCGCCCGCTGTGTTTATCACTTCACCAATGATCCCGGATATGGACAGGTAGTTTTTGGCTTTGAGGGCACGTTGTTGACCGACGGAGCGGACCGAGGAGTGCGAGCAACTGACTTGCAAGTGAACCTGCTCAGCGAAACTTGTGATTGGCTGCACGAACCGATTGTGCATTGGCTGATGGAATGCGTGCCACGCGCCGTGGCGGTCGAATTTGGTCGTTACGTAGCGGCGGGTGATCTGAGCAAGACCGAAGCTCGCTTGAAGAAAATCCAGAGCGAAATTGAGCAATCTGGTGGTTACTTGGGGATGTATCTGTAGTGATTCCGATGTTACCCGAAGTTGCCTCCTTGGCCACAGCCGGCTCGTTGGTGCGAATCCCTCCCGAAATGGATGTGCCGATATCGCCGCGAGTGCGGCAGATCATTGACAGTCTGCCGATGCGACGATTGGG
>CAZHTX010000583.1:0-3561 GCA_964535475.1 uncultured Pirellulaceae bacterium
CGGAACCGATTCAGGGCTGCAGGTGACGATGATCGCATCGAATGGTGCTTGCTCAGGCCACCCCTTGAAACCGTCACCCACCCGCACGTGTACATTCGTGTATTCTAAACGACTGAGGTCTCGAGCTGCCTGCTCACCCAGTTCGGGAACGATTTCGATCGTGTAAACCTCGCTGACCAGGGGACTCAGCACGGCCGCTTGATAACCGCTGCCAGTACCGATCTCTAGCACTTTGTCAGTCGGCTCCGGCTCAATCGCTTCGGTCATCGCGGCGACGATGAACGGGCTGCTGATCGTTTGCGACTTACCGATTGGCAGAGCCATATCGAAGTAAGCTTGGTCCCAAAATCGCCGCGGCATGAACTGGTGGCGGGGCGTATTGCGGACCGATTCCAGCACGCGGGGATCGGAAACCCCCGCCGGGGCGACGTAATCACGCACCATTCGCTCGCGGATTTGGGCGAATTCGTCAGCCCCGCCAGCGTTGGGCACAAAGATCACTCCCGCCATACAGAACGCCCAAAAAACTTTGCTCATCGCGGACATCACAACCACACTCCGCTGTTACTTGGAGAAAACGAAGGCAGCTAGCCGAGCAACCCACCATGCTCCAGCCTAGCACCATCACGCCGCCAAAGCACTGCTTTACGATCAAAAATCGCTCAATTCCCCGGCCGCAGCAGCACAGTCACACCAAAAATCTCTTCAAACAGCCCCGCATTCTGCCGCATCGACAATTGCTCCAGAGAGACATCGTCAACTCCCGGCACACGAATCACCAAACGCTCGCGTTCACGCAGGCAACGCACCTCTTTGACTCGCCCCAAACGCGATTCATCCAAAGCGATGGCCAACCGCAGAATCGCCGACAATTTAGAAACCACGACCCGCTGATCTCGCCCCAGCATCGCGTACCCCTCATGACCCGGCTGGGGATAAGCTCGCCGATGATAACGCGCCAGCAGCGAGACCAGCAACAAATCTTGACGACTGAGTCCAAAAATCTCACTGTTGCGTATCAAGTACATGGCGTGCTTGTGATTGCTGCGAACGTTGACGAACATCCCCACTTCATGCAACAACGAAGCGACCGACAGCAATACCTCATAGCGGGAATCGAGCTGATGCAGATCGGCCAACTCGGCAAACAACTTGCGCGCCAACAAGTCAACTTGACGGGCGTGCGATTCATCAAAATCAAACTTGCGTCCCAAACTAATGGCACTGCGAATAATTTGATTGCGAAACTCAGCCGTCCAGCGGCCCTGGGAAGCCATGTCTTGCAACAAGCCGTCACGCAGATTCGTGCTGGAGACCAAGATTTGATTGAGCTCAAAGCGACGAGCCAACATCAAATAAGTTAACAGCGCCGGCCCCAACGTTTCGGCTTCGGAAAAGCTAATCCCATAACGTTGCACTAACTCGTCGACTCCTAATTTCATCGCCTCGCTAGCCAACTCGTCCAAGGCATTCACGTTTAACCTGGCCAGGCCATCCTCATCCCAATCGGACAAAATCTGGCGAGCGGCAAAGCGGATATCGCCCCCCAGAGCAATCACTTCGATCCGCATGTCGGCCCGCACCTCTTCACTGATCCGCGCCACGGTGCGTCGAATTTGACTCTCCATCAGCGCCCGCCGCTTGCCAGCCGGCGCGCCGAGCGAACGCAGCGTTTGCGCGAGCCGCAGAGCGCCCAGCCGGTAAGTGTTGGAGAACAACACGTTGCCGCCACGCACAACCAACATCTCGGTGCTACCGCCACCAACTTCCACCACCACCCCCTTGGCGTTGGCCAATTCGGGATCCGCGGCCAAATGGGGTTGGATCCCCATGTAGGTAATTCGATTCACCTCGGCTTCATCAATCGGCTCCACATGCAAACCGGTGGCGATGTAGATGCGGTCCAGAAAAGTCAGTCGGTTTGCCGCTTCACGCACCGCGCTGGTGGCCACCACATGCACGTGCTCATGCTGGATGCCATACTCACCCAACACCCGGTCGTATGCCCGCAAAACCCGCACGCACTCCTCGATCGAACTGCGGCGAAAACGTCGCGCCGTAAAGGCGTCCTTGCCCAAGCTGACCGGCTGGACCAACGTGTCGAGCAAATGGATCTCGCCGCTATCCCTGATCTCAGCGATCGCCATGCGAATGCTGGTCGCGCCAATGTCAATCACAGCCACCGTCCGCGGCTGGGCAATTTCCCCGCGGCCCGCATCAACTACCAGACTCTCCCCGGCAACTGCCGCCGATGCTGGCTGGCCTTCAAGCTGCTGGCCTTCATGTTGCTGATGGTCGGAATTTGATGATGGTGCCATGTTCAATCTCAGCTCGAATCTCAGCGCGACAACACAAGGAAAATAGAAAGACCGCGGCGGTGAGCAGTCGCTGTCAAAAACCGGGCAACAAAGTTGTCAACTGCTTGGTCAACAACTCGGCATCATGAAACAGCTCGGCCCGCCAACCAGCTTTCCGAGCCGCTTCGACATTCTCCAACCGATCGTCAGTGAAGAAAATTTGTTCCGCGGAAACTCCGGCGACTGACTGGGCCGCCTGATAGATTTCTGGCTCCGGCTTCATGCGACCAACTTCGTAACTCAGCACTGCTTCACCAAACCAGCCGCTGGAAACCGGCCATGCCTGCTGTTGGACCCAGTTCCAGTGAGCCCGACAGGTGTTGGAAAGAATACCCAGCCGCAAGTCGTTGGTCGCGAGCCGGTCAAGCACAGGTTGCATTGCCTGGTTGGGACGAAACATGGCCGACATCTCTCGCAACAAATCTTCGCTGGCACATTCGCAGCCCAGTTCGGCACGAAAAGCGGTCGCGAATGCTTCACAGTCCAAATCGCCCCGCTCGTAACGCGTCTCCACCCCTGAGCCGTACAAAGCGGCGAAGACGTCCGCCTCCGGTTTGCCAACCAACCGCGATACGTTTCGGCATGCTTCGTTGGGATCAAAATGCACCAGCACGTTGCCCAAATCAAAAAAAATGTAACGTATCGACAAGGTAGATTCCTTAGCTGGCAAAAAATTGCGACTCAGTGAAAGCGGCTAACGGACGTCGGACAAATCTTTAATGCGTAGGTTACGATAACTGGCCTCGGCAGCCGGTCCGCCGTGAATCTGCACGGCGATCACCCCGCGGCGAGCAATTTTGGCATCCGGCTCGGTATAATCGACCGTTTGAGTCCCGTTCAACCAGATCTGCACCCGCGGTCCCTGACAACGAATAATGAACGCATTCCAGTCGGCCGGCTTGAAGATCTGACGCACCAGCTCCGCTTGGGGCTCTGCTAACATCTTGTTCCTCCGCGACTCGTCGTACAAGGCGCCCCAGACGGGGCGATCCCAAGCGGACCCCATATCGGCTTGATAACCCGATACCTCGTGGCTGCCGGGAATCTTCGCGGTACGAAATTGAACGCCCGCGTTATCCCCCTTGCCCACTAAGCGGGCTTCCAAACGCAACTCAAAGTCACCGTACTCGGCGGTCGTGCAGAGGAAAAAATTGTGCGGGATTGGCTTGCCCAAAGAGCCCGCCACAATCGCTCCCTGATGACA
>CAZHTX010000584.1:0-3546 GCA_964535475.1 uncultured Pirellulaceae bacterium
CAGCCGCAACGCGCCAGCGTGCGGTTCATCAGCCGCCACGCGCCAGCGTGCGGTTTATCAGCCGCCACGCGCCAGCGTGCGGTTTATCAGCCGCAACGCGCCAGCGTGCGGTTCCCGGTGGCGTGTTGTGCTGTGAAAACCGCAGGCTGGCGCCAGGCGGCTGATATGACCGAAAGACTTATGTCGAGGTGCTTATCTGGACACTCGATCAAACAACCAGATCACATAGAGATACAGTCCGTAGAACAAAGCGACCGTATAAAGCAGCACGACGACCGTCCAGAAGATCTTTTCCAACCGGTTAAAGGCTCGGCTGACATAAATCAGCGGCAACCCCATAATCCCGGCGACTAGAAAAACGGTCACCAAGATTGCCACTTTGCTGCGTCCGAACCGCCCCAGCGGATCGTCATTGCCATCATCCTCGGCGACCGAAATTGCCTGGCGTTTTTGCTGTCTCGTTTGGCGACCGATCGTGGGACCTTCCACGACGACCTGTGCCATCACCGGCAGGTCGTCGTCGTCATTGGGTGACGGAGTCGAATCATTCATTACCGGCTGTTGGATTGGAGGGATCGCCTTGGGTGCTCTGCGCTGCTGCCAAACGTTCTTGCGCATAGGAAACAAGCGGAGCCATCTCCAAGTTATTCTGATAGAGCTCGATAATGCTATACCAGATTTTCCGAGCTTCCATGGTCCGCCCTTGGGCAAACAATTGATCGGCTTCGGTCAATTTCGCGGAGACCAGCTTTTGACCTTCACCAACTTCTCGGCCGCTAGCTTTTAACCTGGCAATTTGACGCCTGGCAAGATTAACAAAGGCGTTGTGTTTCTCATTATCTTCCAGCAAGGTAACGAGAGAAGTGTATTTGTCGAGCGCCGTGGCATCGTCGCCGAATTGTTCATATTCACGCGCCGTGGCATACAAACGCTCTCCTTCGTTAGCTAATTTTGCCCCGCGGCGAAGTTTCAAATCAAGCAATCGTTCGGCTTCTAACATTTCGATGCGATCGATCTGTTCTTGGGCCCACTCAGCATTTTCTGAGGCGGGATAATCAATGACGATCTTTTCCAAGTAATTATTCTTCGCTTGCCCCAGCGAAGTGCGATCACCAGCGTCGATCAAGGCCTCGGCGCGGGCCCGCAATTGATCTTCATTCAGCGGCCATAAGTACCAAGTCACGAAAGCCGCGATGCAGGCCAGCGACAGGATCAAGAACCATGCGCGTTCATAAAAAGCGGCCCCATCGTGCGACTGCTCGTCGTCGGATTCATCGGGCAAGTGGCCAAGCAGAGCTTTTGCTTCCGATTTATCAACGTCGACTCGCAGGGGGCTAAATCCGGCCGAAGCGTGTTGGGCCACTCCGATTCCATCGATCGACCGCTTGCGAACTTCACGCAAGGCTAATACGACCGCCCCCGCGCCATGAGGTCTTGACTGAGGATCCTTGGCCAGCAATTGCTCGATTAAGGAACTTAACCAAATGGGACAGTCCAGCACCAACGCGGCAACTTTCGGCGGTACCGTGTGCTGTGCGGCGTGACTCACCTCGGCAACGGTCTTGCCCTCGAGCGGCGGCCGACCTGACAAGGCATAAAACAGGATGGCTCCCAACGAATAGAGATCCGACTTGGGAGAGAGGTTTTTGGCATCCGCGATCAATTCGGGGGCACGGAATGCCAGCTCGAAAGGAGAAGGAGGTCGATTGCTGCGATAAGACGAGCCAAAGCGATCGACTCGAAAATCGAGAATCGCGGGGGCCAAACCTGCCAAGCGAATTTTATCGGGGACTAAGTTGCCATGCACAACTTGACGGTCATGGGCGTGAACCAACGCTTCGGCCAACGTGTCGGCTTCGTCCAGCACGCTCTCCCAAGGCAATTGCTGGCGATGCGCGACCCGCTGCTGCAACGATTCTCCCTCGATCAGTTCATAAGCCAGGTAGGCATCACTGTCTTCAAAGCCACCGCCGTAACAACGGGCAATCCCGCCGTGCCGCAACCGCTTGAGCGTCTCCCACTCACGAGCGAATTCCCGCCGCGCTTCGGCAGTCCCGCCAAATGGCAACGAAAAAATCTTAACCGCCAAGCTCTTCCGCTGCTCAATATGAATTGCTCGCCAAACACTCCCTCCACCGGAGCTTTCGCCCAGTTGAGATTCGAGTGCCAAAGGTCCAAGGCGAGAGCGTGCCATTGTCGTCCAAGTGCATAATATGAAAAGTGAGCAGAGCATCGCCACGCGAACATCGCGCCGTCCCCATTCCAGCTTCCGCAGGAACGTACGCCGGATTCTGCCTCCGGCGCGTTTCGGTCTGCCTGTCTAGTATACTTGTTGTCCGCTTTTCATTTACCCCCCCACCGCCCGCCTTTGCCGGAACCAGCCAAATGCCCATCGCATCGCAATCTCGTTTACCACGCGTTAATTTACTGGCCCGGTTCGTGATAGCCTGCTGCTGCCTGCTCGGGGGGGGCTGCCTAGCGGCTGAGGATGCACCACGCCAATCGCCCCCGCTGCAGGTCGAAGTCCTGATCGGCGATCCGCGTCCAGCCCCACCCGCCAAACCTGAACCAGGGCTGCTCAACACGCCGTTCGCAGTTGCCTTTGAACCCAGCGGTGCGATGTGGATCGTCGAGTACGATGGCGGCCGACTGCTCCGCCGCGAAACCGACGGCACTTTAACGCACGTTGCCGGTGATGGGACATTGGGTTATGCCGACGGCAGCGCCAAATTGGCTCAATTCAACAAGCTGCATAATGTGCTCAGGCTGGACGATGGCCGTTTGTTAATGAGTGACCATCTAAACCACGCGATTCGCTGTTACGATCCCAAGACCGACTTAGTGACTTCCCTGGCTGGGAACGGACGAGCCGGTTTCAAAGGTGACAACGGTCCCTTTGCGGCGGCCGAATTCAACGAACCGATTTGCCTGGAACTGGGCAGCCAGCCTGATAAAGTTTTGGTGGCCGATATTCGGAACCGACGGCTGAGGGAGCTCGACCTGACCAACGAGACGATCCGCACAGTGGCCGGCAATGGTGCCAAAGGAGTTCCCGACGATGGCGCCGCAGCGGTCAACAGCCCACTGTTTGACCCCCGCGCGGCGATTGCCGACAGCCGGGGAAACATCTTTCTGCTGGAGCGATCTGGCAACGCGCTGCGGCAGATTACTCCGCAAGGCAATATCCGCACACTGGCCGGCTCGGGCGAAAAGGGAACCCAAGATGGGATTGGAAAACAAGCAGCCATGAATGGCCCCAAACACCTTTGTTTCGGGCCGCACGATACAATTTTTATCGCCGACGATGTCAATCATCGAATCCGACAATACGATCAAACCACGCGCGCCCTGTCCACGGTCAATCTTGGTGACTATCGGCTCAATCGCCCGCACGGAGTTGCAGTTCGGGACGGTTGGTTATATATCGCTGATAGTTTTAATCATCGCTTGCTGAGAGCCAAACTGCCATAACGCCAACGCACATCTAACTCATTGTTAGCGGTTTTGGCGCTAGCCACCGTTCCGTTAGCGGCTTTGGCGCTAGCC
>CAZHTX010000585.1:0-3536 GCA_964535475.1 uncultured Pirellulaceae bacterium
CAGCTCACGGTTCTATCAGCCGCAGAGCGCCAGCTCACGGTTCCATCAGCCGCAGAGCGCCAGCTCACGGTTCTTATCAGCCGTAGAGCGCCAGCTCACGGTTCAGATCAGCTAGCGAGCGTGTGGAAAGGGTATCACCTCGGCGAGCGACTCGGCCCCCAAGGCCAGCATGATCAAGCGATCGAGTCCAACCGCCGTGCCGCTGCTCTCGGGCAACCCGGCTCGCATCGCTGCCAGCAGACTGTCGGGAGGCGGAAGTGGTGATTTTCCGGCGGCAATACGAAGCGCGTTTTGCTGCTCGACGCGGGCGGCTAGCATTCCCGCGTCCGTCAGTTCGGCGTAGCCATTGGCGATCTCCACCTGTTCGACGAACAGTTCAAATCTTTCGGCCGTTTCTGGATCGCTAGGGCTTTGCCGAGCCAGGGCCGCTTGGCTCAGCGGATAATTGCTGATGACGGTCAGTCCCTGGAATTGAGGTTGCAGTTCCAAGCTGAGCAGCACATCGAGCAATTCGTCGCGGCTATCGCTGGGCTGCTGTTGATAGCTGGGGACGAACCGCACGACCGCCTGCCGTAACGAGTCCAGGCTGATCTCGACTGGATCAAAGCCTAATCTTTGCTGAAAGAGTTGCCGGTAGGTTAAAATCGTCAGCGGATGACAGTTTGGCATCAGATTTTGAACGAATTCGATCAAAAGTTGACTGCCTTTGAGCATCGAGTCGCCACGCCGGTACCACTCCAACATGGTGAACTCGGGATTATGGTGTGATCCGGACTCGGCACCGCGAAAGACGGGGCCGCACTGGAAAATGGCTGTTGCCCCGGCTGCCAACAGACGCTTCATGGCCGCCTCGGGAGAAGTCTGCAGAAACCAGTGTCGGCCTGGTGACAGTTCGACTTGAATGGGATCAATTTGAGCATCCACGACCGTCTCGGGCATCAGGCACGGGGTCTGAACTTCCAAGAAGTTTCGCTGCTCGAAAAACTGACGGACTTGGCGAATTAGCTGGCCGCGAGCGGCTAGCATTTCGAGCGACGCGGTTGGCCGCCACTGCCCAGATTCGTGCTGTTGCGAATCGTGCTGTTGCGAGTCGTGATATTCTGAGTTGGGCATGTGGCAAGCGTCGGAAGGCTTTTGGGAAGAAACGGATAGATAAGGTGTGCGAGACAATGGGAACGTAATGCAGGAATCACGATATGATCGTCAGGAGCGATTCGCTCCGCTGGGCAGTGCTGGGCAGGCGAAACTGCGCGCAGCGCGGGTCTTGATTGTCGGTGTCGGAGCACTTGGCAGCGTCACCGCCGAGCTATTGGCGCGAGCTGGCGTGGGGCACTTACGGCTTGTCGATCGCGACACGGTCGAGTTGAGCAATCTCCAGCGGCAAGCTTTATATACCGAATCGGACGCGGCAGCGGGATTGGCCAAAGTGCAAGCGGCCGCCAACCACTTGGCCGGGATCAATTCCGAAGTCACGGTCGAGCCGTTGGCCTTGGACGTGACCAGCGGCAATCTGCTGGCGTTGGTCGATGATATTGATCTAATATTGGACGGCACCGACAATTTTGAGACCCGATTTTTGCTCAACGACGTGGCTTTGGAGAAGCGGTTGCCTTGGGTGCACGCGGGATGCGTGGGGGCTGCCGGTCAAGTGTTTACTTTTTGGCCAGGCAAGACGATTTGCTTGCGTTGCTTGGTCCCTCAGTCACCGGCTGCGGGAACCACAGCCACTTGCGATACGGCCGGGGTGCTGGGGCCGGCGACCCATTTAGTTGCCGCGACCCAAGCGGTCGAGGCGTTGAGGGCACTCGTTTTGGGGCCGGCCGCCATTCGCAGCACGGTGCTGACCCTGGACGCTTGGGAGGGCAGATGGCGTCAATTTGAAACGATTGATCTACAGAACAGCGTCTGTCCGGCCTGTCAGCTGGGGCAACGCGATTTTTTGCGAGGCGCCGGTGGTGGGGCTCAACCGACGGTGCTGTGCGGACGCGGTGCGGTGCAGATTCCGGCAAAGCCGGGTGGCACGGAGCTTGATTTAAGCGAGCGTGCCAGTACTTGGTCAGGGCTTGGCGAAGTCGACCAAAATCGTTTTTTAGTCCGGTTGCGGCTCGACGCACAACGATCGATTACGTTGTTTCGTGACGGACGTGCCGTAATTACCGGGACCGAAGATATTTCCGTCGCCAAATCGCTGTACGCCAGGTTTGTGGGAAATTGAGACTTTCCTCGCGGACCACCCCCTGTTCTATTGTAGCCTTGATAACGGTTACACTAAGCGTGCTTGGATCCTTAGCGGATCATCTTTTCCCCTTCGCATTTCTTACCAAACCACAGCAGCGCAATGCGTTACGCTTTTCGACTCGCCGAACTACTCGGACATACTCCCGATCGCCGCAAACGGCCCGGCACGATCAAAGCCATTGTCGAACACACCGGCCTCGATCGTCACCAAGTGGCCGCGTTGCTGAAGAACGAAGCGAAATACATTCCGCTGGAAGCACTTTCGCGACTTTGCGATTATCTGATCGATCACGGGCACGCCACGGCCGACCAGCTGCCCGGCGCGTTGTTTGCCATTCAGCCAGAAAGTTTTTGGGAGCTGCTGGCTCGTCGGCGGAGCGTGGAAATTTGCGTCGGAGTTCGTCAGGGTGAAGGGGCTGATACACCAGAAAATGCTTGGGTTGTCGCTTCGGACTCGGTGCTAGTCGGCGAATTACTAAGCGGTGTCACTACGGTGGGGGGCATGGCTAAGCACCGTAAGCGTCGTCCCGGTCAAACGGATATGTTGGAGGGAGAGGAAACTCCGCCTCAGCCGGAACGGCTGCAGCAAACGTTGACTTGGAGTCCCGGGCAGGTCTCGGTTGCTGATGCACAACTGCGAGCGCAAGAGGTGTTTCAGGCTTTTACGGAGGATCAGGGCGATAAATCGTTGGTCTGCGTCGGCAGTGTCAAAAGCAACCCGGTGGTCGAGTTGGTTTTTGCCGAAGCATTCGGTTGCGAAGCGTTCACCAGTGAGGACAATGTGGAACGCGCAGCGGATCGAAATTGCCCATTCTTCTTAAGATACCGGGATCACGATCCCCAGCCGGGTGCCGCGTCAGCCGGCGTACGTCTATCGAAGACAGAGACAGCGGAGCAACCTGGATTTTACTACGAGCAAGACGATGGCACTTGGGGTTGGGCCGGTGGCGGAAAAGGGCACGATGCGGCCTTGGTCTTTTACATCTTCCGCGAACCATTGGGTCGCTTGGAAATGGTGCTCAGCGGATTCTCGGGGCGAGCAACCCGTCTGCTGGCCAAGACGTTGGCCTCCCGGTCCGAGGAGTTTTGGCCTCCCGTCTATCAGGAAGCCAGCGTATCAGTCGGTGCCTTCATTGTGAAATATGAGACCGATCCGGAGGGGAACCATTGGAACAGCCTGTTGCAAACCGACGTTTCGGCAGCCGCTAAGATCTTCCCGATTTCGGGCGAAGCAATCCGCCGCCGCATGGAACGCACCTAAGAACCTATCCGAAGACTGTGAGCCGACGGCGCTAGCC
>CAZHTX010000586.1:0-3527 GCA_964535475.1 uncultured Pirellulaceae bacterium
GCGACGAAACTCCTCGAAGGAGAGTGATTCAATGCTGCCGCGAATATTGATGCCGGCGCTGTTGATCAAAATGTCAATCTGTCCGAATCGTTCCCCCACGGCCGCCACCGCCGTTTCCAAGCTGGCAGGATCGCTGACATCGGCGCTGACGGCCATCGTGGCGACCCCGTACTCGTCCGCAATCTGCTGTGCCACCCCCTCACAACTGGCCAGTTCGCGGCTCAGAATTGCCACCTGGGCACCCGCCGAAGCCAAACCGGCGGCCATCGCCGCCCCTAGTCCCTTGGACCCACCGGTGACCAGTGCCACGCGTCCGTTTAAGTCAAATAATTTGATTCCAGGTAGTCCGGTCATCAAAACTTTACTCCGCTTGAAATAGTAACTGATGAAGCTCTCGTAACTCTTTGGCCGGGATCTTGATGACCTTGCGATCGTAGCTGATCAAGCCGTTGATCTCTCCTTCCACGTCGGTCGTTTGCGTATACACACCGGCGGCAATCCCGCGGGCACGCAGCACATCCAGACGCCGCAGCGATTCCTCATAACGCGATCGATATTCAGCCGCGTCCTTTGGCAATCCACCATAGCCCCAGTTATCGCGGTTGCTGTCCCAAAGATGGCCAGCGACGGGCAAGCCATGACCGCCAAACTCCCCCACCACTTTGATGTAATCTTGGAATCGCTGTGGTGCAAAAGGAAACTCGGGGTGCGGATAACTGTGATGGTCGACGACGTCGCCGACGGGCCAAAAATTTCCCCCGCTGGCAATGTTCACGATTCGCGAGGGATCGCGATCAATGATCCAGCGCCCCACTTCCAACGTGCGGTGTTGCCCCCAAGCTTCGTTAAATGGAGTCCAAACAACGACCGAGGGATGGAATTCCAGTTCATCGACCATCTCCTCAAACTCTTGCATAAATTGAGCATGTGCCGCGTCGGTCCACTCCGCATCTTGAGGTCGTGGAGCGAGTCGCGTCC
The DNA here is from genome assembly GCA_964535475.1 of uncultured Pirellulaceae bacterium. Classification (GTDB taxonomy): domain Bacteria; phylum Planctomycetota; class Planctomycetia; order Pirellulales; family Pirellulaceae; genus Laterigemmans. Next base: position 979 of record CAZHTX010000586.1, read on the forward strand.
AGGGTGGCCGTTTCCCTCCACTGACCTGATCCTGCCAAACCATCATGCCCAGCCGATCGCAATGATAGTAATACCTTCGCGGCTCGACTTTGATATGCTTGCGGATCATGTTAAAGCCCGCCTCCTTGAGGAATTCAATATCAAACAACATCGCCGCGTCGGACGGAGGCGTTAACAATCCATCGGGCCACCAACCTTGATCGAGTGGTCCCCAATGAAAGATTGGCTGGCCGTTGAGGGTAAATCGCAAATGCCCATCCGCATCCCGCATTTTCCCCACGCTGCGAATTCCAGCATACGATTGAATTTGGTCAATTGTCTCGCCAGTGGAATCTTGCAAACTCAGCCGGAGGTCATACAAGTGTGGCGAGGCGGGGCTCCATAGTTTGGCCTCGGCAATTTGCACTTGCAAAGGATTGCCCACCGGTACGTTCGCCGTGGCGACAGGGTGCTGACCATCAAGGACCTCCAACAACCAGGAATCGCCCGCTTGCAAAGCTCCCCGCACCGTGGGTGCAACTGCGATCATGCCGGTGGCCGGATCTGTCTCGATATCCAGCTCATCGATCGACCGCCGGGGAACTTGTTCGACCCACACCGTTTGCCAGATTCCGGAAACTTGGGTGTACCAAATGCCGCGGGGCGTTAACGATTGTTTGCCGTTCAGTTGGTCACGCTCCGTGGCATCTACGACCCTGACGACAAGCTCATTTTCGCCATCGCGAACAGCATCGCTGATGTCGAGCGTAAAGGGTGCGTTGCCGCCGACGTGACCGCCGACATCCTGGCCATTGACAAAGACACGACAGCGATAGTCGACCGCTTCAAAATTTAACAAGGTCCGCTGCTGGGCGTCCGCTGGCAAATTTGCGATTCTGCGGTACCACAAAGCTTCGTCCGCATCCAATAATTTCTGCACACCCGACAGTTTTGCTTCAACGGGAAAGGGAACCAGAATCTCGCCTTCCCAGGCGGTTGGCTGCGGAGCATCGATGTCGGTGATCGCGTAATCCCACAGACCGTTTAAGTTCAGCCAGTCAGCCCGCCGCAACGACGGTCGCGGGTATTCCCGCCAAGCGTTCTCGGGAGTCACATCGGCGCCCCACTTGGTGATCAAATCTGACTTGAACGGAGCCTCCGGGCGTGGTGGCTGCGGCAACTCGGGGACATGATCAGCGTCGATGATGTGAACATCGATAAACTGACCACCGCGAGTTTGCCGGCAATGCACCGCTAACGTGTTTTCACCCGCTCGAAAAGCGTCCCACTTGTCAGCAGCAATCGGTACGACTTGGTACTCCGAGACGAAACCTTCGAGCTGCACCAACAACTGGCCATTGAGATAGACCTCAACATCCTCATCATGGTGCATGTAGAGCGCCGGTCGCGGCGGCCGCTGAGCGATGGTTAGTTGCTGTCGCAACCAAATATTCGGCGTCGCCCAGCGCGTGCCGACGCGAGCACCCGGGGTATCGACTGCTCCGAAGCCGCCGAAACCTTGTTGCCAAGCCGAATCATCGAAATTGGCTTTTTGCCAGCCCGCAGCAGGCTGTTGCAGCGTATAACGCCAAGGCTGCTCGGCATCATTTTCCGCAATTTCGTCGGCGGTCAACAGGCTCGGCACGCCTAAGCAGCCACCGAGCAGCAGCAAGCAAGTTGCCAGTGAAAACAGGTCGCGGTGATGAACATCGTTTTTCATGTGCCAAACAGATTTTTTTACGGGAAGGGGTATCACTGCCAACGGAGCGGTTTCCGCTCGCTCTTTAGCCTCGCCTACGTTCGAGCAGCACCATGGTGATGATCGCTAACAACGATCGTAGTTCATCATCCTCGGGCATGTCGTTGAGTTTTTCGACGATAAAATGACCTTCGAAGATGGCGGGCTTCTTAATCACTCGCAGCAGTGGGGTGCCATCGGGGCGTCGCACCAGGAAACTGGGGTTAAGCAAGTACGTGGCTACAAATCCCACCAGAGGAATTTCGCCCAGCATACTTTCCAACACCTTTTTGAACGGACTCTCCTCCGAAATGGTCATGTCGATCTGCCCCTCCTGCATCACTTCGTAATGAGCGGACCAAAGTGATCGCATTCCTTTGCGACGGACCGCACCCCAGTCGTTTTCTTGGGCGTCAGTGAAGTGGTAGTTGGCTGAAAAGTCGATCACGCGATCGGCCTTGACCTGAAAAATCAGTTGCTTGCGTTCCGCATCGGCGAAGACTTCAACATGTTCCTTGAGCTTGAACATTTTCTGCTTGATAAACATCAGCAGCTGTTCGTTCGCATCGAGCGCGGTAATCCGCTGACCAAGTGTCAAAATCTTAAAGTGTAAGTTGAGCGGATATTGCATTTTGGAAGTTTCCTGTTGCCAAGGCGTATTTACCGAGATTCGCCGTGTTGCGAGCCTTCGCAGATGATACCCTAGACACCAGCGCGTGACAGCCAGCGCGACTCAATAGTTATTCCCCACGCATTGATTTTCCACAGTGACCGATCGCCCACCGAGTGAAAAACCGACCGCCGAGCCGCTACCCGCTGACGAGCTATTTCC
>CAZHTX010000587.1:0-3523 GCA_964535475.1 uncultured Pirellulaceae bacterium
GGCCACGGTGGCGGCCCGTTCGATGCCCATTTTGGCTGCGGCTTCATCGGTCAAAAACGGATCATAAGCAATGACTCGCATTTGAAACGCCAAGGCCCGCATCGCCACTTCGCGACCGATGCGTCCCATGCCGACGATCCCCAGTGTTTTATCCGCCACCTGGGTTCCCATGTAGGCTTTGCGATCCCAGCGACCGGCGGCCAAACTTTCGTGTGCCGGGGCGATGTTTCGCGACAACGCCAGCATTAACGCGAAGGCATGTTCGGCCGTGCTGACCGTGTTGCCGGTCGGCGTATTCATGACCACGATCCCCAACCGCGTGGCGGCAACCTTGTCAATGTTATCGGTTCCCACTCCGGCCCGCACAATCGCTTTGAGGCGACGATTGCCGGCCAACGCTTCAGCGGTAATCTTGACGCCGCTGCGAACGATCGCGCCGTCGTATTCAGTCAATGCCTCGCGCAGCTCATCTCCTTTGAGCCCGGTGCGAATGTCATACTCGACTTTCGGCTCGGCATCTAATAGAGCGATTCCTTCGGGAGCGATGTTATCTAAGACAATGATGCGTGGCATGAATTTATCAAACGTGAAATGAGTAATGGATGGTGCGGAACGGTCGTCATTGCGAACTGTTCTCAGGCGGCGAATTCAAGCAACTAGCGTGCGGCGGCAAAGTCTCGCATAAACTCCGCCAAGGTGGCGACACCGTCGCGAGGCATGGCGTTGTAAATACTGGCTCGGATGCCCCCCACGCTGCGATGCCCCTTGAGGTTGACAAGTTGGCGGGCGGCGGCTTGTGACAAAAATTGTGCTTGCGCTTCATCGTCGGGCAAGCGGAACGTAACGTTCATGGCGGAGCGATCAGCGGGGGCCGCGTGTCCTTGATAAAGCTGCGGATTGGCATCGATCACTTCGTACAACATCGAAGCCTTTTCCCGATTTAATTGTTGCATGACTGAAAGACCACCAATTTCGGTCCGCAGCCATTTGGCAACCAAGCCCAACATGTAAATCGCAAAGGTGGGCGGGGTGTTCCACTCCGAATCATTCTCGGCGTGATTGCGGTACAGCAGGTAACCGGGTAAATCTTGCTGAGCTAACGGCAATAAGTCGCGACGCATGATCACCACGGTGACCCCCGCCGGGCCAGCGTTCTTTTGGGCACAGGCGTAGAGCAGGCCGTAGCGATTGATGTCCAGCGGTCGGCTGAGGAAATCGCTCGATGCGTCACACACCAAAGGCACCCCGGCCGGGGCGATCGGCTCCTGTTGAAACTGAACTCCCTGAATCGTTTCATTGCTGCAGTAATACAGGTAAGCAGCCTGATCGTTCAGTTCCAAGGCGTCCGCCGCGGGGAGCCGATCGAAATTTGTGGACGAACCATCCCAGCGTTTGACGGCTTCACCCTCTTTGACCGCTTCGCCAAAAGCGCCTTTGCTCCAAGACCCTGTCACCAAATAATCGGCCGACTTGTCACTGCCGCGCAACAAATTGGCGGGCACCATCGAGAATTGCAGCTTGGCTCCACCCTGGAGAAACAGCACTGCGTAGTCATCTGGGATCTCCAGCAGATGCCGCAAGTCGGCTTCCGCCGTGTGCAAGATTTCCACGAACAGTTTGTCGCGGTGACTCATTTCCAGCAGGGAATATCCGGCGCCGGGCAAGCAGAGCAGTTCGTCACGAGCTTGCTCGAGTACCGGAACCGGCAAGACGGCCGGGCCGGCAGAAAAGTTAAAAATGCGTTGATCGGTTGATTGCAGAGACATCCAGTGAGCCACGCATGGGGAGTATGGGGGAGCGTCGAACGACTCGACGCAACTCGCGTGGGTTCAATTTTAGGATGTTGAGGGCGAATCGAGTAGGGCGTACCCCAAGGGGACTCGCCGCCGCGGTTAATAACGACCGCGTCCCAGGTTTTGACTCCCCGGGGGCTGGGCCAGCCGCGTGCCACCTCCGCTCAGCGTAGCGTCGTACTGGCCGCTCAGTTGTTGGCTCAATGCGGCGATCCGACCTTGCACCATCGGTTGCATGTTGTTGAGGCTGAAGCTGCGTTGATAGTTGGCCAGAGCCTGAGTCAAATCGCCCGACGATTCCCGCAGACGCCCCAACGCCAACCAGGCTCGCGCGCTGTTGGGATCTTGTTGGACCGCGTCCTCAAGATACTTTTTCGCTGTTTGCGGTTCCCCAAATTCTTCATAAAGCCGAGCCAGTTCGATCCGCGCGTCGGCCAAGTTAGGATTCTGGGCTGCCCATTTTCGCATCAAAGCAAACGCTTTGTCCGAACGGTCGGTTTCGGTCAGCAAAACGGCCAGCGACCGATAACACTCGACGTGATTGGGTTGATGGTCGAGGCACTGGTTGTATAACGCTTCGGCCTGTTCGGTCAGGGCCGGGTCGTTGCGTTGGACGCCCATCTGGTGCGTGACGCGAGCCAAATTGTAATAGCCATCCGCATTAGTGGGGTCGGAGGCAATCGCTTTTTGAAACTCCTGCATGGCCGCCGAATATTGCCCCGTCTCGAACAACCGAGCGCCTTGGGCATTTTGTCCGCTGGCAGCAAATTGGCAGCCCACTTGCGAAGCCAGCAACATGCTCGCTCCCAAACAACTGGCCATCATCCAGCCAGGTGTCGCGGTTAACCGGCTGAGATGTCCGTTTGCCCTGGTGACATTTCGGGGGGGGACTGCGGTTTCCATGAGCTTTCAGCTTCCAGCATTCGACCGGGGATATAAGTTCCTCCGGTTCGCGATTCCTCCGAAGGCTGAGCTGACCGTACCAACGGGGAAACAATAGCAGCAAGATCGGTTTGCGAAAAAATTGGATTTTCGCTCAAGTTGCGACGCTGTTGCGCCGATCGCTGCGTTGCCCCAACACATACAACAGCACCAGCAGCGCGACCGCCCCCAACACCAGGGACCACCAGACGTTAAATCCTAAACCAGCCGGGATCGACCCCAGCACGATGCTGACGCCCCCGACGAGCATTGCGTAGGGCAGCTGCGTCCGCACGTGCAGAATGTGATCACAGCCGCACGCTCGGCTGGAGAGCACCGTGGTGTCGGAGATCGGCGAGCAATGGTCACCAAAAATTGCCCCCGCCAACACTGCCCCCACGGTTGCCAGCAACAATGGCCCGCCCGTGTTGGCCGCCTCTTCCGCCCCCACGGAAACCGCGCCGGCAGCGACCGCCAACTTGATCGAGATCGGTGTCAAAATCGCCATCGTGCCCCAGCTGGTGCCAGTCGATAAGGCGACAAAACCACTGGTGACAAACACGGCGGAAGGCAAAAACCACTCCGGCATGCGGCTGCTTTGCAGTTTGTCAGCCAGATAGCCACCGGTGTTCAGAAAGGCTTCATCGGTCATGCTGCTCAGCGACCAGGCGAACCACAGAATCATCATCGCGGGAACCAACTGGAACGCGCCCCGCACCGCACCCCAAAAACAATTAGCGATTCCCATCGAAAAATCGGCCAGCCGACCAGCCCACGCGACCCGGGAGCCCAAGTTGCCGATTCCAGCC
>CAZHTX010000588.1:0-3504 GCA_964535475.1 uncultured Pirellulaceae bacterium
GCCGGGCGAGGCATATCAAACCCTCCAGAAAGTGGAAACAACTGGAACTGTACGCCCGCATCTTAGCAAATGCCCTCACACATCCAACCCCCTGCCGGAAGAATTGCAAAAATAATCAGTGAACGAGAAGCCATACCTTCATTGACTGCCAAATCGGCTTTGACAGATGGCTCGCCGGCAACGCACAGATCCAGACATGTTCATTCCCCCCGATAGAAGTGAGCACGCTCGAAGCCTGGCTGTGCGAAGAGTCGTTCAAGTCAACGTTGCGGTGTGGTAAACTATACTGTCGCTTTTCTTGCTTTTGTGGTGTTTCGTTTCCAAATTAAAGACACCTATCCGGACATTTGTGCTGCTTCCGTCTGCTAGCAACTTGGGTGTCACCCAGCTCATCCTGCGACTACCAACTCTTCTGCATTCCAGCAACAGTCAACGCGATCAAGAGTCCGCTGAAATTTAGCAACAACTTAGTTGATTGAGTTCCATGTTCAAAAAAAACCTTCACATGCATCGAGCAACTTGTTTGCCAGCAGCTTCGCTTCTTCAAGCGTTTATCTTGGTCAACTTCATCGGGCTAATCGCGCACCCGACTGTGGGGAAGGAAGTTATTCAACAAGATAACAACAGACAGGAAATTGATTTCGCTCACCAAGTTGTACCGCTTCTGGAACGACATTGTCTGGCTTGCCACGGAGGGCGTGAGGCGAAAGGTAGTTTTTCTCTAAATACTCGGGAACTAGTCGTTGATTCAGGTCATGTCGAAATATCGCAACCACAGGAATCATACTTGCTAGAGTTGGTTAGATCTGGAGACGCTGATTTGCAAATGCCCCCGGCCGATCGTCCACGTTTGACCGCAGCCGAGCAACAAATATTAGCAGATTGGATCGCAGCGGGGCTGCCATGGGATGATGGATTTAGCTTTGCCCCTTCATCTTACGAACCTCCCTTGAAACCAAGACGCCCTGAGTTACCGCATGGCTCAATAGACCGTCAAAATCCCGTTGATCGAATAGTTGATGCTTATTGGTTGGCAAATGGCGTTTCGCCCCCTCCGCCAATTGATGATGCTACGTTCCTGCGCCGAGTTTCACTCGATTTGGTTGGATTAATCCCAGATCCTGAAACTTTGCAAAACTTTATCGCCGATGATGCTCCCAATAAACGAGAGCGGGTTATCGATCAACTGTTAGCAGGGCAAATTGATTACGCCGATCATTGGTTATCATTTTTTAATGACCTATTCCGTAATGATTATAGTGGTACCGGTTTCATTACTGGTGGTCGCAAGCAAATTAGTGGTTGGTTATATGAATCATTATTAAACAATAAGCCCTTTGACTCGATGGCTCGCGAATTAATTGCACCCAAGGATGCGAGTAGTCAAGGTTACATTGATGGAATTAAATGGCGTGGCGAAGTTAGTGCTGGGCAGACCAATGAAATACAGTTTGCTCAAAGCATTTCCCAATCATTCCTTGGAATCAATTTAAAGTGTGCCTCTTGCCACGATAGTTTTATTGACCGCTGGACGCTCGATGAAGCATACGGTCTGGCTGCGATTTATGCGGAACGGCCCTTGGAAATCCATCGCTGTGATAAACCAATCGGACGGCAAGCTAAGGCAAGTTGGTTATTTCCCGAACTCGGTCAAATTGACGCTCAAGCCCCGCGCGATGAGCGATTGGAGCAACTCGCCGCTCTCATGACTCATCCTGAGAACGGACGATTTACCAGGACTATCGTTAATCGGCTTTGGTATAAACTGATGGGTCGTGGAATAGTTCATCCACTCGACGCTATGCAGAGTGAGCCTTGGAACGAGGACTTGCTAGATTATTTAGCAGTCTCGTTAGCCGATCAAAGTTATGATCTTAAATCAGTTTTAAAGTTGATCACGACATCGAAAGTTTATCAATCACAAACCATATCGCTGAAGGAGCCACCCACGATTGACTATGTCTTTCGTGGTCCACTGCCGCGACGTCTTACGGCTGAGCAATTTCTCGATAATGTTTGGAAAATCACCGGCGCCGCACCGGAGAAAATAGATGCCCCCGTGCAACGGTTGGCGATTAACGATACAGAACCGCTCGAACTCACACAGTCGGTAGACTGGATTTGGGGAGATTCTGCTGCGGCGGATGGCACTCCTCCCGGCGGTGAAAAAATTGCTTTGCGAACCAGTTTTCAACTCGAAGACACCGCCGTCCGCGGCGGTGCAGTAGTAACCTGTGATAACCTTTATGAATTGTATCTCAACGGTCATCAAATCAGCAAAGGTGATGATTGGACTCGACCCAAAATAGTCGGGATCGACTCATTTCGACCCCATTTGCGAGTCGGTAACAATGAGCTTGGGTTGATTGTCACTAACCAAGGAAATGGTCCAAACCCAGCCGGTTTGTATTTCGCTGCAAAATTTCTTTTGGCGAACGATTCCGAATTGACGGTAACCAGTAACGACTCGTGGGAATTTAATCCTCAGCTACCTGCTGTGAAAAATTCGCAACTTAGCTGGTCAAATGGTGATGAGGAATTAAACCGACAATGGCAACCTGCGACCGTGGTGTCCCCGGTGCCCTCGTGGGCAGAGATGATCGAGGCTCAAGGGCCGACGTTATTCGCCGTTGCTACCAGTGGCCCGCCGCCCATGGTGCGGGCTTCGTTGGTGAAAAATGATTTCCTCATGAAATCGCTGGGACGTCCTTCACGCGAGCAAATTGTCTCGATGCGTCCCAATGAGTTAACAACGCTCGAAGCCATTGATCTCTCCAACGGTGCTCCCTTTGCCGATTCGTTAGCAACGGGAGGTCGCTTGTTGGTGAGTCGAGCGCAGGAAGATCGAAGCGAATTTGTACGATTCATTTTCCTATCAACTGTATGTCGAATGCCAAATCCGGCGGAAATGCAGTCGATTTTGACGTTTTTAAGTCCGCAACCAAACGCGGACGAGATTGAAGATTTGTTGTGGACCATATTCATGATGCCAGAGTTTATGCTGGTCCGATAAGCGATAAGTTTAATTAGGAACAGAGTAATGCACGATTTTGAATTTGACGTCGAAGCACCCAAAGAAGTGGTTCGTCGCGACTTTCTTAAGCGACTCTCAGCGGCCACGACCGCGGCTTTGACTTGTTCGGCTCCCAGATTACTCGCTGGGTCAGAGGCCAAACAAACCGAACATCCGCCCGCTACCGCTGACGCGTGTATTTTGATTTGGATGGGAGGCGGGATGGCTGCTCCTGACACCTTTGATCCTAAACATTATGAACCGTTTCGCAACGGTTTGCCGGTGGCCGATATGCTGAGCACTTTTCCGGCTATCGATACCTCTGTCGACGGTTTGCAAATCTGCCAAGGCCTTGAACAGATTGCTAAAGTTATGGATCGGGCAACTTTGATCCGTTCGGCGGTGCAAGAGGATCTCGGCAGCATTCTGCACTCGCGGCATCAATACCATTGGCATACCGGTTATGTGCCACCACAAACTGTGGCCTGTCC
>CAZHTX010000589.1:0-3493 GCA_964535475.1 uncultured Pirellulaceae bacterium
CCGATCCGCGGCTCTTGCCCGGAAACATTACGCGACACTTGCTCAGCCCACTCCCGCAAGCCCCGCATCTCCTCCGTCGTGTTCTTTCCTTCAATACGCAGAATCGCATCCGCTGGAACTCCCACCGACCGCAGCAGTTCACTGGTCAACTCAGCAGGCCCAAGCTGCCCCGGCATGCTCGAAGTGCCAGTCACGATAATCTGCTCCACCTGGCCGGCGTACCACAACTGCAACACGGGACGCAGCCGATCACCATCTCGATTCAGCGTCGCCCGCCCGTCCAACCCCTCTCCGATCGAACCACCCAGCAACACGACCGCGCCGAGCGGTAACTCCTGACGCCACGCGTCTCCCGGTGGATACTCCGTCAACTGAACCGCCCAACGAGCCACCCAAGTGTTCCCAGCCAACGTCAACAACAACCAACACAGCGGCCACAGCCACCATCCCCGCGCCGCCCCTTTACCCCAAGCAAACCGCCTCACCACCGATACGCTGGCCAACACTGCCAAGCCCACCCAGCCCAAGCCCATCGGCACGATCAGATTCGTCAGCACACGCTCCGTATTCTGCCAGCCAAACTGAACAAAATTGATCACCGGCAAAGTGCTCAACAAACAGCCAGCAACCAACACGCCCACCAATAACACCCGGTATTCACCCCAGCGACCATGCGGCGGCGGCTCAGCTACACAATTTGGTGACTCCAGTTCGGCCCGAATGGCGGCCTGCTGATCAATGGTCATGGCAATTTTAGAACTCAGTGGCGTTAAGACGACAAGCGGGGTGGAATTGTAGCCGCCACCCACCCAGCCCAAGCGAATCAACAGCTTTTTGCTATTGGCACAGCGATCTCGCTGGTATGCTAGGATTCCTATTCTTTGAAATGAATCCGCACAAACGAATCTTCAGGGGACCCGCGGGTATATGAGCGACCAGGATTTCACAGACATCTTACTGAAACTTGGCATCGTTAGCCTCGACCAGCTAGGCGAAGCCGAAAAAATGAGCAAGGACACCGGCATTTCCGTCGGCGACTGCTTGATCAAATTAGAGTACGCCACGCCCGAGGAGGTCACCGAAGCGCTCGCCAAGTTCCACAAACTGGACTACGTGGACCTTCGCCAAATCCGCATCGCCGACCATGTTATCGAACTGGTCCCCGAATCGGTCTCCCGAGAAAATACGGTGATTCCGCTCGAGGAAGACGAAAACACCCTGAAAATCGCCATTTCCGATCCCTTCGACCTGGAAACGATCGAGAAACTACGGTTCATTCTCAATCGGAAAATCGAAACGGCACTGGCCCCCAGCCAAGCGATCCTCGAATCAATCAACCAATATTACGGTCAGGTCGAAGGGGAATCGGCCGACTCGATGCTGCAAGAATTCACCGACACGGCAATCGACTTCACCGAAACCGAAGAGGATGCCGCTTCAGCGTCCGATGCGGTCGATGAAAGCAGCCCGCCAGTCGTCCGACTGGTCAATTTGATGATCGCCGAAGCGGTCCAACTGCGAGCGTCCGACATCCACGTCGAACCCTTTGAACACAGCGTGCGGATTCGCTACCGCATCGACGGCGTGCTGGTCGAACGCGACAGTCCCCCCAGGCGGATGCTGAGCGCGATCATCTCGCGGATCAAGATCCTCTCCAAAATCGACATCTCCGAACGCCGACGACCAACCGACGGCCGGATCAAGATCACCGTCGGAGACAAAACCCTCGATTTGCGGGTCTCAATCATCCCCACCAACCACGGCCAATCGGCCGTCATGCGACTACTCGACAAAGACAACATCAAAGTCGGTATCCGCCAACTCGGCCTGGCCGAAAAAGACTTCCGCGAATTCCAAACTCTGATCAAACGTCCCAACGGAATCGTGCTGGTTACTGGCCCCACAGGTAGCGGTAAAACAACCACCCTCTACGCAGCCCTGAACGCGCTCAACCGACCTGACCGCAAAATCATCACCGCCGAGGACCCCGTCGAATACTACCTGCCGGGGATCAACCAAGTCGAAGTGCGACACTCCATCGGACTCGACTTTGCCCGCATCATTCGCTCCATGTTACGGCAAGCCCCTAATATCATCCTGGTGGGGGAGATGCGAGATTCCGAGACCGCTTCGATGGGGATCCAAGCTTCTTTGACTGGACACTTGGTATTTAGCACACTGCACACGAACGATGCGCCCAGTGCTGTGACGCGAATGGTGGACATGGGTGTCCCATCATACCTAGTGGCAAGCAGTGTGATCGCGGTCCTCGGCCAGCGGCTGGTGCGGACCATTTGCCCCCGCTGTAAACAGAAATACAAGCCGCCGCAAAGCGTCCTCGATGACGCTCGCCTGCCCCCCGAACTGCTTAAGCACGCCGAGTTCGCTAAGGGCAAAGGCTGCACCTACTGCCAACGCTCCGGCTTCCGCGGTCGACTGGGGGTTTACGAGCTGATGATGGTGAACAGCCGCATCCGTGAAATGATGTTCCGCTCGACCTCCACCCAAGAACTTCGCGCCGCAGCGATAAGTCAAGGCATGACAACACTTTACGCTGACGGTATCCGCAAAGTCTTACGCGGAATCACCACCTTTGAAGAAGTCTACCGGGTCGCCAAAACCACCGAACAGGACCACTTGGCGATGCAGCACTTGATCAAAGAATTCGAGAGCTAATCGAGCACTTTCCCGGTACCTCAGCAAGCCGGTCGCTGCACATTAAGCATCGCACCAACCGGCTATCCGACTACACCCCAAAAGAGCTCGCTGGCGGACACGCTCGGCGGGCAATTTTGCTGTCCAAATACCGCTGCTCGCCGCTACAAGTAGGGACTCATCCAACAGCCGCGATCTGCGGCAAACCGCCACCCACCCTATTTAGCGGCAAGCAGCAACGATTGTCAGCGATTTAGCCGAATCAAGGCGTTTTGCTGGCATTTATTGAGATTGCAAGAGATAATGGCAGCGAACCGGGCAGCTTGCTTGATTTTAATGCGACTGCCCCCTTTGAAACGCGTCTGCCGAATCGATTCCGCTGACGCCCTTATCTAATCCATTTGCAAAGGAACGCGACCGTGGCAACGGTGTTGATCGACAAATTGCTGCAAGCAGCGGTAAAGCAAGGTGCGAGCGATATCCACATTGTCGTCGGCCAACCCCCCGTCTTTCGTTTGCACGGCCGCATGCGGAAGCTGGAAACCAAGGTCCTGGAAGCCGAAGACACCGTCTCCTTGATGAAGAGTATCGCCCCCGAGCGTTGCCAGCGAGAACTCCAAGAGAGCGGTAGCGCTGACTTTGGCTTCGCTTTCGGAGATCTAGCTCGCTTTCGGGTTTCGATCTTTAAGCAACGCAGTTTCATTTCGATGGTGCTGCGACAGATTCCCAACGACAAACTGACCCCTGAACAGCTGGGACTGCCGGAACCGGTTGTCAAATTGGTCGAGCGACCACGGGGATTGTTCTTGGTCACCGGACCGACCGGTAGCGGCAAGAG
>CAZHTX010000590.1:0-2145 GCA_964535475.1 uncultured Pirellulaceae bacterium
TTGAACACGGGCGGTTGCTGTTGTTTGCAAGCCGTTTGTGTGCCCAGCGATTAGCGAGAAAGAAAAATCACCAAGCGAGTCGGGCAACCAATGAAGCTCGAAGGCGGCTGTGCAATTCGCATGATCTGCGGAGCAAGTGATTCGGTTGATTTGCACGCCTTGGCTGGTCGCTTGCTCTGAGATGTCGAGCGTTAGATCGTTCGCTTGGATGCCGCCACCGAGCAAAATGATCTGCTCGACAGTCTCGCCAACTCGGGAGACAACATCGATTTCATGGAGAAACACCGGGGGCGCTTCCGCCAGCACGGTAACCTCAAATACCTGGACCGTGCGGCCGCCACGATAATCATCAGCGAGCAAGTTGAACTGATATACGCCGACGTCAGTCGGGGTCCAGCGAAGGATGTTCAATTCGCTGTCGAATACAGCGCCAGTCGGGTTAGGCTGATCGGCTGCGAGTGAGAATCGAGCGATATCCCCATTCGCATCAAAGGCTGTCGGTTGATAACGCCACGGCAGATTTAAACCGGTTACCAGCTGGGGAGTGCTGTGGACGACTGGCGGAATGTTTGAGGCGACTGCGGTGAGCACAAAATCTTGTAACACTAGTCCACCTTGGTTGTCCTCCACGCGGATGATGATTTGATGATCGCCATTTTGCTCCGCCGTGGGGGCCCAACCTAACATACCCGTTTCTCGGTCAATCATCATGCCAGTTGGTCCCCAAGCCAACGAGTAAGTTAGTGGATCACCATCCGCGTCATTGGCAATCACTTGGTAGCGGTAGGGTAAGCCAATGACTGCGGCGCGAATGGGTGGGGATTCTATGACAGGGCTCGTATTTTCGTGGGTTTGAGGTGGGTTGACCTGAATTGAAAGCTCCGCAAAGTCCCGTCCGCCACGACCATCGAGGGTCATCACGTGCACGCGATGGAGTCCAATCTGTCCACGATTTGGGGTCCAGTCCAGTTGGCCGCCATAGGGATCGAGCGTCAGGCCGAGCGGCGGTAATTGACCATTGTTCGGGTCGGGAATCAGCGAGAAAGTGACGCGATCGCCGTTTGCATCGAAAGCCTCCAAACGTTGCCTCAAGGGGCGGTCAATTTCAATCTCCAGCGGCTCCACCTCCAGCAATATGGGAGGTGTATTTGCGATCGCACTTTGACTGACCGACACCGTCCAGTGCTGTTCGTCCACACCGCCGTAGGGATCGGTTGCGGTGGCGGTGAAGGAGTATTGGCCCGGTTCGGTTGGTGCCCAGTACATCTGTTGCGTCTCGGCATCAAAGCTGGCCCCCAACGTCTCACCGCTCGGCAGCCCGTAAGTGATCAAATCACCTTCGGGATCGATCGCCCGCAGACGGTATTGGTAGGCCGCAGCGATCGCGCCTGGAATACTGCCATAGATGACTCCAGGAATATTAGCATCGACGAAATGCAGCTCAAAATTCCAAGCGTCACCATCCCCCAAGAGTGTCACTGGAAAAGTAACTGTTTGATCCGCGAACGTTGGTTCCCCCACGCTGATCGGCGCATTGTCGGGAGTGACGATTAGTTCCACGACAGCTTGGCGGGCAATCTCGTCGGTCAACGTGGAAACCAGCGCGGAGGTAAACGAACTGCGCTGCAATTCACCCGCTGCGCCTGGTTCCCGTAAAAATTCGATGTTCCACGCCGACCCGCCCAGTTCGACAGCCACGTCGACATAGTCATCCCGAGTGGATCCTTCGGCGTTGTCGATTCGTAGACCGGCGCCGACTGAGGAATTGAACGCACCGTTTCCATTAGGATAGAAAAAGGTAAATGGTGCCTCGCTTCCGGAAGCCTCGGAGGAAATGTTAACGCCCAGTGCATTTGGCGACAGTTCCTCATCTGTGGGGCTTAACTCGGCCTTCGCCACGACGTGCAGCACTGCGGATGCTACTTCGATTTGGCTCTTGATCTGTGCTTTAGTGAGGTCGAGTCGGACATGATCACGACTTTCGTCTGTCAACAGGATAATTTGACGTGCTGCATGCGGCCGGAATGGCAACTGCTCCAAGGCGTGATGAATACCCCAGTAGCCATCTTCGACGTCACCGATTGCGCGGAGGTGGCTGGCCCGCTCACTGGCGATTTCCGCTGATGCAAATAGCTCTTCGTCATC
>CAZHTX010000590.1:2245-3486 GCA_964535475.1 uncultured Pirellulaceae bacterium
AAGTCATCGCCGTTGGTTTCATCAAACAGAACGCCCCCGCTGGGCGCAAGAATTCGCCAACCAACTGTATCGCCTTGCGGCTGCACGAGTGTTGGAAAGACGATGTGACCGGCTTGCAGGCTGATCGTGTAGTCTTGACGATCCGTTTCGTCAAATGTTCCAGCAACTGCCGTGTTCAGCTCAAAAGTCAGGCCGGAGTAAGCATCAATATTACCGGGAGTCACCGAGGCTAATAATTCGAATTCCAGCGATTCAAGATTACTCACATAACTTTGTATCAGCAGGCGATGTTCACCGCTGCTACGAATCGGCTGGGCGTCAACGATGAGACCGCTGGTAAGCTCGCCACTGCTGATGGGTAGTCCTGTGGAATCAAGCAGTGTCCAGGAGGCAGCGGTGGGCTGCGAGGTATCGAGTTGTATTGAGAGCAACGAATTTGCAGACAGGTTCAATTCGTAGCTTTTCGTCTCTGCCAAGTTTTCAAGCTCGTCATTAAATGAGGAGTCGCTAGAAATAGGGATGCTTGATGTGGCTAGATCGGCAAGCTGAAACGAATATGGAATGGCTGTCGCATGGGCCGATACTTCGCTGGTGGAGACGATGATTGCGTAATCACCGCTTTGCGTTAACCGAACCGCGCCAAGATCGTAGGGCAGATCCAGGGACGTTGGCCCAAACATGTCCGCTCGAATCCGGCTCTCGGCGATAGTGCCTTCGGGGCCGACCAGCGTAAAGTCGTAATTGGCTGAGGGATTAGTCAGCAGCGCGCCGCTCGCGGGACGCAGACGATCGAGGAAGAGTTGATCCGCTTCGTCAGCATTGAATGTGTAAACGCTCACGTGTTCGCTGGTTGCCAGCGAATTCTCGACGGTCTGCCCCAAACTCAATGAGGATCCGTCCAGTAGCGGCGAGAGCAGTTGTAACGAAAACGGAGTCGCCGAAATCCCTGTCAGCTGTAGGCGATAACTCCCACTATATCTGAGCAACTTCGGCGAGAAATCATCTAGCAACGAGAACGCAGCGGTGACGAGATTGCCATTTGGATCGCGTAATTCGGCCGAAACTCCGTCACCCAACACACCATCGATCATTAACATGTCGCCCGCCGAGGCGATTAACTCAATTTCGGTCTGCCCATCCGCGAGCGTGCCAGAGTGGTGCCCCCAGTTCTCGCGATTGAGCCGCGAGTTGTCCTCACGTGTGGTAATGAATTGAAAATCCAGGTCAGCGGTCGGGTCGAG
>CAZHTX010000591.1:0-3456 GCA_964535475.1 uncultured Pirellulaceae bacterium
AAGGTGTCGCACCCGGCGGGTTGATCACGGGCAACGTGTACTTTAACGGCCGAATGTACGCTGTCTCCAACCAGGGCGGTTTGTACGCGGTCGATAATTTGAACAACACCTCGGTGCGAGGTCCGATTGGCAGCTACGTCAGCACGGCGACCGATTTGGTTGGCATTAACTTTACCGGGTTGAGTCGCGGGCCAAGCTTGGACTACGTCGATTCCTGGAGCCAACCAGGCGCATCCGTGGTGCGTTCGATGGATGCGTTGTTGTTTGGTATTGATCTTTCGGGTCGCGTTCATGCCTTCAATCAGGCAGGCGTGCTGCAACCGGTCTTCGCCGGCGGCGCGACCAGCGTCCAGCACGGGGCATCTGGTTCCCGCGGGTTGGAAATGTCGACGCTCGACTACAATCTTTGGAACATTGCCAACCTAGCCAAGGATATTGACGGCCAGGGGGCTTTGCGGGAACCAGGGACTTCAGGCGGCCAAGGGCATGGTGGTGGTAGCGCGCTTTATTTTGGTTACAACCAATTAGACGAACGTGACCAGGGCCCTGAGTTCAACTATGTTCCCAACTCAGCCTCGGGCAACAATTACAACCTTGCCGATCGTCCTAACGGTGTGGCTCGCGTCGATGGACAACCGGTCGACGGCACTTACAATTTCCCTGGCGGTGCGGTCGGCGCGATCGAGAGTGGCACATTCTCGCTGGATGGTTATTCGGCTGAAGATCAACCCTATTTGTACTTCAATTATTTGTTGGACACCGATGGCGTCGATTTTGCTGGTGGCGACCGTGACGCGTTGAGCATCTACGTGGTGCGGCCTGATGGCCGGGCCGTGTTGGTTTCCACCAACAATGTGGCCACCGGTGGGGGTGCCGCCGACGATGCGCTTGATCCGGTCGATGGAGCGACTGTGATGCCGTTGTTTGACAACGTCGACTGGCGTCAGGCTCGCGTTCCCTTGGCGGCTTTCGCCGGGATGAGCGACTTGCGATTGCGAATTGAATTCGCCACCGGCGGTCAGATGTCCAACGGTGGGCTGCGGCTGCGTACGGTCAGCGGTGATCAATTGCAAGATGCCCAAATCGTCAGCCTTGGTGGTCGCGACTTTGAGCTCGACATGTCCCCATCGCTGATCGCACCGACTGGGTTGCGAGTGGCGGAATTCTATGCGGCGGCCGATGGTGGAGTCGCCGGTAGTGCCGCCGATACACGGCTTGAGCTGATTATCGATGGGACGACGTTTATTCTTAACGACGGTTTGCGGAATGTGGCGGCCGACGAAGTCGAGATTTTGCTCGACGACGTTAGCAACCTCAGTTCCCTCGAAATTGCCGATCTGATTTCGGCGGCAATCTCGGCGAATCGGCCCGCTCCGACGACTGTTGCGAATAACTTCAATTTCTCCGAGGAACCGAACGAAGCGATACCCACGGCGCGGGTGTTGCCACGTGCTGCGGGCGACACGGTATTGACTGGCAATGGCCGTTTGGGAACCGCTGCCGGTACCGATCTGAACGACGTTGACATGTCGCGGATCGATCTGCGGGCAGGTGAAACGCTGGCGGTCGACGTGACTCGCACCAGCCCCAACGTGGGCTTTAATTTGCGACTGCGATTGTTCGACAGCAATGGCCGCGAGTTGGCTGTTGATTCCGATGCCGATGTCGCCAGCTTGACTTACGTGGCAACCGAGGACCAGTCGGTCTTCATCGGTGTTAACAGCGGAGCGACCTACGATCCGATCATCAGCGGCAGTGCCGGGGTCGGCTTTGGCGCCACCTATGACATGGCCGTTTCCACGTTGGCTGAGTTTGACGTTCTCCAGCAAGGACGGCGACTGCAAGTGGTGGGTGCCGCTCGGATGACCTCCAATGACCCGGCCACCGTTTCCACAGCGGGAGCGATTGGGGTTAGCGGAAACAACGTGCGTGTGCCCGTCAGCATCGATATGACGGCAGCCGAAGTGGCTGCCAGTTTGGGCCGCGCGATGGCGAACACGCTCGGCAATGGCAATGCCAATATCTTCCCTGTGCAAGGGGATTTGATCAAGCTCGGCGATTTGAACGTCGCCGACGCAGGGCCCTTCTCGCAAATGGGCCAACTCACCGGCGAGCAGTTCGGTGGGTCGGGACCAGCGCGTGCTCTTGGGAATGCCAACGAAGGTGTCTATCTGGATGACTTTGTGATTGGCTTTGCCGAGCGTGGCGAGGTGGTCATCGGCGCTTCGGTGAATGATACCTTCACCGATACTTTGGCCAACAACATCAGCGATCCGCCAATTCCGGCTGCTGGTTTGGTAACGGGTAGCTACCAGTTGGAAATTCGCGACGGCAGCGAGTATGTCAACACGCAGACTGGAGCCGCTTTCCGCCAGTTTGATACCAACGATCGTTTCATTGCGGGAGCCACTCAAATCACGGCGCCCACGATCGCTGAAATCGTCGACGGTGATACGTTCACTATCAATGATGGTATTCGCGAGTTGACTTTCGAGTTCGATGACATCAACCTCGCCAATGGCGTGACCCCCGGACACGTGCAAATTCAGTACGACGCTGAATCGACCGTGGCTAACTCCGAGCGGGTTGTCGCAGCTGCAATCGTGGATGCCATTAATTCACCCGCGGTGCAACGACTGCTCGAGGTCTCCGCTTTGTTGAGCAGTGGCAACGATGGAGGGGCCGTCTCCGGCACCATCAATCTGTTTGGCACCGCCGTCATTGATAACGCCGCCGGCTTGCTGCAGGTCGTTACCAGCAGCGGACGAGGCGATGCGAACCGCGAGCGAGATGACCAAGGAGTGATCTTGGTCGAGAGCAGCCGCTTCTCGTTCGCTTCCGAATACGGCATCGATATCAACCACAGCGCGACGACGACCTTCGGTGGTGAAGTCTTCGATAACTTGGTCAGCTATCCACGTAACTTGGTAGAACTCAATACTGAAGGCCTGTTGCCAGGCGTGGTCATCCAGAGCAACACGATTGCCTACAGTGGACAAGGTGGAATTCGGATTACCGGCTTGGGCGATACCGGCTCGGCCAATGATTCGGTGCCCTTCGACCGGATTGTCAATAACACGATTGTGGGAGGTTCGATTACCGAGGGAGACACCACTCCAGCCGAATCGTTCCAAGGCCTGTTCTTCCCGGCGGGAGCGATTTCCTTCGCTGATGACGTTGTCGCTTACAATCCCTTGGCTGGTGGCGGGCCCGCTCCCGATGCTCAGTTCCAAGATGCTTTGACGTCTCTCGGGGCACCCGACGCGCTCAGCGCAGGTCCGGAACCGCTCGATGGCTTGTCGACCGTGTCGCTCGGTTACGGTGGAACGTTGACTGTTCAGTTCACCAACAACTTGTTGACCGGTGATGGCACGCAAGCTCCCGACTTGGTGATTTTCGAAGTTGGCGAGATTGAATCGGTACGCGTGGAAGTCAGCCGTGACGGAGTCAACTACA
>CAZHTX010000592.1:0-3455 GCA_964535475.1 uncultured Pirellulaceae bacterium
GCAAACTTTCTTCATGCCCAACGCGGAAGAGTTCAGCGAGATGATTCGCACCGGAGGACTCGACTTCGCTTTGCTCAAACCGATTGACACTCAATTCTTGATCTCATTTCGACGTGTCTCCTGGAGCAGCCTCTCCAACTTTGCCGCCGGTCTCGTGATTGCCATCATCAGTCTGATTCGGCTCAGCCAACGCGAGGTCGATCCACTGACGGTTGGGCCGCTGACCGTGCTGCTCTATATTTTTTACGTCGCTTGCGGCGTGGCCATCATGTACAGCTTGATGATCTGTCTAAGCGCCACCAGCATCTGGCTGGGCCGCAACCAGACGTTATATGATTTTTGGTTTTACATCACCAACTTCAGCCGCTATCCGATGGAAATCTACCAACGCGGATGGGGCTGGGGATTGTGGGGATTGTTTACGTTTGGAATCCCCGTGCTGGTGGTCGTTAACGTGCCAGCCAGAATCTTGGCGCAACCATTAGAACCTCGCGCCTGGTGGGAATGGCCGTTGGCCGGATTCGCCGTCGTGGCAACCATTGGCAGTATCCTCGCCAGCCGCTGGGTGTTTCAAACCGCGCTGCGGAGTTACCGCAGCGCGAGTTCATAACTGGCCCAAAGCGAAAATAAAAACGCCGCGATGACCGGGGCCTTACAGCCCCAACACCTTCGGCCCTTGCTGGAACACCACATCGACCGGGATTCCCAACTGACTCAGTCGATCAAGGTCACCTTGCAACTCCGTACTAATGACTGCCATTTCATTGACAAATGCTTTGGCCGCTTGGTAATCGCCATCCCCCTGCAAAGTTAACAGCCGGCGAGTCAGCGATTCGATCGCCCGCTCCATACCCTCGGGATTGACGCGATAACGGCCATCGTTTTGACGGGTAAAAGCCCCCTCTTCTTTAAAGAAGTTGAACCGAATCATGTTGGCTTTACCATGCGCACTGCTGGCTCCAAACCGCACCGAACGAAAAATACCCGCCATGAAGGTGACGTAGTAATCCATGATGTCGACATCCGGCAGCTCGCCACTTTCGATCAACTGCGAGACCATGAACAGCCCCAAAATATCAGCCTTGCCTTCTTCCAAACTGCTGGCCGTATCAAGCAACGCCTCACGCACGCTCCCCTTGTCCGTGATTGTATATTTAATTCCCAACCCATGAGCCACTTCGTGAAACATGGTGATGGCGAAGAAGGCGTCAAAAGTGACATGGTCTCGTTGCTCAGCCACCAACAGCGTGTCGGCGATTGGCTCCATAATCTTGTCGAACTTGGCCCGCATGGCGTTCTTTAATTGCAAGCGGCGAGTTCCTTTCTGCAGCTGGACCTGTTCATCATTCGGCAGATTGATGGCAATGGTTTTCGAGCCCGCGTTACAATCGCCCGCATAGTAGACCACATCGTAAGCGTTCAGATCCGAGTCCGAACCGGGGGTTTCATTCTTATAAGCCTGATCGACGGGCAATTTCTTTTGCAGATCGGGCAACATGCTGGCGTACTTTTCTAATCGTTGACTCCAAGCCAGATCTTTGACCAACACGTAACACTCATAAGCCGCTTTGTAACCGAACAGTTTGTCCTCATAGGTCTCAATCGGACCAATAACAACATCCAGATGGTTATCCTTCATATCCATCCACAGCAAATCACTGGCTTGATATTCATCGCTGCGGAGTGCCTCCGCGCGAGCCAGCAGATAAGTTTTCAGGGAAGCTTCGGGAGCCAACTCGGCGGCCTCTTCGAGTAACTTGGCCGCCTTTTCGATTTGCGGGGCGAAAGCTTGATGGTAGGGGACTGCCTTGAGTTGTTTGCCGTCGCGGCGCACCAGCGTGTAAAGACCCTTCAGCGCGTCGGCTTGGTCGGGATTGGCTTGCACGTAATCAGCAAATCGCTGGGCTGTCATTTGCGGTGGATAGAATCGCGCGCCCAACGGTTTGGCTGGGGTCCCCGCCACGAACGGTTTGTCGCCATCCAAGCGATCCCAAGGACCATAGTTGATTTCCGCAAACCGGCGAATGTCAGGATCGTCGATCGAGTTGAGCAGTTTGGCTTTGTTGCCATAAGCCTGCTTCCAAAAAAGCATGTCCATCTGCCGAGCCGCTTGGATCAACAGCTTGATCATCGCACGCTCGTCGTCGCTGAGCGTGTCGGTGTCGATCGTCAAGGGAACGACCGCGTATTTACCAAATTTCGTCGCGGTTTCTTCAGACGATGCGGCGTTGGGAATCACAGCCCAACAAGTCACAACCATGGCCAGCAACCAACTAATTCGCCTCATGAGCTCTAATCTCCAGCAGTGGTGTCAGGATCGAAGATAGCCCCTATCGTACTCCACCTGACGTCGCCAGCGTAGAAGTCAGAAAACATGCACCAATTCACACACCTCCGCCCCCAAGGTGTCGCGGAGCCAATCCTGAACGGGGTTCAAATGCTGGGCATAGCCGACGCGAAATTGGGGCGTCTCCGCGGCAACCTGCATGGCTGCCGGCCGTCCCGCCTCGACCAAAATGGAACCCGACGTGCCGGGCAGCAGCCGATTGTCAGGCACCTCGCCATTCTCGTCTGCGCCATTCTCATCCGCGGAAGTCTCCACCGTAAAACGAATCAACTGACTGAGATTGCCCAAACCGGCAATCGTGTACTGCGGCAAAAGCATGGAAAACTGCCACCGCGTGATTTGCCCATTTTGATAAAGATAGCCGGCAGCCGGGCGACTCAACCAACGCAACAGTTCGACGTCGGCGACGGTCGTTAAAGCGGTCACTGATGGCTGCGGCAGCAAACCACTGAGCCAAAGCCGATCGCGTCCCGTCTCCACCAACATGGCATCGGGGCCGCCGGGAAGTCGCCCGCGAGCGACGACCTGACCGGAGATCTCAGCCGGTTGCTCGCCACAAACTGTCCGTCGCGTGATTTTGAGATTGATGGTGTCGTTGGGCTGCGGGGAAGGGTGCCGAAATCCGCTCAACAAATGGGCCACGGTCAACAGCCCCCAGTGCCAATCGTGTTTCCCGGGACGCGTGAAGTCACGTCGCGGTTGCCGCAAAGTGCTCCACCGCACAACTAACGCCGTGGTGGCTGTCCGTTTCCCAATTCGCACCGTCACGCCGCTGGCCCGAGGCGGACGAGCAGGTTCCACGTCGGTCGTCAGTCGCAAAGCTCGATAACGACCGCTGGTCGGATCGCGCAGCCGCACCACCAGGCGAGCCGGTATCCGCCGCGTGGTCGCCAGCCGCTCCTTTTTCCGCCGCACCAAGAAACGCACGGACAAACTCTCCACCGCACAGCGGCCGACCATCTTGGGTCCAAACCCGATCGCCCAAATGTTATCCCGATCACGGGCCGCCACCCGCCGCATCACGGTTTGCTGAATGCGAACCAAGTCGGCCAGCGTCAAGTCGCCACAATCGTCAACATCGTGATGTCGCATGATAGTTGATAGTTGC
>CAZHTX010000593.1:0-3437 GCA_964535475.1 uncultured Pirellulaceae bacterium
TCTTTCGGTTATATCAGCCGTTGAGCGCGAGCTCACGGTTCCGCGGAACCGGACGCTAGCGCGTTCCGGCTGATAAAGTTTTGCTTCATGACTTATGGGGAGGTGCTTTAAACCTATCTTAAAATTCAACAGGACCGCGTTGGGCGCCAACGCGGCTAATGATTTTCAAATAAGTTCCTAATCACGCAACAATTCACCAATCGCCTCGACCAACACCGCTTCGCTACCGGCACCCACGCGCGACGCGCGGCCGCTGGTCTCATAACCGCCTTGAGCATAGGCGACTTGAGTGCCAATATATCCAGGACCATATTCTCCATAAGCCGCCATGGCGACAAACAGATCGGGACGCATAGCGGCGGCTTGCAACTGATATTCGACGAACAGCTCTCCGGGCATATGCAGCACGCGTGCCCGGCCGACACGCAGGCACTGTAAATCAATTTCCTCTCCGGCCCGTGTGCGTCGCAGCCAAGCCAAGTGCTTGGCGGCCGTGAGACGCTCCGTGGGATTCGAGTCGGCTGCCGTGAGTGTGCCGACCAATTGCTCTTCATCCAAGTGCTCACCTGGCGGCAAGGCGACGGAGATGGATCGCCAACCAATATCGTCCGCAGTCAAAAGTTGGGGCTGGAGTTCGCTAAATGCGGCCTGCATGGCAGCGGTTACTTTATCGGCCAGCACTTGGCGGTTTTGGCGGTTGCCATCGTTCCATTTCCCAGCCCCCACATTTCCACCCGCTCCGTTAAAGTGGAGGTGAGGTATTCCGGTGGTCGCTTGCCTGGCGTTGCGTGCGTAACCGACAAAATCTGGATTCGCCTCTCCAGTTCGATAATAACTTTGCGGGTGCGTGGCAAAGTAAGTCAAGACAACGACGGGCTCTTGGTCTTGATAAAAAGCCAACGTGCGCAACAGCGGATCGACCGTGCCAGTCGGCAGAGCACGCAACTTAGGATCGGCGCACGCCGTGTAACGTGTTGCCGCGACGCGACCATCGGGACCGAGCAGTCGACGATTTGACGCCACTTCGCGAACTTCCGCAGCAGCCATGGCCACACCGTTCACGGGGCGCGCTCGCGATAATGACTCACGCGCGGCGATGCTGCTCTTGGCAATCACATCCCGGATCCAAGGCACATCATAGGGTTGATCTTGAGGAGCATACTGGGCAAGCAAACTGGCCGCGGAAAGATCACAGCGGGGCGCGTCGTGCTGATGCACCGCATGCAAGGCGACTCGCTGCGGCCGAGTTCCCACGGCGGCGGCGAGCTGTTTACGCCATGCTTGGTGAGCATCGTTCGCGACTCCCAACCAATCGACAACCGCAAGCACGATTGGCTCGCCTGCTCCAATGAAAATCACCCCGCGCAGCGAAAGCGGATCGGTGATAGCCACGCAAGGATCATAAGCCAACGGGCCGCCGATCGGCGGCGATGCGTCAAATTCAAAGGTGGCAATTTGCAAATCACCGGCGACTGCGGGCGGGCCGGGCGATGCAAGCAACACAGCGAGGAACATGCCGACGGCCATGGCCCTCGCCAGATGATTGGAGTGGCATACTGCCGCGGGCTGCCAACGCATTATCTTGATCATGATGGATCCTTTAGTAAACCGATCAGGTGTCTCATTTGATCGACGGTGATTTCGCGATCCAAGCCTACGGGCATCAGCGATTGATTGCGAGTTTGCAGTTGCTCGATCTCATCACGAGCAATCTGATGAGGCTTTCCTTGATTATCGATAAGGGTAAGATCGCTTTCCGTTTCTTGCTCGAGGATGCCAGCCAACAGTCGGCCGTCAATGGTTTCAATTTGCACCAGCCGGTAGCGCGGGTCGACTTCCCGGTTGGGATCAATGATTGAGATCAGAATTTGCTCGGCGGACTTGTCGACTAAAGATTTTAACTCAGGTCCCACTTGATTTCCCACTTCGCCAACGCGATGACAGGCAGAGCAGACACGCTGAAAAACCTTACGCCCAAGTTCTGTATCAATTTCTCCGGCCAGCCCCGCGCGGTAGGTGTCAAAGGTCACAGTAAAGTCGGCGGCTGCAGAAGCATTTGGATCAGCACTCGTCGAAGCGGGAAGTTTAAACTGTAGGAATTTTCCGAGGCGTTCCTCAACCTCAGCGGGAATGCTTTGGGGAGCAACTCGAGAGTCGGTAATGGCCGCGGCGAGTGCGGTGAGGCCCGCCTTGTTTTCCGCCAAACGATTCAGGGCCGCTGCTTGGACGGTCGGCGTCAGTTGCTGCAAGCGATCGATGATGAGTGAAATTTGTGGAGGGGTATCGGCAACTAGATTTTGCAAAGCCAAGATTTGGATTTGCGGACCGTAAGAACTTTGCAGCCATTGATCTAATAAATTGTCACCCACATCATTTTGCGGAGCCGTTGAAGTTGCCCAGCGAACCAACTGCATTCGCACAGCAAGTCGGGTTGCCGCCGGTGACGCCAGTGTCTGCCCCCGCGTGGCCACCACTTCGTCCAGTAATTCAGCGGTCAAGCCCTCCGTGACCCAAACGGCCAGGGGCGCAAGCGGCCCATCTGCGGGCTGGCGACTGACAGCAGGCGCCAAAGCCTGCAACAGTGCCTCGCGGGAAAGTGGCATCGGATCGTTGCCCGAATCAAGCTCGTTGGCGGTCCGCAACATAGCCACCAAATCGGCAACATGAATTTCTGGATCGGCATGCACGATTTGAAAACAGGCAAGGTTTAACCATTGCTGACGATGTTGCTGCCAAGCGTTTCCGCTCGTCGCGAGAGCTGGCAAAAACCTGCTCGCTGCGCTGCCGAGCGAACCTTCCACGGCCCATTGCACCCAAGCATCGCCAGGTGACTGGGCGGCAATGGTTGCCAAGACCTCGGCCCGCGCGTCGGGATCTGGCACCAACACGGCCGCCTCATAAGCCATTTGAAAACGGACAAAGATTGATGCATCATTAGCCAACTCGAGCCAGTGTTCGGCAGGAATCTGCTGGGCAAGTTGTGGAGTCGAGGCAATCCACTCAATTGCGCGTTGGCGAACACGATGGTGGGGGTCTCGCAGCGCGGCGAGTGCAGTAGAAAGGTCAAACAGTCGTTCGGCTGGAGCCGATTCATCCAGCCTCTGAAGAATCGCCAAAGCTTGCAAGCGACCGGCGGGATGCCGTCCCGCACGAGCGAGTTGCCGCAAGCCGGCGAGTGCCGGGGCTTTACTCAGTTGCGATCGTCGCGACGACTCCAGTAACAAACGGGCGGCGGTACGACGGTGCCACGCGTTGGCATGATCTAACTGGGCGATCAAACCAGCAACATCGAGGCTGGCAAGGTTTGGCAGTTGCTGCTGCGGAGCTTGCTGTTCCGCATCCAATTTCTGTTCCGTATCGGATTGCGTTTCGGCGACCACTCGCCAGATGCGTCCACGATCATTGCCGGAGTTTAGATCGAGCTGAGATTTAATAAG
>CAZHTX010000594.1:0-3435 GCA_964535475.1 uncultured Pirellulaceae bacterium
CGACCATGCTGCTCAACATCATTTTCATCCTTGCCTGGTACATTCTGGCCACCTGGTAGTTGAAAGTTGTTACCCGCTGGGCCTTGCCCGATCGCAGCCACTGGGGCGAGCAAACATAGCATGGCGATCCACAGCGGGCAGAGCCGCGCGGAGGTCGGTTTAACGAGAGCGGGTGAAGGAGCAATCATCCGTGACTTGTCCAACGATCAGCGTAATTTAGGATCAGCGTAATTTAGGTTGTTCACCGAGGGCCGCCAGGCGATGGCTGGCGCTGGCAGCGTAAGGGGTGCCGGCAAACCGCGTTAACAGTCCCGTATAGCAGATGGTGGCTTCCCGCGTCCGCCCCAGTTGTTCGAATCCGCGGCCCGCTTGCAGCAACGCGGCCGCCGTCCAGTGGCCACTGTCATCTAAGCTTTCCACGACCCGATAAGCATCGACCGCGGCGGCATAATCACGTTGCAAAAAATGGGTTTCACCAATCAACCATTGAGCCCGCGCCTTGAGTTGACGATCGACCTCCGGTTGCAGCAGGAACTGGCTGAGTAATTCACGCGCTGGTTCCAGTTGGGCGTCCCGAATCAACCACTGAGCACGCAGCAGCTGCACCAATTGGTCGTCTTCAGGGGCGTTGGCAACTTGCCCTGCCCGTTCAATGGCGGTGGCGGCCTGGGCCTTCGGGTCCAGGGTCAAAGATAATTCAGCGAAACGCAGCAGGGTGTCAAATTCACCTGCCGAGCGTTTGTCGATCAAATAAGAAAATAACCGTTTGGCCTCTACCAATTGATTGCTTTGCATTTTGGCTTCGGCAAACAAACGAACGCTGGTCGGGCTGAGTGTGGCCAGTTGTTGATCGGTGCCTAATAAATCGTCCGCCCCAGCCAGCAAATCCCATTGCCCCAGCCCGGCCGCCCAGCGACACACTTGTTCGATCGCCGGTTCTGGGCGGGTGTCTCCGCGTCGCAACGTATCGTCGACCAGCCTGACGGCTTGCTCCGTCCACTCGACGCGAGTTAGCTGGTCGAGCAGTTCACCGACGAGCGAACTAGTGGCCGCTTCCGTTTGGAAACGCGCACTGGCCAGTTCCCATAACGCTTCATTTTGATGCGTGGCGGCAGTCAGCATGGCGGTGGCCAGCAATTGCGGGCTCAGCGTCGTCGTGTCCTCGGCAATCAAACGCTGCAAGAGGGGCAACATCTCTGGCCCCAGGGGCTGCTGGGGACTCAGCTCGGTCAGCTCACCCAGCGCGCGGGCCGCCGCGGGACTATCCGGATGCGAGGCCACCAAGTCGCGAAAGCAGGAAATCGCAGCGGCACTTTGGTTGTTTCGCCGCAAACAACCGCCGAGGGCCAGCTTCGCTCGTGGTACTTGTGGGCTATCGGGAAATTGCTGGATAAAGGTCTCCAGGCGAGCGGCGGCGGTCTCCAGCGATTCAGCTCCCTTGGCAGCCGCCCAGGCAACGCCCAACGTGGCAGTTTCCTCCCAAGCCACTGGCTCGCCAACCGGCGGGGCTTGCTGCAGAACCCACTGAAAGGCTTGACTGGCAATCTCTGGTTCGTCGCTGCCCAGTGCTGACAAACCGATCGTGTTTGCCAGCGATGTCCAGTGTTGCAGGTTAGTCGCTACCGCTGTTCGGCGAAGCTCGGCTTCCGCATTCGAGCCGTCGATTTGCTGGCCCTCGGCTTGTTGTTGGCCCGTGGCTTGTTGTTGGCCCGTGGCTTGTTGCTGGCCCGTGGCTTGTTGAAAGCTGAGCCAACAATCGGCGATCCGTCCATCGACCAGCAAAGCGCGGATCAACAAGCTGCGAGCGGCTGCTTCTTCGCCGGGAGTGACCGCCGAGGCGAGGATTTGTTGGCAGACCTGACTGGCGGCGGCTGCTTTACCAGCCTCTAGCTGACTTTCGGCCAACGCTAATTGCAGCGGGGCTAAGCGTCGTCCGAGCAGCGGCAATTCAATGGCTGCTTGAAAAAACTCGGCCGCCTCTTCGTGACGACCCAAGTGTCGTAAGGCCTGGCCCGCACCGATCATCGCTCGACCCAAGTTTGCTGCTTGCTGCCGCCCATCGCCGGCCGTTGCCGTGTTGAGTTGGCCGGTTGAGTTGGGTTGGCCGGTTGAGCCAGATCGTCGGGGAGTGTCGGTTAGTGCTGGTTCGATTGACAAGCGGGCAACTTCGGCGGCCAATATTTCGGCCGCGACGGCATGATTTCCGCGAGCCAGTTCGGCCAGGCCGGTTTCCAACTGCCCACCGCCCGGTGGGGTTTCTTGGGCAATGCCTGGCAACTGTAGCAGCAGGCAGCCAGCAACGAACCAGCCTGTCAGCTGGCAGCGGCGGATGGCGGTGGAGAGCGGTTCGTTGGACATTCTGTGAGGCATACGAAAAAATCGAGCTGCAGAGCAACCCAGAATTTGCCGCTTGCCTTTGACAGTTCAGACTTGATCACTAGAATGTAAGTGTTGAATTTATTTCAGCCCCGACCGCGCCGGTTCCAGTGATGTGTTCTGCCCTATATCTCGGCAGACTCGATTGCTCGCTTTCGCCGCTCGACGGAGGGGGTTGGGTAAGCTGCTTCAAAAATAGCTTGCCCATTCGTTACCCATCTGTTTGCAGCCCTTCTGTACGCGAGAGCCCTGCTATGCAAATGTTCATTTCACCGGAAGCACTCTTTGCAATTGGAATGCCCGGTCTCCCCGAGATGATGATCATCTTGTTTGTTGTCCTGCTGCTTTTTGGCGGGGCCAAACTACCAAGCCTGATGCGGAATTTAGGCCGCAGTGCGAACGAATTTAAGCGCGGCATGGATGATTCTGTGGACGTCGAAGAAGACGATCCGATGCAACGTCACAAGGGTTCCAGCGTTTAAGGGTCCCCGAGTAACTCAGCATCAGTGAGGGTTTCATGTTTGGACTCAGTCCAGTCGAAGCGATGGTCGTGGGGGTGGTGGCAATTTTGCTGTTCGGCAGCAAACTGCCCGATGTGGCTCGTTCACTCGGAGGCAGCTATCGCGAGTTTCGCAAAGGTTTGTCCGATTTCCAGGATCAAATGCGGCAGGTTGATATGAACGCGCCCGCTGCTAAGCCAAAGCGGGTCGAAGCGGACGAAGAAGAGCAATTCGCTGCTCCCTCCGCTCCCAAGTTTGTGCCACCCGGCCAACAGCAACCTGATAGTTAGTGATCAGCCGCAACGCGCCAGCGTGCGGTTCCGCAGTGATTAGCCGCAACGCGCCAGCGTACGGTTCCGCAGTGATTAGCCGCAACGCGCCAGCGTACGGTTCCGCAGTGATCAGCCGCAACGCGCCAGCGTGCGGTTCCGCAGTGATTAGCCGCAACGCGCCAGCGTACGGTTCCGCAGTGATTAGCCGCAACGCGCCAGCGTACGGTTCCGCAGTGATCAGCCGCAACGCGCCAGCGTGCGGTTCCGCAGTGATTAGCCGCAACGCG
>CAZHTX010000595.1:0-3431 GCA_964535475.1 uncultured Pirellulaceae bacterium
CCCGACTGCTGAAGCTAGGCCCACCAAAACCGGAGCCTCCCAAGCCGGGTGCCACGCCCAACAGCGGGTGTTGCACCACGTGCCGCGAACCAACTGGCACCGCGACTTGACGACGATGACGGATCAACGGGCAAACCGTTTCACAGCCCTCGATTGCACAAACCAACTCGGTAAAGCTGGCCGAGACGGGGCCCCAAAACCTCAGCAACTGAGGGTCGGAGCGACCGTATGGATCGACCAGCAATTCTTCCAGGCGAGTGTGCAACAAGTAAACTTCGTCATAAGCCAAAGCCACCGAACGGGGATCGCGACTCCGCAACGAGCACTCCAGATCCTCAGCCGCCCGCACCAAACGACTCGCGATTCGCTCGCTGTAGTCGCTGCCGCGGCGGCAACGATTGAGCTGACGTTCAAAGTCGCAGACCGCCCGCTCGTAGTCCGCCACCACATGACGCAACTCGTGGATGTGGCCCGCACTGGCAGGCGAAGTGAACATAAAGCAGCAAGCGACAGCAGCTGTGACGGTAAGGGCAATTTTCAGTCTCGACATCGTCTGGGTCTCCATCCAATAGAAAGATGATCAAGAACCTGGCGGAAACTCGCTCGGCCACTTGTGACTCGGGATGCCACTGCCGCGGATTTCAGTTCGGTTCACAGCCACTCATGTGGCTCATGTTTCTAAAGGAAGTTGCAGCTACCGTGCCCACGCTCGGCAAGGAAGCGAACAGGACCCCCTAAGTCCCTGCGAATAAAAGACTTAGGAAAAATTCGACATGACTCACCAATGTGCCGAAGTGTAGTCAAAAAGACACAGCTGAAGTCGAAGTGACTACAGATCAAATTGATGGCGCTCGTTAATTTTCGTCTTTGGCGGATGCTTTGAAGCTGCCGCTATTCAGCAGTTCGCCGAGCCAATCGCTGAGCGAAAACCGCAACCTGTCCTGCTTCTTTCCCAGCTGCCGATTCAGTTTGTCGGCCAACTTGCGAGATTGCGATTTGACCACTTTGTCAAGCACTAAATCTTCGGCCGCCTTCCCCAGTTCCTCCGCGATGTCGCTGCCCAAATGCCCCACCTCGTCAACTTCGAAGTCTTCCAGCGAGAGCGTGGCGGTGAGCACTTCGGGAGCCAGTTGGATCGCCGGCGGGACTTCGACTGGCTCCATTTGGAAACCAATGACCGCTTCCACGTCAACCGCCATCCGACAACGTGCCAGCACGTGCAAGCTATAGAGTCGCACATCAAGATTCCAGCGAGCCTGGCGAGCGGTCACGTCGAAGGTGGAACGCGCTTGCAATCGCAGATGCAAGCGGCCATCGGGTTGCCAGTACACATCGGAAAGAGTCAGCTCTAAGGTTTGCTCGGGATTGACCATCTGGATGTGGTACCGTCGCCATAAGCCATGGTTGACCTCTTTCCAACGCCGCTTCGTTTTCAGCTTCAGTCCGTCACGTCGAATTCGGACTCCCGCATAGACTTTCTTGGTTTTATTCCAGTCCTTATCTTCGAGATAGGTTTCTGGGATCTGTTCGCGGAGCAGATCAGTAATGAACTCGAGCAAGCCGCGAGAGGTGGCTTCGGGCATGAAATTCTCAGCCGGCCCCACTGCTGTTGCGCTAATCAACGGCTCTGACTGCAGAGGTGGAGCCAACAGCTGGGGACCTTGCAGCAGCGGTCCCGCTGGCAAGGATGTTGCCTCGGGCTGATCTGGGGGCTGCGCGGCGTCTGGTGAATCCTGCTGCGCGCAGCAGGGCATGCCACTGGTGACGATGAGCGTTAGAAACCAAGCGATTGGGCCAGGCAAGCCACTCGGCTGGCGGCAATTTTTCATTATGTCTTTCCCAGAAAGAGCCCAGCAGACATTACGTTAAATCAGTCGGCTCCTACAATATCATTTAACACGACTTTCGATTACTTATCATTCTCTTTCAACTTGGCGCACAAACCCGATGCAGGAAATCGACTTAGCGGAATTCGAGTGGAAGCTACGCGTTCGGCTACTTCAGCTGGCTGATTTTCCCGCGGTCGTCGAGCTGCAGAAATTATCTTTTCCCGACATGCAACCTTGGAGTCGGGAACAGTTTGAGAGTCAGCTCGAGCAATTTCCGGAGGGGCAAATTGGCATTGAGTGTGACGACCGTTTGGTCGCCAGCAGCAGCAGTCTGATCCTCAGTTATGACGAACAGACCGAATGGCACAATTACAAAAAGCTGTCTGATTCGGGTTACATTCGCAATCACGTGCCGGACGGCGATACGTTATATGGGATCGAAATCATGGTCGATCCCGAGTATCGCGGGATGCGGCTGTCGCGGCGACTGTATGATGAACGCAAGGAGCTTTGTCGGCATAAAAATCTGGCCCGCATCATGATCGGCGGTCGGATTCCTGGATTCCATCAGCATGCTGACAAGATGACAGCTCGCGAGTACATCGAACGGGTGATGGATAAGTCGCTGTACGATCCAGTCCTCACCGCCCAGTTGGCCAATGGTTTCGCGCTCCAAGGCTTGATCCCCAATTACTTGCCTTCGGATCACGCCTCGCGCGGCTATGCCACTTTTCTGGAATGGAAAAACCTCGATTACCAGAGCGGGCTGAGGAAACGTTATCAACGCAATTTCGAGCCGGTACGCATCGGCGCGGTGCAGTACCAAATGCGTCCGGTGGCCGATTTTGACGAGTTCGCTCGGCAGGCCGAATACTTTGTCGATGTGGCGGGCGACTATAAGTGCGATTTTCTCTTGTTCCCCGAGCTATTCACCACCCAACTGCTTTCCTGCATCCCGCCGGATCGTCCCGGCCAGGCGGCTCGCAAACTGGCGACCTTTACGCCTCGCTATTTGGAGTTCTTCACCGAAGTTGCCGTCAAGTACGACACCAACATTATCGGCGGTTCCCAATTTGTCGTCGAAGATGATACGTTGCTGAACGTCAGTTTTCTGTTCGGCCGCGACGGTTCGATCCATCGTCAATCGAAGCTGCACATTACGCCTTCGGAACGTCGCTGGTGGGGTGTGTCAGGTGGCGATCGGTTCGATGTCTTTAATACTGACTGTGGCAAAGTATCGCTACAAATTTGTTATGACGTGGAGTTCCCTGAACTGGGACGGATGGCGGCGGCAATGGGGGCGAACATTGTCTTCGTACCCTTTAACACGGACAGTCGGGCAGGATACTTGCGGGTTCGCAGTTGCGCCGCGGCGAGGTGTATTGAAAACCACATGTTCGCCGCGATTGCGGGTTGCACTGGCAATTTGCCGTTCGTGGAAAACGCCGACGTGCACTATGCTCAGACGGCAATCCTGACGCCGTCGGACGTGATGTTCGCTCGCGACGGCATCAGTGGCGAAGCGAATCCGAACATTGAAACGGTTATCATTCAAGACGTTGATCTCGAGTTATTGCGTCGCCATCGCTCGACCGGCAGCGT
>CAZHTX010000596.1:0-3402 GCA_964535475.1 uncultured Pirellulaceae bacterium
GGTAGTTGCGACGCCACCGCGGCGGGGGAATCGAGCCATTCACTGCCGGTCGCCACGGCCGAGTGCAGCAGCCAACCGATGGCGAAGGCCAGCCCCAGCCAGAGGGCTTGTAACAGCAACGGATCGAGCGCTTCGCGGTCGAGAATTTCGTAACCGAGCGGCCGCGCTGCCGGAGCTTCTTGCGCTGCGGGAGCGTCTTGCGATGCGGATGAGGCTGGAGCAAGAGTCGTTGAGGCGGGTCTTTGCAGCCAGCCCCAGCGAGCGGCCAAGTTGATCCAGCCGATGCCCGAGACCACTCCATAAACCAACCCGATCGTGGCCATCATTAAGCCCAGGTCGAGCCCAGCGGCCAAATCGATTGTGGGATGCGCGAAGACTTCGCCCATCGCGCCGGCCGTCCCGTGCCCGCCGGCAAAACCGGTTTCGATGAGCATGCCGAACGAATTGGGCACATCATAAAAGCGTTGCACAAACAGCCAAGTCACCAGCAGGCCGGTGGCGGTTTGGCCGAGCACAATGATCCAAACCATGATCGCTTGGCTCAAAGTCCGCCGCGGGCTGACACCGCCCTGACCCTCCTGACGCTCCAGCAACAAGCCGGCAAAAACCACGGCGATCAACCAGCCCGGCCAACCGCTCAACTGGTCGGCCAAATCGGCTGCCCAAGTTGTCACTGTCCAAGTTGTGCCTGCCGAATTAGTCACCGCCCCAGGCAACCGCAAGCTCAGCTGGATGATCAGCAAGCCAATCGCCCCGGCGATTACCGAGGCGGGAATAAACATCCAGCGGAAAATTGACACCCGCTGGCGACAAAGCAGCCCCAGCAACAACATGGCGATGACAAAAATTAAGGCCCCGGTCATGGCATCGCTGGTTGGTGAGGATCGATATCTAATTCGTATTAATCACGGGCTGGGCATGTCGATCCCCGCAGAGTACGACCAACAGGTTGGAAACCAGTGCCGCCCGCTGATCGTCATTGAGAGTCACGATTTGATCCCGCTCTAAATGTTGCATGGCCATGTCAACCATACCCACTGCCCCGTCCACAATCCGGGTACGAGCCGCCACGATAGCGCCCGCTTGCTGGCGTTGCAACATGGCAGCGGCAATTTCGGATGCGTAGGCCAAGTGGCTGATTCGCGCTTCGATGACGGTGACTCCCGCCTTGTCGAGCCGCTCGTCAATGTCGGTCCTTAGCTGTTCTGAAATTTCCGCCGGGTTGCCCCGCAACGAAAGTTCGTGATCTTCGCTGTCGTAAGGATATCGCGTCGCCAAGTTCCGCAGGGCGGCTTCGCTTTGCACTTGCACGAAGTCTTCATAGTCATCGACCTCGAACATTGCTTCGGCTGTGTTGGTGACTTTCCAGACGACGACGGCTGACATTTCGATTGGGTTACCATCGCGATCATTGACTTTAGATGGTTTGCCCCCAGTGCGTGATTTGGCTTGCGTGATGTTGCCGGCAGCATCTTTTTTCTCCGGGGTCGAATTGGCCCCGGTTTCAAAGTTGCGGACTCTTAATGAAATCTTCTTTTTGGAATAGAACGGATTGACCCAGTAGAACCCCGACGTGTTCACCGTGCCACGATATTCGCCAAACAATAGCAACACGCGCGCTTCATTGGGGGCGATGGCCACCAAACCAAATAAGCCGGAAAAGCCCACGAACGCCAACAGCCCACCGACGATCGCGCCGATGCCCATCGCCCGGTCGCTGATCATGCCGCCGATTCCAAGGCAGATGAAAAACGAGAGCATGAGAAACAGGCCAACGCACAACGGCAGCCAACCTGACCAAGGGATAAATTCTTTTTCTTTAACCATGATTCTTTCACTTTCAAGAGAAACCAACAGTCAGATGGATAGAATTCGAATCGATGCCTGAAATCTTGGTAGACGGGAAAGTAAGCGTCGCCTTTCGCTCCGCGAAAACAAGTTTGTTGTCTTTCAATCCGCGAAAGCGGGTGCCGTTACGGACTTTCGCGGAGCGGGAGGCGACTGAAGTCCACCGCTCGATACGTAAACGTCAGCTCCTGAGGTGGCTGATCCGCTTGCTGCATCGCCACGTGGACGAGCAGGGTCTCCCCATCGACGCGTTGCATCGTCAGTCCTTTGAACCAGGCAATGTTGTCGCCGACGGCGATCAGCGGAAAATCGACCGTCTCGGTTTTCTCTTCCCAAGCCGTCATGGCCGCATCAAAATGTTTCAGCGTCAGCAACCACGTTGCGTCGCTGCGACGGAGGGCGAACAGTTCTCGGAACTGCACTTGGTCTTCGCTGACAAATTGAAACATGCCTTGCATTTCACCAGCCAAAGGCGGCAGCCAAGTCTCCTGGCAGACCCCGCCCAACCCGCTGCCTGACCAATGCCCGACGAGAAACTCAAAGGCCTCAATCTTGACGCTGGCGACTTCGTCCTGCCCGTCTGCTTGTTCCTGCCAATCCGTCTTATCATCAGCAAACGTATAAGTATGCGGGGTAAGTTGTTTTAGACCGGCGACGGGTGGGGCAACTGGTGCCGTTTCCACCGCTTGTGCCGCTACTGGCGTTTCGCTATGAAGAAATTCTGTTAGGCCAGCTAGTTGAATGCCCAGCACGGCATCCACGGCGGGGGCTAAATCTTGGAAGCCGCCGGGGCGAAAACCTCCTACCGAATATCTCCAGGCGATCATGGTGGTTTCTGGAGTTTCACCTTTATCAAAACGAATCACCAGTGAACCGCTAATGCCATCAACGGACAGGGGCCCCAACGCGCCTTGTAAGTTGATCATCTTCGCCGGCATGATCGCGATCACGCGAAGATGCTCGACCGCTCCGCCATCGGCCAGGCGTTCCAGCAGTTGAGCACCGACGCGAGGCTCGAGGGAGAGATTCTCGGCTTTACCCGAATAAGTATGGGAGGCGTCCCACCACTGGGAAACTTGAAAAAATGCCGCAAAAGCCCGCTCGGCAGATACCGGCACCACTTCGCTGTGAGTGATCTCAAATCCTTGCTCGCTGGACGAAGTCACTTTCGCCCAACCTGACGAGGACGTCACTAACAGGAACAGCAGCACACAGCAAAGAACGCAGCAACGAGTAATTGCCGCGGCGCGACGTGGAGACCGGTTTGCGTTGACTTTATCGAATAGGTATTGGCACACGTTAAGACCTGCGGTAGTGAGTGAGTGCTGACATGATTTGGACACCTTGTCGCACACTTCGGAACCAGCCGCAACGCGCCAGCATGCGGTTCCCAGGCATCAGCCGCCACGCGCCAGCGTGCGGTTCCCAGGTGGCGTGTTGCGCTGTGAAAACCGCAGGCTGGCGCCAGGCGGCTGATGGAACGACGGCCGACACGTTGGCAGGCATCAGCCGCAATGCGCCAGCATGCGGTTCCCAGGCATCAGCCGCAATGCG
>CAZHTX010000597.1:0-3383 GCA_964535475.1 uncultured Pirellulaceae bacterium
GCTAATCGCGCCATTGGCGGGCAACAAACAGGCGCGCGAACATCGACGGCTTCGCTAGGAGGCTCGCCTGGCAGCTTGCCAGTTGTGATCCCAGGCCGGAGCGTCGGCAGCGATGCTTTGGCGAACGACGAACGGTCGGTACCGCGAACAATTACGAGCAGGAGCACGCTTACCGTTGCGAGTAATGAGACCCCAACGAGTTTGCCTCGTTCGGTGAATCAGTTTGTCCTTCGGCCGCTCAAAGATCACCAGATGGGAAGACCGAATGCCATCCGCTCTGTCTGCAGCAGAATTAAAATCGCTGCGTATTTGCGTCGAACGAGCTCGCCCCTCCGGAAATGAGCAATGGACCAAGGAATTCGTGGAACGCCATGGTTTGCACAATACGATGCGGCCGCCCGGGGGTCCTCGCCAGTGACCGAGGCTCACAACCACGAAATGAACGATCGCGGATGCTCGAAACTCCCCCTGTCACCTTATTTGCGCGTCACTTTTTTTGCTCCGTGAACTCGGCGAAGTCTGTGGTGAGTTGAGGGAGTGGGGCTTGTCGGTCTCGTACAATCTAATTGTAGGAAAATCGCTCTACGATGCTTTCCTGGCCGCATGTGCGACGACTGTAATTGCGGGGGTGACGTTGTTTAGCGATCCCAAACGGAAGGCCCGGCAATGTTTTCCCTGGAGCTTCTCTCGTCCTGCTGCCCGATCTCGAGGAATTGCATTCGATTTAGCATGTTGGAAATTTTTGCAATACCGTACTTTGCCTTAACCGCGGTGATTATCTGGGCTGTATTCGAACCGTTCTTTCGTGCTGCCCATTCGGAATCGCTTTCGCTCACAAACATAACTATCACTGATCTGTTGGCAATATCTTTGCCCGTCGGCGTTTTGTGTTTAGCTGCTAAATGGCTGATTCCGGCCAGCATATTGACGCTTTCCGTACAAGTCATCGTATCCTTAGTCGCTTTCCTATTTGCGGCGTTTGCCCTAACCGCGGGTCTCTTTTTACTCCCCAAGCATTTTCAAGTTACGTTTCTCAAACGCATGGCCGTTGTGGCGATTATTGCCCCGGCTGGGATTTTCTTGACGATTGGTTGGGCTGGATTGCTGATCTGGGCTTGCACCTACTCGATTGTATTTTCTGTTCCCTCATCGCTCGCGATTGTCGCGGTGACGTTTGGGCTGCGCATCCTTGGCCTCTGGGTCTGTCAAGCCGAGCCGGAGGTGGCGGAAAACACAGGCAGCCAGCCAGACCTGTAGCGGGCTCCGCCAGGGGCAAGCTTTGTTGCGGAGCAGGTTCATGTACCGCTGGTATTTGTGTTTCACGGCGGTGGGGGCACGGCAGCGGGTATGGTGAACCTGACAAAGTTCAATTCAATCGCCGACCAAGAAAAATTTATCGTGGTCTACCCCCAAGGAATTGGCAAGAATTGGAATGATGGTCGGGTTAACGAGGTCTCTCAAGCCCATCAAGAAAACATAGACGACATAGCATTTTTTGATACGTTGCTGCAGCATTTATCCAGCCTGTATCCCGTGGACGCAAAACGCATCTTTGCGACGGGCATTTCGAACGGTGGCATCTTTTCTCACTTTCTCGCAGCGAATCGCGCGGAAGTGATTGCCGCGATCGCGCCTGTGGCAGGCGGAATGGCGGAACCTTTTGATCAATCTTTTAAGCCCGATCATGCGGTTTCAGTGCTGATTGTAAATGGCACCAAAGACCGACTCTTACCTTATTCCGGCGGGAATGTCGCGGGTAATGGTAATAAGAATCGAGGCAGTGTTTTATCTACCGAAGACACGGCAAGAAAGTGGGTCCGCGCCAACGGTTGTTTGCCAGAAGCAGAACTGCGAGCACTTCCCGACCGTGACCCTAAGGACGGTTGTCATATCGACGCAACCATTTGGAGAGGCGGTCGCCACGGCAGTGAAGTATGGCTCTACCGGGTTGAAGGCGGAGGGCATACATGGCCGGGCGGTCCACAATATCTGCCAAAATTCATTGTCGGCCAAGTGCCGCGTGACATCGATACCCGCGATATCTGGAATTTCTTCAAGGACCACCCCAAACCGTAATGCGGTACAATGTAATCGCGACGGACTAACGACATGGAATCCGAGATAATTCTGGCGGCCGTGTGGATCTAGAACCGCTAAATCAATTTTATTCTGGCGGTTAACTCTCATGGCAAGCATTCCCGCATTGACGATGTTCGGGTGCCGCAAACTCGCGCCGCTTTCGTTTCAGCCAGAAATCGTGAAACTCTACGGGGAACTCAAGGCGACCTATAGCGCATGCTTGTTGATGAAGGAATTGTGGAACGACGACCAGTTACACCATCACTATCGGTTGGTGGAACAGACGGCAGGGCGAGTAATGCAAGGGTCGATCGAAATTCACACGGTAGAGCTGTCGAAGTATGATGGTACCCAGGCTGATGTTCGAGACGCACCCGTTCAGGAGCATGATTCAGGAAGAGTTTGTACCGGCGGGCGAGATGGAGTTGGGCGAGCAAGTCGTGGCGCTGGAAGGCCAGCTTTGGCGTTTAATCAGTATCACCTGGCGAACCGGACCCGAATCGGTCTATAATCTCGAAGTCGCCGGCGAGCACGTCTACTACGTACGTAGTGACGGGCTGCTGGTGCATAATATTTATGTCAAAAATACAATCGTTTATTTGCTGAAGAAGCGTGATGATGTAGTTTATGTCGGGATAACAAAGCAACTACCCAAAATCAGAAAAGCTTAGCATCTAGGGTCTAAGGTTGCAGGCTCTTTTGATGGCATTATTCAAGTCACCGGAAAAGTCACACACCATCAGGCGAGAAATCTGGAGAGGGGAATAATTGATGTGACTGTTAAAGCCCGTGGTGAAAACGGCATTAGGGGCGTAGAACGAAAACTTCGGGCAGCCGGATTGCCAAACGAAAACGGCGGACGTGTTATGGAACGCGTCAAAAAGCACGGAGGAATTAAGTGGGATTTGATTGACGAAGATCTTGTTGGGAAATTGTGGAACGGAATTATTCAGACAAAGGCTTTTTGGAAATAATGCACTGTCACGACTACAACTTTAGCAAGAAGCCAGTTATCGCTGACAAAGAGCCGGAAATTGACAGACCAAAGAAGATGGAATTTTGCGATGATCTGTCAGAATGCCCCACCGATATTGAAGGGGTATGCATCGGCAAAAACACGATAAACTATCCCCACCTACAAGACCTCAAGAAAGTCTATTATATTTGTGTGGATGGTCTCGACGAAGATGTCCACACTGCAGTGAGGAATTGTCAAAGAGCAAAAATACTTCACTTTAGTCGGATGCGGCAGGAACTCAACAACTTGGGATTTAACGTCCCGTACTGGTCGTTTTTCAGCTGTT
>CAZHTX010000598.1:0-3381 GCA_964535475.1 uncultured Pirellulaceae bacterium
CGACGCTCTTCCGATCTCCTCCACCTGCCCCCCAAATCCATCGGAGCCCTCGATCGCAGTGGGCTCGCTCCAGTCCGTTCCGTCCCAAACCGACCAGACAACTCTTGACCCAAGGTTCACTTCCGGTGTCTTTGTCTCCTGTTGCCAGAATGCGTAAACGCGGCCGTCGTTGCCCGTGACGACTGTCGCCCCGTGCTCTAATTCCAAATTCGTTGCAACATCACTCTCGATAGCATGCGATCCATGGACTGCTGGCGAACCTTGGGGCGTGACCAGCGAGAGGGTGAATTCCGGACGCTCAGTCCCCAATCGCCGAAAATCGAGCAAGTCGTTTCCTCCGGTATCCCCAAGGCGCCCCGCGGGCGACCCCAGGAATTCGGTTGTGTAACTCCAACTATAGCTGTAGTAACCGAAATCGATGTCAACGAAGATACCTCCCGAGGGCGCACCAAAATCAACTTTTGGAAGGAGATCGGTTGGTAACGTAAGTTTTCCCCCAACGGTTAGTTCTGCAGCGATGAAACCGTCGCCAATGGCCAGCGACGTCTGAGGACTGATGGTCGTTATCCCCGTGAGCTTACTACTCACGCCGGCCTGGGGTGGGTATGTATAACTCCCCTGTAGGTCGACGCCGATCCCAGCGGAGACATCGAAGCCGCCTATAAATGGCAACCATGCCGTAAACAGCGGGACAGAGACTTCCCCACCAAATCCACCAGCGACCGTGATTGTATCGCTGACGAATGTGCACTTTGTTCGATCCAATTTCCATTTCGCTTCCAGACCTAAGTTGCCGCCGATTCTTCGATCGTCGCCAATCCGCAATTCGGCCGCTCCACCCCCACTAGCCGTCACCTCCTGCATGGACGCCGCGCCACTGATTTCGAAGTCTGCCGACACCTCAAACTTCACGAGATTGTTGATGAAGTCCATCACTTTTCTTCCCAGCGCCCCTGTCTCCTGGAGGTCAAACGACTCCGAAAACTCCGAACTCCAGTTGCTGCAGCAATCATCAGCGCCACCCTGATTCAGGACCGTCTGCGTACGGCTCAGGAATTCGGTGGCTCCGGCGGTAAGCGGTCCGTTTTGCACGAGAGCCTCTGCAAACAGGATCGCATCTGCGAGGTGAAAGCTTGAGAATCCGTCCGCGACGAACGGCTCAGTCGAGAAGTAATAATCAGGATCATCGACGCTTCCCGCGTCGAACATCTGGTAGACAACCA
This sequence comes from uncultured Pirellulaceae bacterium, assembly GCA_964535475.1. Lineage (GTDB taxonomy): Bacteria > Planctomycetota > Planctomycetia > Pirellulales > Pirellulaceae > Laterigemmans. The sequence continues at coordinate 1,224 of CAZHTX010000598.1, forward strand.
CCGGCGTACCGCTTGGCGTGAACGCAATTTTGGGGCGCCCGGCAGCCACGTCCGACTGGATATATGCTGACGAATCGGACCACTCCCATTCCCCCGACGGCAACGGACGTGCCACATTCGACACAACCTCCAAATCATTACCATCGCCCATGGTGCTCAGGGCAACCAATCCCGGTTGCCCTTCCCCAAAGAGACTCGGCGAGAAATCAACATCCGAGAGCACGGCACCAATCGGCAAATTCATCGGTTGAGCGACGGTCCATTCATTAGCCTCCCACCGCTGGTGAAACCAGCTACCGTCACGTTCCACGATCAGATGCGGAACTCCCTCGACCATGACGGACCGCACAGCGGTGTGCACCACCGCCTCCGGGAGGTCAGGCTCCCGATCCAGTGCCTGAACCCTCACGACGAGGTCGCGACGAAGCTGATCCGCATCGATGGTGAAGGTTTGCGGTTCGGCTAATTCGTAATCGTCCATGAACAGGCGGTATTGATCATTCGTTACTCGCCGAAAACGAAATTGCCCCGACTCATCAGTGGTGTCGATGCGCCGGATTCCCGCCTCGTTTACAGAACCCAAAATCAGTTCGATTCCGCCCAGTGGTTCTCCGCTCGAAGCATCGATAAGCCGTCCCGAAATTTCGCCATCACCGAGTCCCAACGCTTGATCAAACAAATCATCGAAGATTTCCGGAACACTGGTGGACGCATTGCCCAATCCACGGAGTCGCGTGTGATTAACTCGAATCGCCTCGGCAAAATGCCACCATGTTTCTCCCACTTGTTCCTGCAGGAGTTCCCAGTCGCCATCGCGCGCTTCGGGATTGGGATAGGAGGCGATCACCGCCTCCCAGTCAAGCAACATTGCACTGCTTCCACCCGGCTGGCCGCCGTACCAATCGAGGTCGACCTCCAAATGCTCACGCTCAAATGGCAATCGCACTTGGATGAGCGCCTCGCCGCGGTATCCCGCTGGTAACACCGTGGGTAACGCTTCATCTCCGGCAGCAAGCACCTGGAATGTCTCTCCGCTGATCCACTGCTCGGATCCGGGCGCGCGCCACTGGGTCTCCTCGTCCGATGCGCGAAACCTCAGTAGAGGAGATGGAATATCCGAGAGGCCAGTGTTTTCAAATGCAACACGGACCGTCACGACGCGGCCGGGTCGAGCCAGGCCTGGTAACTCCAACTCCGCACGAAAGCTCGCTTGACCACCAGCGGTGATGCTCAACGCTCCCGGCAGCGTTACCATGGATTCACCGTCGCTGGTGACCACTACGTCCCAAGCACCTTCGGTGGTCCCATCCGATAACTGTACCTCCGCCAGCAAAGTCGACGCATCGACGCGAGTGACGGTCGCGGGGATTGTCTGTTCACCGAATCGCAGTTCCACCCCAGCCGACGCAGGAAAGGAGTCCCCTAGAATCCGCAGCGTAGAGGTTCCCACCGATCCAATCGTATCCGGCCGCACATCGCGAATGCCGACTGCCGGTACATCCACCAGCAAAGTAAAATCTGCTGACGTCGGGCGCGAGGATCTAATTCCGACGTAAATGTCACCAGCTGAATGGTCGAGTAAGCGGACCTCCCGCATACCGACATCCGCTTCTTCACCCCGCGCATCATGGTGCAGGATCGTGGGAGCGACGCCACGACTGGCGTAAATCTCAATTCCACCCGCCGAGGTGTTCAGTTGGCCTAGCACAGCATCTGCCGCCGCCACGTTGGCTCGATAATATTTCCATTGGTAAGCATCAATATTCCCCTGGACCGGCACGCCAAGTTCCAGCGTCGGAACCTGTACTTCGACTAAACCATCGGCCACGCGTACGTTATTCTGGTAATCGGACTCACCGGATTGTCGCTCCGGATTGACGACGCTGGCCAGTCGCAGCGGCCCGGCGGCGCTCAATGGCAAATCCAAAGTGAACTCGCCCGTCAACGTTTGTCCGGCGATAACGATTTGGTTCATCGCTATGACATGCCAGGGAACGGAACGGGGGACCTGCCCGTTGCCATCGACGTGGAATGCCAACGTCCAGTTGGGGCCGATATCCAAATCACCCGCATTGGTAACCCGCCACCGCACCGTCAATGGGCTCCCCGCGGCGACCTGGCTGTCACCTACGATTTCCAGGCCGCTCATCTCAAAATC
>CAZHTX010000599.1:0-3378 GCA_964535475.1 uncultured Pirellulaceae bacterium
CACGTCGAAGTGGAGGGCGTGACCACGGGCCGCATCGACCAGGGCTTGCTGGTGTTGCTGGGGGTCGAACAAGGTGATTCCGAAAATGATTTGGTTTATCTTAGCGACAAAATCTCCCAGTTGAGAATCTTCGCCGACGACCAGGGCAAAATGAATCGCAGCCTGCTCGACATTGGTGGCGAAATGCTGGTCGTCAGCCAATTCACTTTACTGGGCGACTGCCGCAAAGGCAGACGCCCCAGTTTTTTCGCCGCCGAACAACCCGCGCTGGCCAACGCCATGTGCGAGGCGTTTGTGAATCGCATGCGAGGGCAGGGGGTGAAGGTCGAAACCGGAGTCTTCGCTGCCGACATGCAAGTCCACCTGATCAACGACGGCCCGGTGACAATTATTCTCGATAGTCGGCAAGCTTGAATGTTATGATTTTCTGGGTTGCACTTTCGGCGGCTCGAGGGGTGACTTTAGCGAAATGCGCGGAAATAACCTTGCCACTCGCTCTCACCCCAACGCAACTCTGATGGCCTCTTCAGATCTTCGCGCAAATCTTTCATCTCATGAAATAAATTTGTATCATGGTATGCCAGATATAATAACAAGATAAGTTTGGCATAGACGGAGAAATTGGACCACATCCTGGGCCCCCAAAATTTGAGCGCCGTCCCGAAAGATTTCTTGAGTCGAAAATGGCCACCACGAAATTGGATTGACCAGATTTCGTCCAACATCAAATGCACCATGAATCCTAACACCACTGCCAACGTCTTATAAACTCGAACCACTTCCTCAGCACTTGGCATGATTAAGAATGCCAATAAACCTGCCGACGCGGCTGCCGGGATGCTGTGCCACATTCCACGATGCACTGTGTAACGCTTAAAAAACTCAGCAATCACGAATCGCAATAAAACATAAATTAACCCGGCTGCCAACACCATCGATTCGGGAGTCATCTGCAACTCGCGAAACCTGCCCAGCGCCAACATCGGCACGACGGCCGAGGCAAACATCGTGGTCTCGCGTAACGGAATCCCCGAATCGCTGTCCAAATCGGGCAACATGCCGCTGACCGAACACAAACCGGCAGCCACCAGGGAGCTTTCCAAAGGCATCCCTTGCGTTGCGGATCCCCAGTAACCATAAGCGGCTCCGGCGATCGTGCTGGCGGTAATGTGGGTCTTGAAATCGGCCACGTTAGCCTACGGCTGATCGATGAGTCCAACGAAAAGTTCTTCTGTACTCGCTCAGCCCCCTTGGTGCCAAGACGAATTGCTATTCGCCCCACCCCGGCAGCTTGATATACTCCGCGCCAATCAAGCTGCAAAAAATCCCCAGGAGATAGGTTGGTGGAGACTTACGATATCATCATGCTGGTCGTCCTCGTTGGCGCCACGCTGTTTGGAGCAATCAAGGGCTTCGCCTGGCAATTGGCTTCCATCGGCTCGCTGGTCCTCAGCTACGTCGTCGCTTATCGCTTTCGCGAGCCGTTCAGCGAGGTGATCAAGGCCGATCCACCCTGGAATCGCTTTTTGGCGATGCTGATTCTCTACGTGGGAACCTCGTTTATCATCTGGATGCTGTTTCGCATGATCAGCAAAACGATCGACAATCTCAAATTAAAGGAATTCGATCGTCAAGTCGGCGCCGTCTGCGGGCTGGCCAAAGGTGCCTTGTTCTGCACCCTGATCACCATGTTCGCGGTGACGCTGGTTGGGCCTAACCTACGGGAACAGATTGTCGGCTCGCGGAGCGGTTTCTATATCGCCAAGCTGCTCGACAAAAGCGACATGGTGATCCCGCCGGAATTACACGATGTCGTGGCGCCCTATATCGAACGCTTTGAGAATGAAATGCAATCGCCCTCGGCGTCGCCTGGTTTGATTCCTGATGATGTGATCAACGCCGGCAGGCGACTGGTTCCGGAAGGTTTAAATACCGAGCCGAGCTGGCAACCACCGCAGAGTGCCAGCGGCCCCAGCGGGCTGCCGCCCAGACGGTAGTTTCAGGGAACCGCACGCTGGTGAGACCGTCCCGCTTAGCATTTTCATAACCCGACGCGTGAGCGAGGGATTCGGATTGCTTGCGACTTGATCGCCGCCGCTCCCTCGCTCACGCGTCGGGTTATGATGGCGCTTGCCTCGCAATCCAATGAAAGTTCCGATTCTTAAGCGGGACGCACGCTGGCGCGAGGCGGCTTATAGGGAAAAGCATAGTTCGAATACAACATAAGGGGCATTATCGGACGTTGCTGGTAGGCCGAGAATGACCCTTCTCCCGCTGTTTTATGCCTCGGCCGTTTCCGATACCTCCAAGAACTGACCAATGCGACGAAACTTTTCATAGCGTTCGTCAATCAACTCATCGGTCGGCTTGCTCTCCAATTGACCCAAGCAACGGGTCAGATAATTGCGCAGGCGAGCGGCCATTTGACGATGGTCTCGATGCGCGCCGCCGAGCGGTTCGGGCAACACATCATCGACCACGCCCAAACGTGACAAGTCAGGAGAAGTAAATCGCAAAGCGGCGGCCGCTTGCGGCGCAAACTGATGACTCTTCCACAAGATGCCGGCACAGCCTTCGGGGCTGATCACTGAGTAGTAAGCATGCTCCAGTACGGCGACCCGGTCGCCAACGCCAATCCCCAAAGCGCCGCCCGAACCACCTTCGCCAATCACCACGCAAATCACGGGCGTCCGCAGACGACTCATTTTGAACATGCTCTCGGCGATGACTTGCGCCTGACCACGCTCCTCAGCCCCCACGCCGGGATAGGCGCCGGGAGTATCAATAAAACAGATCAGCGGCAGCCGGTATTTTTCCGCCAACCGCATTTTGCTCATCGCCTTGCGATATCCCTCAGGATGCGCACAACCAAAGTGACAAGCGGCACGCTCCTTGTAAGTGCGTCCTTTTTGATGGCCCACAACCATCACTTTAAAGCGGTCAATCTTGGCAAACCCGCTGAGCAAAGCTCGGTCATCACCGAAATGCTTGTCCCCATGCAGCTCAACAAACTCATCAAAGGCCAAATTGAGATAGTCGCGAGTGTAGGGCCGATTCTTATGCCGAGCGACTTGCACGGTCCGCCAAGGTTCTAAGTTGGCGTACAGGGCTCGCAGTGATTCATTAATCTCGCCGCGCAGCCGCAAGATACTTTCGTCGGCTTCGGACGTGCGGTCTGTCTCTTTTTCCAACCGCGCGAGTTCGACTTCAAGCTGATAGACGTCGCGTTCGAATTCCAAACCGGGGCCGTGGTCCATGCTTACGTTTCACTCAGATTTTAATGGGGGCGTTTATTGATAGGTTTACAAACCGTGGCTATCGCCAAAAGCGGCTAACGGAACCGTGGCTAGCGCCAAAACGGCTAACCGAACCGTGGCT
>CAZHTX010000600.1:0-3364 GCA_964535475.1 uncultured Pirellulaceae bacterium
TTGGGGGGCGGCGTGTCCATCGCGTTGCGGTCCTCGCCACTGGGGCCAATCGGCTTCCCCCGCGACCAATAACTGCGAGGTACTTAGCGACAGTGAGCAGGTTGTGGAGCCGATCAGCAGGGCCATGATGGCAGCCGATCGTCGGGGCCAGCCACGCAGCAGGCCGGGTAAAGCGATTGATAGCAGTTGCATTTCTAACAGAACCTAAAAAACATTGACTTGGAAACGACTCAGGAACGAACTGGTCCGCTTTAGCCCGGAGCCTCGGTGGTGATGAGGCCAACGCCCGTCACTATGACCGATTGTAGCGATTTCGCAATTACCGTTCTGCCCCAACCCCGGCGGGCATTTGCCCGCCGTTCATTTGCAGTTGGACCATTTCTCGGTACTTTCCGCCACTTTTCAATAGTTCCTGGTGGGTTCCCGTTTCGAGAATGCGACCATCTTCGAGCACGACAATTTTGTCAGCCCCAGCGATCGTGCTCAGTCGGTGAGCAATCACGATCGCCGTTCGCCCCTGCAGCAGCCTGGCCAGCGAATTTTGGATCAAACGTTCACTTTCGCTATCGAGGTTGCTAGTCGCCTCATCCAGGATCAACAATTTGGGATCAGCCAGAATGGCGCGGGCGATCGCCAACCGTTGACGTTGGCCGCCCGACAGTTTGACTCCCCGTTCGCCGATCCAAGAATCGAAACCGGTGGGCAGTTTTTCGATGAATTCGGCCGCCGCAGCCGCTTCGGCCGCTTGATAGACTTCCGCCTCGCTGGCATCCCGCCGCGCATAGGCGATATTTTCCCGGATCGTGCCATCGAACAGGAACACATCTTGTTCCACGATCCCCAACAATCGCCGAAAACTGGGCAGTTCGATATCTCGCAAATCGCGACCATCGAGCAGCACCGCGCCGGCTGTCGGATCATAAAACCGAGTCAACAGATTCGTCAGCGTCGTCTTGCCCGCCCCGCTCCGCCCCACCAAGGCGACCGTTTGCCCCGCCTCGATTTCCAAGTTGATATCCGACAGCACTGGCGCATCGGTTTCGGGGTATGCAAAACTGACATCACGCAGCGAAATGGCTCCTGCGGTGGAGCGTTTATTGACAGTCACCGCGCCGGCACGCACGGGCAATTCACTGTCTTGCTCCAAAACATCCAAGACGCGGTCCAGCCCGGCCAGGTTGTTCTGAAAAGTCACCGCGCTGCCCGCCAATGTGGCTAACGGATCCAGCAGCATCGTGAGATAGACGAGGAACATCATCAGATCCCCCAACGTCAGCTCATTGTTGAGAATCTGATAACCGCCGTAGACCAACAATGCGGTCGAGGCTACTGGGATGATGACTTCCCAGACAATCTCAATGGTGCGAGTCCACCACCAGGTGAATAGCTGTTGGCGAACCATAAAGTCGCCCTCGCGGACGTAGCGGGCCGTCTCGCTGCGATCACGTCCGAAGGTGCGGACCACGCGGATGCCGCCGAACGTCTCCGTGGCGTTACCGTCGATGGTTTGTCGTTGTTTGCGAATGTCGCGATAGAGGGGACGCACGCGATTGATCCAAGTCCGATGCGTGGCCCACACGGCCGGTAGCAGTAGTAGCCCCCCGACCATTAACTTCCAGTCGACAATGGTGAGGATGATCAAGCTGCCGAGAAACTGGATGATTGCTCGCCAGGGATTATACAGCATGCTGAAGATTAACTCGGAGACACCACCGGCATCTTCTCGAATCAAGCTCGCCACACCGCCACTTTTTAAGCTGTAAATCTGGTTCAGCGGCAATCGGATCGCGTGTTCAAAAACATCGCGGCGAATCGCCACTTGCGTGCGGTTGACCGTCTTGGTCGCCAACCAGCGTCCCCACAGCCCGACCAGGGTCGCCATGGCGGTGATCACCGTGACAACGATCGCGATCGCGATCAGCAATTGCATCGGTTGGCTGGGCAACGGCCAATCGGCCAAGATCGCGGGCAACGGTTGGCGAGGCGTGCTGAGCACCGAATCGATCGCCAGTTTGGTCCCCGCTGGCGGGATTAACCGCAACAACGTGTTGACCGTCAGCAACCCCAGGGCCAGCAGCACCGCACCGCGAAAACCGCGCAGCAACCCCCAGAACGCCTTGAACAGCTCCCAGAAACTCCGCTCGCGGGAACCCAGCTTGCGGCTCTGCACGGGGGCTTGCGACCCGTGGGGTGACGCCGAGACCGGCTCCTTGGCGTGGCGTCGCTCACGAACTTTACGACGATACTCAATAAACCGGCGGCGAGATGAAGTAATAGGCATATAGGATTGGTATGCCTAACTGGCCGAATTGGCAAGGTGGCTGCCCGCAAAGCACCGCGGAAATACGGGCTCTGTTGGCCCAGTTTCGAGTTGGCTCAGTTTCCCGTTGGCTCCATCCCCGGGCGGAAAAGTGATAGGCTTCCGCTCCGGGCTTGTCCCGGCGGAGCAAGCAACTGGCAGCTACATCGCTCGACGCACATATTGCCTTTTCCGCCCGCGATTCGCCTTCGGCGAATCGCGGGCGGAAAAGGGGGCGGTTTTCAGGGGCCGGCCTGGTAGCTGCCAGTTGTTCCCCCGCCGAGGCAAGCTCGACGGAAGGAGACGCCCTGGTAGCTGCCAGTTGTTCCCCCGCCGAGACAAGCTCGACGGAAGGAGACGCCCTGGTAGCTGCCAGTTGTGATCCCGTCCGAGGCAAGCTCGGCGGAAATCAATTCCGCCCTGCCCTGCTCCGCATGTGCGCAAAAGCAACTTACGCTGGTTTATGAGATATCGCTGACTGTGGAGCATTTCCTCGCGGTCGTTCGAGATGAGCCAGCACGAGTGCGATATCGGCTGGTGTGATGCCGCTTACTCGCCGTGCCTGGTCGATCGTGGCGGGTCGAATTTCGGACAGCTTTTGCCGCGCCTCCGATCGCAGCGGTCCGATCGTGGCATAGTCAAACCAATCGGGAATCCGCTTGGCGGCTAAGCGCTTGTGCCGTTCAACCTCGGTGCGTTGGCGATCAACATAACCACTGTATTTGATATCAAACTCAACCTGCCGCGCCGCGTCGTTGGGAAGTGTGGCCAGTTCGGGCACGTGCGAGACGATCGTATCCCAATCGACTTCGGGGCGCTTGAGATACTTTTCCGCTGTTTGCTCCCCTACCCTGCCCGCCGCCAACAACCGTTTTCCACGCTCGATTTCGGCTTCCTTGTGTTGCAGCCGCTCTGGTCTGGTGGCGTCGACCAAGCCGTGCGCCGCCGCGATCGGAGTCAGCCGTCGGTCGGCGTTATCTTGACGGAGCAACAAACGGAACTCGGCGCGGCTGGTAAACATGCGATAAGGTTCGTCGGCTCCGCAAGTGACCAAGTCGTCGATCA
>CAZHTX010000601.1:0-3341 GCA_964535475.1 uncultured Pirellulaceae bacterium
ATCGAGTTGATCGGCCGGCGTGTCGCGGAGCGCCAGTTGCCAAGCACTGAGGGCCGTCAGGCCGCTCGACAAGGCCAGTTCACTCCCCGGGTACCGCCGCGCGACGAATTCGCCAACCACGCCCGCTTCCCAAAAGCGTTCGCTGCGAAACAACATGAAAGCCAACCAGTAGCGAGCTTGGATCACATCGGCCGCTTCGCTTTCCGCATTCGCCAATGACAACGTATGCCGCAAGACTTCCACGCCACGCTCGCGAACCTGAGCGAGATCGGCCCGCGCGGTTTCCTGCTCAGCTTCCAAAGCTTCGCCTTCTTGCTGACGGCGTTCGATCAACTGGGCAGTCAGCGCGAGATTCTTTTCTTCGTCGAGGATTTCGCGCGACAGCTTCAGGGCATCCTCGAACGTGGTGGGCAGATCTTTTAACTCCAGCGTGGCGATCGCAGCATCTTGCCCGACACCCAGTTTTGCCAACCGCTGCATGGCCGGATCTTGATACTGCCCGGCCGCCCTGGAGAGCGGTAGCAGCAAGGAGCGGGCCGAGCTGGCATGCTGGCGTTTCTCAGCACCGTTCTCGGTCAGCTCACGTTGCCCCAAATGGGCATCGGCCAGCACCAAACGCAGTTCTTGAAACTCGGGAATGTCTTTCTCGTTGGGGCGAATGTCATCGGCCCACATTTGTCCGCGATCAATGGCCGCTTTGTACTGGGGAGGCGACTTGGCCAACAACATCCGCATCAAACCGACGATCGCGCGAGCTTTGGGGATCCGCAGAGGATCGCTATCGGGTTGATCGAGCACGGCCAGATAACGATCGGTCGCCTGCGGCTCGTCGCCCAATGCTTGATGCACCTGCGCCGCGTAGAGCGTGGCCAAAATTCCCGCCAGCGTATCGCTGTATTTATCTCTTAAATCTTCAAAGCGGGCCAACGAATCGTTGTACCATTTGCGTTGTTCGTCACCAGGCTGGGCAAACGTATCACCAGCCCGTTTCATGGCGTCTCCGCCGAGCAGCAGAGCTTGTAAATAATCTTTGCGATAACCATCGCGGAGGGCGATTTTGCCCGGCTCTTTGGCCGCGTCAATCTTTTGGCCTTGCAACTCCTGCAGCGTGCTCCGCAGTTCCGCGACAATGTCGCCGAAGGTCGCCGCGGCACCGGCAAACGTTTCTAGCGCCGTGGCTCGCCGCTGGGCATCGGGTGGCCCACCTTGCTCCATCAATTGGGCTCCGCGGAGCAGTTGCAAATTTCCTAATTGCAATTGGGCTTCGGGGCGCCGGGGATGGTTCGGTTGCCCAGTAACAAACCTTTCTAAGGCTGTGGTGGCATCGCGATAATATTCGTCGCGGGTATCAGCCACTCGCGATCGCTGACTCGCTTCGAGCAACGTTTGCGCCCGTTCCAAATCGACCGCCTGCAAAAATTCCGCCGCGATGCCCGGATAAGAGTCGAGCCGATCAAGATATTCGATCGCCAAATCGTAGTGCCCGGCAGCACGCAGCTGCTCAATAAACCGTTTGGCAGGCTCTTCCGCAGTCAACCGCTGGGCGCTGACCAGCCCCAGCCCACAAACCAGCGCGATCCACAACAGGGAACCGGCTAACGTGCTGGCACCATGGGGCGATTTGCCCACGTGGCAAATAAGCGGCTTGCTCAGTGGCGGCTTGCTCAGTGGCGGCTTGATCGAATGCATCGCCAAATTCAACCTGCGGAGGAAGATAAGGACCATTCCCGTCCCACCAGCTTTCAGCAGCCCAGGGGACCGCGAAACAAATGTCGGGGAAGAAAAGACTCTGACAACCCTAACTCTAATTTCCAAACTTGACGAAGCACCGTCGCCAAACTTCACGATAAAAGGGAGGATACCGAGTTACAAGTGTTCCCGGGCTGCCTGACCTTTGCTTTACAATGGATTGTAGCGGCTGGGACGGTCGGCGGCATTATTCCGCGCACACGACGCTGAATTTCCCCAAGCTCGGTGCCCTTCCACTCCTTTTGCTTCCCACAATTTTTAACAGACGAGCCTGGCACCATGCGCATTCGCTCATCGATGACCGAGGAGAGCCTCTACGCGGAATCGCGACGGCAACAAGCGGGTCGGCGGACGGGCAAAAAAGCTAACTGGGCCGGAAATCGAGCTGCCTCCCGCAGGCTAATACGGCTCGGCATCCTACTTGGTTTGGTTTTGCTGTTGATGCAACAAGCTGCCGATCCGCAAGTCTACCGCAATTTCTTCGCCGCCCTCGGCGCGCCACTGGAACCCCCAATTCAACTAGCATCCAGCGGCAACGAGCAAGCTCCGTTTGACCAACTGTCCCAGCCGCGAGGGCAAGATTCCCGCGACGCAGTAGGGGCCAACGAAGGAACAGGGGCCAGCGAAGGAACAGGGGCCAATAAAGGAACTGGGGCCAACGAAGGAACTGGGGCCAGCGAAGGAACAGGGGCCAATGAAGTAACTGGGGCTGTGCCAACGCCCCTCGATCTGCGAGCGGCGGTCGAGCAACTGGGGCCAGCCCAGCAGGAATTGTTGGCCGGCTGGCTCAGCCAGTTGCGGCGGGCAGCAGCAGCGGTCCCGCTAGCCGAAGCGGTGGCTGCCCAGCTAGCCAGTGCCGTGCAGGAAAACAGTCCCGTGCGGGGGGAGGACGCCGTGCAGGGGGAGAGCGCCGCAGCGGAGTCTGACGCTGCTGACGAAACGCGCGTCACGCCAGGGCGGATGCGAGCCGCTCTGCTGCATCCGGCCAGCGACCGGGCGGTGATTGCGGCTTTGCAAGTCGCCGTCGATCAGGCCCACCTCCGCACCGTCTCGGACGCCACGATTTGGAGCGGTGGCGACCGGCTGGCCTTTTATCGGTTGTTGGAAGCGGGCAGCCTCGATGGTTTTGCAAGTTTTGGTCGGCAGGCAACTCGCGTCGGCTATGTCGCCTTGACTGACCAGCCGGCCGCTTACCGGGGACGGCCCGTGTGGCTGGACGGGCGCGCCGCCCGCGTCGAACGACTGGAAGCGAAAGACAATCCTTTCGGGATCGAGCAATATTGGCTGGTCTGGATTCGCCCCGACGATGGCTCGGAGCGGCCCGTGATGGCCTACGCCGAGAGCCTGCCACCGCGGCTCGCCGAGCTGGCCGGCCAACCTTTGCTGGAAGATGGCCCAGCCACCCGAGCCCGAGGTGTGTTTCTCCGCCGACACCTGTATCAATCCGCGAAAGGGAGTGAACTGGCACCGGTGATCGTGGGCCAACTGCAGATGCTCGACGGCCAAACCGCCGCCCGCGCTCCGGCCGCTGTGCCCGAAACGGAACTCAGCGGCGGCAAGCTGACTTGGATGGTCGCGATCGCCCTGTTGCT
>CAZHTX010000602.1:0-3333 GCA_964535475.1 uncultured Pirellulaceae bacterium
ATGATTGCGAATGACAAACAGGGAAAAAGGCGGGAAAACAGCGTGATCGCAGCGGTTAAAAATGACGGCCAGGCGAAGCCGAGTGGACGATTCGTCGCAAGGGGTGGGTGACCAACCCGTTATGCTACCTATAATACCCGGGCAAATTCTGCCTGTGGCGGCTTGACGGATAAGGTATCCGAAACTCACCTTGGCGTCACTTCGTTATTATTCTTCGCCCCTCCTCCCGTTATCCTTAAAAGGTTCACGCGTGTCGGAACAGATTGAAAAGACGATCATCATTGGTAGTGGCCCAGCTGCTTGGTCCGCCGCGATCTACGCGGCGCGAGCCAATTTGGAACCGCTGGTGTTCGAAGGTGCGATGAGCGAAGAGAATCGCATGCAGGGCACCCTGCCGCTGGGGCAGCTGGCGCAAACTACGGAAGTCGAAAATTACGCCGGATTTCCCTCCGGAAAACTCAAACAGTTCATCGATTCGGCGATTGATAAAGAGCAAGAATTTTTGCTGCCCCCCGTCGAGGAGGAAGCGCACGCGGTGACCGGCCCTGAGCTGATGAACCTGATGCGGCAACAAGCGCGTAATTTCGGCACCCGCGTGATCACCGACGACGTGGTTCGCACCGAATTGGGCGAGCGTCCGATGACGGTGCACACCGCTGACAATGGCTCCTTCCGCTGCCATACGATGATCGTCGCCACCGGAGCACGCGCCAATTACTTGGGGCTGCCCAGCGAGGAAGCCTACAAAAACCGCGGGGTTAGCGCCTGTGCGGTCTGCGATGGTGCCTTGCCGCGGTTCCGCAACAAACCGCTGGCGGTCGTCGGTGGCGGAGACAGCGCCGTCGAAGAGGCCAGTTACTTGTCGAAATTCGCCAGCAAAGTCTACTTAGTCGTTCGCCGCGATGTGCTGCGAGCCTCCAAGATCATGCAAGAACGCGTGACGCGGATTCCCAACATCGAACCGCTGTGGAACCATGAAGTCGACGAAGTGCTGGGGACAGAGACCGGCGGAGTCACCGGTTTGCGGCTGCTCAACAACAAACAGCAGACGAAAACAGAGATTGAAATCGGCGGCCTGTTTTTGGCGATCGGCCACACGCCCAACACCTCTTTTCTCGGCCCTGAAATCAAACGCAACGAATTAGGTTACATTGAGTGGACGACGCCGCAGCGAACTTACACCACTGTGGAGGGTGTATTCTCAGCAGGCGACGTCTCGGACGATTATTATCGTCAAGCAATTACTTCGGCAGGGACCGGCTGCATGGCCGCGCTCGATGCTGAGCGATACCTGGCCGAACACGACATGCTGTAAAAGGTGAATTTGATGGCGGATTCCAGTGACAAAATGACGGATGGTTCCCCCACGGGTGATACAGCACTCGACCGACAGACGGAGTTACTCAAATCGGTTGAGAACCGGGCACTGCCCGTTCGCTTGGCGACCTACACTCGCCTCAGCGGCCCGGGTTGGTTGCAAGGAGCGATTACCTTGGGGGGCGGTTCGCTGGCCGGCGCGCTCTATTTGGGCGTGATCATGGGCTATCAGTTGATGTGGCTCCAGCCGATGGCAATCAGCCTCGGTGTGGTCATGTTGGCGGCGATCAGCTATGTCACTTTGTCATCTGGTGAAAAACCATTCGATGCGGTTCGCAACCATGTCAGCCCCGCGCTCGCGTGGGGTTGGCTGATTGCCACGATGATGGCCAACGTGGTCTGGTCGCTGCCGCAATTTGCTTTAGGAACCGCCGCGATTCAACAAAACCTGCTGCCGGCATCCGCCACACCGACGGGCAAAGTGTTGGCCGCCGGCAGCCTGCTGGTGGTCGCCCTGATCGTGGTCTGGTTTTACAACTCTGGCAGCCGCGGGATCCGCATTTTTGAATGGATCTTGAAAGCCATGGTGGGCGTCGTCGTGCTCAGCTTTTTCGGCGTCGTGGCGGCCATGACCAACGCTGGTGTGCTTCCCTGGGGCGAAATTTTTGCCGGCTTTATCCCCGATCCCCGCGCCCTCTTCGAACCGGCCGAATCGCTCCGCGAAGATATCGCCGCCACCGGCGAGATGTCCACCTGGTGGTCCGACAAGATTGCCGCCACGCAAAAAGATAAGATCATCACCGCCTTTGCCACCGCGGTGGGGATCAACATGACTTTCTTACTGCCCTACTCGATGCTGCGAAAACGCTGGGCCAAACCGCATCGTGGCTTGGCTATTTTCGACCTGGCAATTGGCCTTATTTTCCCCTTCGTGCTGGCAACCGGTTGCGTCGTGATCGCCGCCAGCAGCCAGTTTCATGGCCAACCCAAAGATGTCTTCGCGATGCTCGAAGCGGAGCAGCTGGGAACCAAAGAAGTCAAGGACTATCGCAAGCTTCTTGATCAAAGATTGGCTGTCGCCCCGGCGTTTAAAGAGACTGAGTATAAAACTCCCATCAGCGAACTGAGCGACAGCGAACGAGCCGCCCTGCACGCCGAGTTGCCCGAAGCCGATCGGCGGATGGCGGCGATGCTGGTGGAGCGTGACAACCTCTCGCTGGCGACCACGCTGGCACCTTTGGTCGGTTCGCAAATTGCGCAAAAAGTTTTCGGCATCGGCGTGCTGGGGATGGCGCTTTCCACGATCATTATTTTGATGATCATCAACGGCTTTGCTTTTTGCGAAATGATTGGCGCGTCACCCGATGGCCCCATGCACCGCATCGGCTCGCTGTTGCCAGCGGTCGGCGTGCTGGGACCGTTTGTCTGGGGTGCGGCCGCTCCGGCGCTGGCGACCCCCACGTCGGTGATCGGCGGCGCCATGCTACCGATCGCTTATCTCTCATTCCTGTTGTTGATGAATTCGGAACAGGTGCTCGGCAAAGCCATGCCGCGGGGGATCAAGCGTGTGGTCTGGAATGCGTTGATGATCACCGCCACCACGGTCGCCTCGGCCGCTTCGGTCTGGGGTTTATATGAGAAAAAACTTTATGGGTTTGAGTTGGGTAAAACAGCCCTCGCCGCCCTGGTCGTGCTGCTGGTGATCGGCATGGTATCGTTTGCCCGCAAAGAAGCTGCCGCGAAAGCCAGTCGGTAATCAATCGGCAAAAAATGGTCCGCCCCTATTCTCGAAAGTCTCAATGATGCAGTGGATGTTGATTGACAAGGCGCGTCAGGCTGATGCGATTGGCCAAACGGTGGAGGTTCGCGGCTGGGTCCGCACCCGCCGCGATTCCAAAGGAGGTTTCAGCTTTTTGGAGGTTAACGACGGTAGCTGTTTCGGAAATTTACAAGCGGTTGCCGCTGGCGAGCTGGCCAATTACGAAACCGAAATTAAACATTTAACCGTCGGTTGCA
>CAZHTX010000603.1:0-3329 GCA_964535475.1 uncultured Pirellulaceae bacterium
GCGGGAACCGCACGCTGGCGCGTTGCGGCTGATTGCGGGAACCGCACGCTGGCGCGTTGCGGCTGATCGCGGGAACCGCACGCTGGCGCGTGGCGGCTGATTGCTTACTTAGCCAGTCGCCACTGCTCACTAAAAAAGCCGCTGGCCAGAGTTTCCCCGGCTCGCAAGGGGGAAATTTCAGCGCTCACGTCCAGCACGGCCCAATCGGGAAGCTGGGCGATTTGGCGGGCGTTATTCAGGTAGGCGTACTGCCGATAGGTAAAGCCGCTGTTGAGCACGACGTAGCGGTTGGGGTTCAGCGGGTTGGGAAAGATCATCGCGACGGCGGAAGTTTCCACCGGATAGCTGTTGTCGCCGACCCGCAGCACCGTTCGCGACCATTCGATCGGCAGCTCGGCGATAATCTGGGCCAACAATCGATTGCCCGTCGGGTCACCGAACAACACCAGGTTGTGGTCGCGAATGATCGCCGCGTCGACTGCCGTGTCAGCCACTTCTCGCAGCTGGCCACGAAACTGACGAGGCCACTCGCGTCGCAGATGGTTCAGTTCGCTGGATACCCAACGTTCGACGACACCATGTGCGGCTGGTCGCGACGGGGTGACGACCACGAATGAGTCGCTGAACGCATCATCGATCGGGCCTTGCAGTCCGGGACGTTTGCGGAGGCTGGCGTCCGCCGATTCCAGCTCGAACCACGTATCGTCTTGGCGAACGAAATCTGCCTTCCAGCCGTCGCCCGCGGTGGCCGTCGCTGGATAGAGTGTCTGCCCATCGAGGGTGACTTGGCCGGAAAGTTTGATGGCGGATGTTTGCTCGGGAGTGAAAGCCAGTTTGAGGTGCGTGACATTGTTCGTCACTGCTTGAATGTCGCCAGCGTCGGTAATGTTGGCTTGAACCCGCGCCGCCGACCAATGTTTCCGCAGCCCCTCCACATGCACCCAGTCGCAACGTGCGTACCGCAGGGTGAAGGTGGTGAAGTCGATGTTTCGGCGGACGAGCGGGCGTCCGGCGATGGCCCACTGGTCCATTTGCTCGGCGATTTGACTTTGCGATTCGGGATGGATTTTGTGCTCCGTCTGCGGGCCAATGACATGTGGCAGCGGAAAGCCCTCGGCTGCCGCGGCGGCGACCATGATCTCCGCCGCTTGCCGTTGGCGGTCGAGTTCTCCGCTGTAAGCGATCGTGGGCAGATTGCGGAGATTGTTGACCCAGGGAGGACAGTCGTACCAATTTAGCAAAGTGCGGCCAGCTTCATCGAGCTGGAAATCTTCTTTTTGAAAGAGGCGGAGAAATTCGAGCGTCTCGGAGAAACCAGCACCCGGCGTGGCTGCCATCCAGTAGCCTGGGTAATGCACGGCCAACTGCCAACAACCGGCTCCGCCCATGGAAAAGCCTCGGATACTGATCCGCCGCGGATCGATCGCGGTCAGTTGTTCTAGGTGCTCGATCGCTTCGAACACATCGGTCTCACCAGCAAACTTAAAGGCGTTGCAGTAGCGTCCGAAGGGATGCAGCACGAAGGCATCCGTCGGCGAGTAATAGCCTTTATCGCGTTGTCGTTTGCCGAGAAACTGCAGCTCCAGTTCGCGTTCTCCGCGGCCGTGCAGCCAAACGTCCAGCCGCCGCGGCGTGTCGTCAGCAGCCGTCCAGTGAGCTGGCATGATCAGCCCGTATGGTTGCACCGAGCCGTCGATTTTCGAGCGAAATCCGCCGACCAGCAAACGGTGCCCGGCTGGCTCGTCGGCACCCTGCGTCACCGACACGCCCTCCATCAGCAACGGTAACCCGGAGAGGCCACGCTCGCAGGCTGCCAGCCGTTGTTTCGCCAGGCGAAGGTGACTTTGCGCAGTGGCGAAGTCCTGAGGACGGTAGAAAGTTTGTTGTTCAATCGCCAGCCGCACGGCGCGGGTGAAAATAGTCACGTCGGGATACCAGGCGTCGGCTTGTCGGCCCGCCGCCAGTTTTGCGGCCGCTAATGCGTCCTCCACCTTCGCCAGTTCCGCTTGCAATTCTGTCAACTTATCGGCCTGCGGCATCTCCCCGGGCGGCGGCACCGGGCGGACCGACTTGACGTTATTATCGGCTGGACCGTCCGCTCGGGCTGAAACATCCGAGAAGATGACAAACAGAAGCACTGAGGCGGCGATGCCGCCGATCAAGAGCCGAAAGGATTTCACGGGGGCAGTTCCAGCGGGTGCAAAGGGGTGGGGGGAATCAGGCGAACATAAGAATCTATCCGAAAACCCTGAGCCGACGGCGCTAGCCGCGGGCATTTTTTATCCAAAAACCCTGAGCCGACGGCACTAGCCTGAGCCGACGGCGCTAGCCGCGGGCATTTTTGAGGTTCTCCGATACGGTTTAAATATTGCCACTGGGGTCGGTGGTCCGTTAGCGAGTAACCGTCGGTCCGGGCAATCAAGTATCCCGGCGATCAAGTACCACTGACTTCGACTCCCGGTTGCCCCGCGAGGGTCAGCAGCAGATCGCCCGATTCGACTTGGGTTCCCGGGCTGGCGGCAATTGATTTTATGATTCCGTTGACTGGCGCGTTGATGGTGGTTTCCATTTTCATTGCTTCCAAGACCATTAACTTTTGCCCCTTCTTGATCGAGTCGCCGACGGCCGCGGCCACGTTGATCACCATTCCCGGCATCGTGGCGCCGATTTGCGAGGGGTCTTCGGGGTCGGCCTTGAGAGCGACTTTTCCTTCGGGTTCGCGGGCCTGATCGCGAACGGTAATTTCCCGCGGCTGTCCATTGAGTTCAAAAAAGACGGTCCGCGTGCCATCGGGATGTGCCTCACCGGTGGCCAAATACTTGATAATCAAGCGTTTGCCAGGTTCAATATCGACCGCGATCTCTTCGCCGGGCGTTTGGCCATACAGAAAGTTTGGCGTGGGGAGCGCCCCCACGTCGCCGTAACGCTTCAGATGATCTGCGTATTCAGCGAAGACTTTGGGATAGAGCAATTCCGAAGCGGCGTCGCGGTCACCGGCCGGGCGTCCCAACAACTCAGTCGCTCGATGTCTGGCCGCATCGATATCGGCTGGCGGCAAACTCTCTCCGTGCCGTCCGTCGACCGGTTGCACATCACCGAGAATGACTCGCTTGACTTGTTCGGGAAAGCCTCCCGGAGGTTGCCCCATGCGGCCTGCCACCAAGTCGATGACCGATGCGGGAAAGGCGAGCGGCGTCTCCGCCGAGATCACATCTTCCGGTGAGAGTTCACCAGCCACCATAAACAACGCTAAATCACCGACCGCTTTGCTTGTCGGAGTGACTTTGACGATGTCGCCCAACATCTGATTCACCTGGGCGTAAGTTTGG
>CAZHTX010000604.1:0-3329 GCA_964535475.1 uncultured Pirellulaceae bacterium
GAAAACATCAGCATGGTGGAGATTCAAGATGCTGAGGGGCGCGCTTACCAAGACTCTGGCAGCGGGCTGCCGATCTTGAAAGCGACAAAATGTGACCTCTGCCAAACGCAACCCGCCGGTCCGGCCTGCTTGAATGCCTGTCCTCACGATGCGCTCGCGCGGTTGGATCTCAGTCACCTCGGTCCGCTCGACGCTTGGCTGGGGAGGCGGGGGTGATGCAATTCCGCAAGCGTCGACGATTGGCGATCCTCATTACGCTCGCGGCTGGCGGTCTGTTTGCGGCTGGGCACTGGGTGATTTCCGCCCGCTTGGGGCACGCCAGTTATTATTCGGGCGGCGCCTTGTTGGCCTGCGTTTGCATCTTAATGTTATTTGGTTTTCGCAAACGTTTGCCGATGTTGCCGCTGCTGACCGTTTCGACATGGACCCAAATTCACATCTACACCGGCTTCTTCGCGCTGGGTGTTTACGGTTTGCATGTCCCGCGGTTACTCGCCAACGGGTTATTCGAAGGTGGGCTTGCGATCTTATTTTTGAGCGTGGCCCTGAGTGGTATCTATGGTGTTTATATCAGCCGCGTTGCCCCGCGGAAGATGAACGCGGTGCCGGGCGAGTTTCGTTTTGATCGCTTTCCCTGGCACCGGCAACGTTTGGCCACCGGAGCTAGCGAAGTCTTAGATGGTTTGGAGGTTTCCTTGGCGTCTCCCGTCTTGGCAGCTTTCTATCGTGATCGCTTACAACCTTTTTTTTCCAGCCCCGTGCCGATCGGGTTTTTGGTGTTGCCCAACAGTTGGCGGCGTCAGCGATTGTTGCACGGACTCCGCGAACTCGACCGCTATCTCAGTGACCAAACACAAGTTGCCGCGGGGCAATTGGCCGCTTTGGTGCGGAAACGCGACGAGCTGGATTACCACTATGCCTTGCAATTGCGATTGCGTATTTGGGTGGCGTTGCATGCCGTGCTGTCTACTGTGCTGCTGGGATGGTGTTTGGTGCATGTGGCCATGGTGTTGACGTTTATTTAGAGCCTTTCATTTCCTTTGAGCTAAGCAAGCTTAGTGAGCCGCTGTGCGAAACCGAGAGTTGCCGATACCGTTGCCGCCCGCTGGAGATCGCCCTGGCGATCTCTGGATCTGCGGTCGAGCTGAGTGCGGTGAGGCTTGTCCCGGTGGTCCCCGCGGTGACGGTTCGTGTGGGGCCAGCGATGAGAAGTGTCGCCCCCGCCGAAGTTGGGCTGGACGTCGCCGCGCGGCTCGCAACGCCTGTTTGCTGATTGCCGCCGGGATTACCTTGTTGGCCATCGGTGGTCCTTGGCGTCGCGAGTTCTTGGCTCCCGGGCCCCTGACGCAACCGCACGCCCAGATCCTCAGCGGCCAGCTGCGTAATGATCGCTGTGCCGCTTGCCATCCCGCCGCTCGCGGCAGTTTGGCCAGTTGGTTTGGAACCGGACAAGTCGGGCATGCCGACGTGACTCAAAATAGCCTCTGTGTCGAATGCCATCATGCGACCATTTCGCCAAGCCGGCAAAATCTGGCTCATAATCTAACCACTCGGGAACTCGCAGCGGTTTCCGCTAGCCAAGTCTTTGCCAGCCTGCAGCTTGCTAGCCAATCATCCGCAACAGAAGATTCCGCCAGCCAATCTTCTGCCAGCCAATCATCCGCGACGGAATCTTGGTTGGCAGGGTTGCGGCGCCCCACGTTTCAGCTCGATGATGTCGCCTGCGCCGCGTGTCACCGCGAGCATCGCGGCAACATGGCCGATTTGTCTTGGCTCACCAACAAGCAATGTCAGAGTTGTCACCAGGACCAGTTTGAGAGTTTCTCCAAGGGGCATCCCGAGTTTGCCGACTGGCCTTATCAGCGTGGCGGTCAAGTCGCTTTTAATCATGCCACGCATCAGCAAAAACATTTCGGTCAACAAAATCAAGTTTTCGATTGTCGCAGTTGTCACGCTATGCAAGCGGACGGTACCTTGGCCCGGGCGGCCTCTTATGAAGCGAGCTGTGCATCGTGTCATGATAAATCGTTGCAGTTGCAAGCTGGCGAGGGATTGAGCTTAATTGCCTTGCCAACGCTCGATCTCGATTCGCTCGGTGATGAAGCATTGAGTTTGGCAGACGGTGGGCAGGTGTGGCCCGAGTTGGCAACGGGTGTTGATCGTCTTGATTTGCCCGTGTTCACGCGCATGCTATTGCAAAGCGACGAAGTGGTGAAAGCCAGTTTGGATGTCATCGATCAAGCTGGCGAGCGGATATTCAGCGAGCCACCAAGTCGCGAGCAGATGGATGCCAGCACAGCGTTGGCTCGCGGCATGCATGATTTGACTTTACAGTTCGCCGAGAATCCGCAGGAAGCGATCAAGCAACGGATGCCGCCAGAGTTGGCCGGTAAGTTAGTCGAGCAATTATCGCCGCAACTGGTCGCCACCGCGTATCAACTTTGGTTTCAGCCCGCGGGAGATCAAGATGCGAATGTCTCCGCGTTTGAGCCGGCTGCGATGTTGCCGGCGGGCGGATGGTATCGAGATGACCGTAAACTGGCGATCCATTATCGTGGCTCGGGGCACGCCGACCTCACGCTGCGAGCCGTCTGCGAGTTGGCCAAGTCGCCCGAGCTGAGCGATGCCGAGCGGGCCGAGTTGCAAGCGATCCCGGCTGTGGCTGCGTGTTTGGTCTGTCATCCAGGTGTGGAGGCGGGAGTCGACAGCAGTTGGCTAGCCCGCCGCAGCGACCACGGCCAGCGTACTTTCACCAAGTTTTCTCATCAACCTCATCTGAATATTCAAGCCTTAGCTGATTGCCAACAGTGTCATCAGGTGCAACCCTTGACGGATGATGATTCGCATCACAAGGTGGACTTTAAACCGCTGCACCGCGCGACTTGTGTGCAGTGTCATCGCCCCTCCGTCGCCGGTGACGCATGTGTTCAATGCCATCGCTATCATGTCGATCCGCCGCTGGGAGACAATGTAAAGCGACTGTCCCCAATCGTTAGCGGTTTTACAATGTAGAGCGATTGTCCCCAATCGCTTGCGGTTTTACAATGTAGAGCGATTGTCCCCAATCGCTTGCAGCCTGTATTCTCAAACAGCTGAGGACAGCGGTTTTACAATTCCAAACAGCTGAGGACAGCGGTTCTACAATTCTCAAACAGCTGAGGACAGCGGTTTTACAATGTAGAGCGATTGTCCCCAATCGCTTGCAGGCCTGTAATTCCAAACAGCTGAGGACAGCGGTTCTACAATCTCAAACAGCTGAGGACAGCGGTTCTACAATTCCAAACAGCTGAGGACAGCGGTTCTACAATCTCAAACAGCTGAGGACAGCG
>CAZHTX010000605.1:0-3327 GCA_964535475.1 uncultured Pirellulaceae bacterium
CGTTAAAGGTGTTGCCGCAGCCGCTGTAGTTCGCGTAGCTGCTGCCGCCGTCTTCGAGAATGTAATAGACTTGATTCTCTAGCCCTTTGAAGGAGAGCGTGGGGCCCTGTTCATTACCTTCGCAAGTATGGTTGAAGACCACGTCGAGGATGACTTCGATCCCGGCGCGGTGGAGTTCCTTGACCATCGTCTTGAACTCGTTGACCTGGGCTCCCGGCTGACGCCCATGGGCGTAGCCACGGTGCGGCGCGAAGAAGGCCATCGGATCGTAGCCCCAATAGTTGGGCCGTTCGGGACGATTCCCCATCACGTCGCGAATCGGGAACTCGTGAACCGGCATCAACTCAACTGCCGACACGCCCAGCTCTTGCAGGTAGGGAATCTTTTCGATAACTCCCAAGTAACTGCCAGCCGCGTTCACCTTGGCCGTGCGGCTCTTGGTAAAGCCGCGAACGTGCATTTCATAAATCACCGACTCCGACAAGTCATAGCGGAGGTGACGATCCCCTTCCCAATCAAACTCGTCGTCATCGACAACGACGCACTTGGGCGGTCGGATCACTCCGTCGGTGCTGCGTTGAAAAGTACCAGCCAGCGCTTTGGCATAGGGATCAATGAGTCGAGCTGAAGCATCAAAGCGATGCCCGACAGCCGGGTCAAATGGCCCGCTGGCTTGCAGGTGATACAACTGACCAGCCTTCAAGCCGGGCACGAAGACACTCCAAATATCCCCCCAGCGATCGGTGTCACGGTCAAAGTGAATCACTTCGGCCGGTTCGCGATCGCCAAGGCGGGAGTAGAGCAACAGGCTCATCGAGGTTGCGCTGCGGCTGAATACAGAAAACTGCACACCGCCTTCTTTGGAGATGGCGCCAAAGGGCAATTGGTAAGTGAATTGCAATTCGGGGTGCGGGTGACGCATGAGCATAGAGGTAGGTCCTTCCAGACTCTTGTGAGGATGCATCGCTGACGATTGGAAATGGGCAAGAATGACCGTTAGCTGCGGTCATCAGTCAACACTACCACTCGATCGAAACACGGTTCGGCGATAACAGGCAAAGACGCTTGTATTCTTGCCATCGCAGGACCTAACACACCACTTGGCGAGCCGCTAACGAAGAGACCTCCCTTGACAATGAGGAAAGCTATGGCGACTGGGCGCTCCAGACAGGATTGCTCCTTTCTGGTCCACGTCCCAGACGCTTCGCATGAATTGTAAACTAATAGCCTTATCCCCCCGGCGTATCCGACGCAACCACACTATGAGGCCTGTTTTCGTAATGGCCGAGGGTCTTCCTCAGGTTAGTGTCTAGGGGCGGGTTGTTGGTGGTTAAATTTCCCGCTTCTAAGTAATTTCTTGATTTCCCGAACCCATTTGGCCGTTGAGCGCGGTTTTTCGCCTGCTGCCCCTGACGGCAGCTGGCCAAAATTGATTACTATCTGATTCAGCAAATAGTTCATTCCCTTCGTCCTTCGCAAACTCCCCAGTCATGGCAGCCACTTATAAAGACGCCGGAGTCGACCTGGATATCTATGCCCAATCGATGGGCCGGTTGCCAGCTTTGATGCACCGCACTTTCACGCCCCGGGTGATCTCCAGCGATGGCGGGTTCGCCGGGTTGTTTCGACTCGATTTCGATTCCCCCCTGTTTCGGCGAAATTACCAAGACCCGGTGCTGGTCAGCGGCACCGACGGGGTGGGGACGAAGCTGAAAATCGCTCAACTGACTGGCCGCCACGATACGGTGGGGATCGATCTGGTGGCGATGTGTGTCAACGATTTGTTGTGCACGGGGGCTGAACCACTGTTTTTCCTCGATTACGTGGCAATGGGACGCGACTGTCCCGATCGTTTGGAGCAAATTGTCCGTGGGATCAGCGAGGGGTGCTTGCAAGCCGACAGCGCGTTGCTGGGTGGCGAAACCGCGATCATGCCCGATATGTACGGTGCGGATGATTACGATCTAGCCGGTTTTGCCGTCGGTGTCGTCGATCGCAACAAATTGATCGACGGTAAATCGATCGCCGCTGGTGATGTCTTGATCGGTCTGTCCAGCTCGGGGCTGCACTCCAACGGGTTCAGCCTAGTTCGCAAGATCATCGCCGACGCGGGGCTGACGTACGAGACTCCGCTGGATGAGTTTGCCCAGAGCCCATTGGCTGACGTGGTCATGTGCCCTACGCAAATCTATGTCCGCGCCGTCCGCGCGGTGCAGTCGCATTATCGAGTCAAGCAGGTGTTGCACGGGATCGCCCACATCACGGGCGGAGGTCTCGTGGAAAACCTGACGCGAATCTTGCCGCCCGGTCTGGACTGCGAGATTGACTGGGCTGCTTGGGAGCGACCGCCGGTGTTTGCTTGGCTGCAACAAACCGGCCAGGTGGACACGGAGGAGATGGCTCGCGTGTTCAACTTGGGGATCGGCATGGTCTTTGTCGTCAACGAATTCTTCGCCGGCAAGATCAGCGAATTGGTTGGCGAATGCGGTATTCAGTGCGGAGTGATCGGCCGCATCGGGCAGGTCAAATAAAACAGGCAGCCCGAGTTGGGCTGCCTGTGATGAGATTCCGCGTTTGAAGGTTCAGCAGTGAAGGTTCACTAGTTGGCTGCGGTGTGCTTACAGCACGCCACCGCCGCCCCCTGCGCCACCGAGGCCGCCGCCAGCACCGCCGGCACCACCACCACCGAAGCCACCCAGACCACCGCCGCCGGTCTGACCACCTTCACCGGTCACGAAGTTAAACGTTTGCACGTCGCCGATGCCGAAGAAGGAGGGAGCGGGCGAGATGCGGACGTAACGTCGGTCGCCAGAGATAACGCCCATCACCTGCATATTCGCACCGGCGGGGAAACTCTCGATTTGCGGCATAAAGCCGACCCCGCCACCGCGGTTAAACCCGCGGCCACGTCCCAGTCGCGAAGCCCGGAAGAGGTCTCGTAGCAGATCTGAAGAATCGGATCCGCCAGTCGAGTTGATGCCAGGGATACCGGGGAAGAGCCCGATGTTGTTGCCTTCGCCATTACCGACCTGAGCCAAGATCGCTCCATTTAACTGGTTTTGCACATCCTGCAATTGCTCGAGCTGCGCGGCTGCCATTTCCGTTTGTCGGCGTCCATCTTGGACATTGAAGGAGATCAAAGCGTTCTGTTCGGTCAACGGAATTTGTTGTTGAATCAAACGTTGGCTGGGGCGTCCCACATCGGTGAGGATATTGACGGTCACATGGCCGGTGGAGACGTTGCCCCACATGCGGCGAACATGCAAGCGATAAACTCCCGAAAAGCCTTGTGGGCAGACGTAGGTCTCGGTGACCGGACCATCTTCT
>CAZHTX010000606.1:0-3310 GCA_964535475.1 uncultured Pirellulaceae bacterium
GAACCGCGGCTAGCGCCAAAGCGGCTAATGGTTTTCGGAATAGGTTCTTAGGTGACCGGCGAGTGTCAGTTTGACGGTTACGAGAAGCCAAGGGAGCCGCACAGCGATCTGCGTTTTTTTGCTTTGGAAAAAGTCGCCTCGAGCGACGTTTCTCCATTAAGAGCATGACACACGTCCATGGATTCTTCGGAAGGGAATTCTGGGAAAGAGAAACGCGACAATGAGCATCGCATGTGAAGTTGATTTGAGCCGTTGTACGGTGGTGGAATTGGTCCAGGCTGCGCAAGCCGGTGACCGCGAGGCTTTTGGTGAGTTGTTTGAGCGGTATCGCGGTACGGTGTTGGCCTTGGCCAAGCAGCGTTTGCGGGACCAAGACGAGGCGGAGGAACTGGCCCAGGAGGTATTCATCAAAGCGATGGAGAAGCTGGAGCAGTTGCGAGTGCCCGAGGCCTTCGGTGGTTGGTTGCGAAGAATCGTGCACCGGATGGCGATTAACCGCGGCTTGCGGCAAGCGCAAGCGGTGGCTTGTGACCCCGTTACGTTGGAGGCAACTTGCCTGATTGAGGACTGCCCGCAGGGTGCGGTGGTGACTCGGGAGGAAGCGGCCCAGCTGCGTGTCGGCTTGAGCAAGTTAGGAGTGTTGGATCGCCGCACCTTGGAGGCGTTCTACCTGCATGGTCAATCGCTGGCGGAGATGAGCGTCGCTTTCGAGGCCCCCTTGGGAACGATCAAGCGACGATTGCACGTCGCCCGCAAGCGATTGGCGAAGGAAATGGATGTGATCCAAGCCGTGTAACTCGCCCGCAGCCCGCCCGGTAAATCACCGGGCGGGCTGCTTTGTTGGTGGCCGGACTGCTATAATCAGACGATGTGACACACCTCTTGCTTGCTGATTGCCACTCGGTAATCAATCACACGTCCATGATGTCTAAGGTCCAATTGATGAAATCGCGTCAACAGCTCCGTGGTTGGTTTGGATGCCTCTTTTTTGGGATAGTTCTCAGTATGAATGCGGTCGGTCAGGAAGCGGACTCCAGTCCGGAAGCAGTCAACGCAGCCCCGTTTCCCGATGATCCTTGGCAGTGGCTGGAGGATGTAGAAGGGGAAAAGTCGTTGACTTGGGTGCGAGAGCGAAACGCGACTTCCCAGAAGATGCTGGAGAGCTTGCCTGGATTTGACGAGCTGAACGCCGACTTGTTGGCAATTCTCGACTCCGACGCGCGGATTCCCGGAGTCTCCAAGCGGGGTGAATTTTATTACAACTTTTGGCGCGACAAACAAAATCCGCGGGGCCTCTGGCGACGCACCACGTTGGCCGAGTATCGTCGCGATGAGCCTAACTGGGAAATCTTGCTCGACTTGGACAAATTGGGCGAAGCCGAGGGTGAGAACTGGGTTTGGAAGGGTGCTCGCTTGTTGCGCCCCGATTATGACTTGGCCCTGATCACCTTGTCTCGCGGAGGTGCCGACGCCGGCGTCAGCCGCGAGTTTGATTTGAAAACGCTCAGCTTTGTTGAAGACGGTTTCCAGCTCCCCGAAGCGAAAGGTAGCATCGGTTGGATCGATCGTGATCATGTCTTTGTGCAAACTGATTTTGGTCCCGGCTCCATGACCACTTCGGGATATCCGCGGTTGGCCAAACGTTGGCAGCGGGGCACGCCGCTGGAGCAAGCCGAACTGATTTACGAGGGCCAGCCGACCGATATGTCGGTGACTGCCGTGCATGATGACTCGCCTGGTTTCGAACGCGATTTTGTGATTCGCAACTTGGCCTTTTATAACAACGAAATGTACTTGCTCGACGATGCTGGCAAACTCATCAAGATTGATGTTCCCAACTCGGCCAGCAAGGGTGTGTTTCACGAATATTTGTCGCTGGAGCTGCGTGAGCCCTGGACCGTGGCTGGTAAGACTTGGCCGGCCGGTAGTTTGTTGTTGGCCGACTTTGATGCTTTTCTGGCCGGGCAGCGCGAGTTCAAGATGGTCTTCGAGCCGACGGAGCGGACCGCGCTGGCGAGTGCTAGCTTTACCCGCGATTATCTGATCCTTAACGTGCTCGAGGATGTCGCCAACCGGCTCTACGTGATCGACCTTCGCGAGTCGCAGTGGCAAGCGGAACCACTGGTCGGCGCGCCCCAGTTGGGTACGGTGCGAATCTCTCCGATCGACCCCGATGAATCGAATGCCTATTTCTTGACGACCACCGATTACCTCACTCCCACCACCTTGGCGATTGGTGAAATTGGCCAACAACCTGAGTCACTCAAGTCGCTGCCCGAGTTTTATGATGCCAGCGGGTTGCAGATTTCTCAGCACTTTGCGGTCAGCAAAGATGGTACGCGAGTGCCGTACTTTATGGTTGCTCGGGAAGATTTGGTACTCGATGGCAGCCATCCCACGTTGTTGTACGGTTACGGCGGGTTTGAGATTTCTCTACAGCCCAGCTACAGCGCCAGCGTCGGTCGTGCTTGGACTAGCCAAGGGGGCGTTTACGTGGTCGCCAATATTCGTGGCGGAGGCGAGTATGGTCCACGTTGGCACCGAGCGGCTCTCAAAGAAAATCGTTTGCGAGCATACGAAGATTTTGCCGCCGTGGCGAAAGATTTGTTCGCTCGTAAAGTGACCTCGCCAAATCGCTTGGGGATCCAAGGTGGTTCCAACGGAGGTTTGTTGGTCGGCAACATGGTCGCGCTCTATCCGGAATTGATGGCGGCCGCGGTTTGCCAAGTCCCGTTGTTGGACATGCGGCGCTACAACCAGTTGTTAGCGGGAGCTTCTTGGATGGCCGAGTATGGCAATCCGGACATTGCCGAAGAGTGGGCATTTATTCAAAAGTTTTCGCCTTATCACAACATTGTCGACGGCAAGAAGTATCCAGCCGTGTTGTTCACGACTTCGACGCGTGACGACCGAGTTCATCCCGGGCATGCTCGCAAGATGATGGCTTTGATGGAATCTCAAGGGCACGATGTTACTTATTATGAGAACATCGAAGGCGGACACGGCGGCGCGGCGAACAATGAGCAGGCTGCATACATGCAGTCCCTCGCCTATAGCTATCTTCGAGCTAAATTGTTTGCTGCCGAATAGGCCAACCAGCCCGACGCACGTTCCATCAGCCGCCTGGCGCCAGCCTGCGGTTTTCACAGCACAACCCAGCACGCCACCGGGAACCGCACGCTGGCGCGTTGCGGCTGATCCTGCTGGCGCGTCGGCGGTCGTTCCATCAGCCGCCTGGCGCCAGCCTGCGGTTTTCGTAGCACAACACAGCACGCCACCGGGAACCGCACGCTGGCGCGTTGCGGCTGAT
>CAZHTX010000607.1:0-3306 GCA_964535475.1 uncultured Pirellulaceae bacterium
GCACCACGCGGCGGCCCTCGCTGTGCAGCCGCTGAGTCAGCTTGGCGATCGAAGTCGTTTTGCCGCTGCCGTTGACGCCCACCACTAAAATCACTGTGGGGCCACTCTCGGCCCATTGGATGTCTCCGTTATCTTGCCGCAACATTTCGAAAATCTCCAACCGGATCTTTTCCAAAATGTCTTCCACCTCGACGACTCGGCCGCGATACTCCTTGCCGATCGCATCGCGGATCGTGGTGGCCGATTCGACACCCATGTCGGTGCGCACCAGGCGGGCAAAAATCTCCCCCAGCAACGCGTCATCGACTAATTGCCCACCTCCTTTGAACAAATCACGGACGTCGGTGCTGAGCACGCGATTGGTTTTTTCCAAACCTCGGCGCAGGCGAGCGAACAAGCCACCAGCGGCGGAACCCTCCGGTTGCGGGTTAGAATCGTCCTTTTCCTGTTTACCGCTGCGCCAAAATGCCATCTGATTTCTCGGACCCTGAGGGTGTGCGAACTCTGCAATTCAGTTTCTATTATCGACCGACTGGGCTTTCCAGCAACCACCGCCCGGCCACCCTTTGCCGATTTTACCCCCGCTCGCTGAATCCCCCTTATCGCTGATATTTCGACCGTGCTCCATCTCCAATCTGAATCGACCGCTCGTTGGTTACAACAAGTCGACCAACATCTCGACCAAATTCTCATCGATCACGCCCACTGCGAACGCAAAGCGGCCACGGTGGCGATGGGATTGATGAACGCCTACGTGGAAGATCGCGAACTGTGCGACGAAATGGCGACGATCGTCAACGAAGAACTCGAGCATTACGCGCTCGTCTTGGCACACCTCGACAAACGCGACATTCGCTTCCGGCGGCTCCCCCCCGGCGACTACGGCCGCCAACTGAATGCCCTCATCCAAACCCACGAACCGCAACGCGCCGTCGACCGCTTGCTGGTTGCCGGCTTGATCGAAGCCCGCAGCTGCGAACGCTTTAGCCTGCTCAGCAAACATGTCAGCGACACCGAGCTGGCTGAATTCTATGGCAGCCTGTTTGAAAGCGAAGCACGGCACCACACCACCTACGTCCGCTTGGCGGAACATTTTCAGCCCCGCGAACAGGTTCGCCAACGACTGAGTGAACTCGCTGCCGAGGAGGCCAACATCATCGCCGCCGGATCGCCGCTGCCGCGGATGCACAGCTGATTGTCCCTTGCCTTTCCAGCCCGGCTGGCTAGGATTCCCACGCACTGCAACTGGCTAGGCACAAGAGCCGACCGCGGTGCCAGGCCCGGTGACTTGGCAGTCGTTTTTCGGCGCTACGTTGCACTCGCGGCCCCCTTCCCGGACGGAAGCGGTATGGTGCCCCCCAGCGGGTACATTCTGACAGGACGGTCAGTATGCTTCTCAAATACTGCCTTTCAATACTGCCGTTGAAGGTTTGAAACGGAAGTCCTCGGGTCATGGGAAGGAAAACCGCAATGCCCATTAAGTTCATCTCCAATTTCACGCACCCACATCGGTTGGTTCGCGTCGTCCTCGCACGCGTCCTCGTCATTCAACTCATATTGGTCGCCCTGTCGGTGCTGGCCCCCGGGCAACTGACCGCCACGGAACCACTCATCCGCTTTGATGCGGCCGCTGCCGTGGCGGCAATTCCAGCCGACACCCCGGCGGCGACGAACATCACCGGCATTGCTTCAGATCAGCAAGTCGACAGCGAACAGTCGAGCAGCGGCAATAATCGCCTGTGGCTGATCCCGCTCGAACTCTCCACGCTGATCGTCTCGCCGACCGCTCCGCGGGTTGATCAAGTTCTCATCGAAGCCCAATTGCTGGACGAATCATTGCGGGTGGCCGATTATGGTCCACGGACGCAAACAGCCAGCCGTTATGTGGGAGATATTAGCGTCGAGCTGTGTGAGGAGTCGAATCAACGGATGGGGTTGAGCGCCGTGGGCAGTTACCCGCCGCTAGTGAAGGCCGACTTGGGTGCCGACGTGGGGGGAAAACAGTCGGAGCTGAGGAAATATCAAGAGGTGGCTCCCCTGGAAATCCTCGCCGCGGCGGGCACCACGGGCCGACATCGGGGCGTCTTCTTTAAACTGCGTGCGACTCCCCAGCAGGTGCTCGAGGGGGATAAATTGTTCTACTTAGTGGTCACCGCGCCGGTCGATTGGCGAGCCGGTTTGCTGAGCCTGCGAATGCGTGCCCAAAGTACTCGCCGCTCGCTTCCCGGGATGCCACCAGAACCGGTGCTGCTGGCCGATCGCCAATTTTTGATTGCCATCCATCGGCATGATGACGGGGCGGCCCGTCTGGCAGCCAACGAATTTCGCTCGGCGCTGGAGCGACTGCAGGCGGTTGCCGAGCGTGAGGCGAGACAAATCGAGCGGCGGGCGCAATCCAACCTGTTTCACCAATTGGCCACCAAGCTGGAATTGGCTGAGCCTAAGATTCCGGCCGATTGGCTGCAGCAAACCATTTTCCAACGCGTCGACACCCACAGCGATCGCCGCTTTCAACGGTTGCCCGTCGATGTCCGCGTGGCGGTGCTCGATTACCAAGCGGCGCGGCAAGCATTTCTCAGCAACGCGGCTGAGCCGGCCGAAAATCTGGTCAGCACGCAGGTCGCTGGCGAAACCGGAAAGTAAACTTCGCCGACCGTGACCGAAGAAAGGATTTCATTCAGTGGTCGCTGAATTCAGTTCTCGCTGAATTCGATCGAAAGCGGAAAGTCACGTGCCAGCGGGTTGCGCGAGTAGACTTTGTAGCAGTCGCAGCACAGATCGAAGTGGTGGCAATGGCAGTCGCTAGGGGGCGCCGCTGCCGGTTCATCTTCCAGCCGTTCGAGAATTTCATGCAGCTCCAAGAGATGGTCCGCATCGGGGTCGGGCGTCTGCTGGGGGCCCGCTTCGAACACCGCGTCGACTTGTACTTCGACTGAATATCGCACTTCGGCATCCGTATCAATCTGGCGATGACAGCGGTCGCAGGTGTAATGAATCATCGAATCTTCTAAGTGGGAATGTCGATTCGAGCGGGCCAAGCCTGGCGGCCAATCCTGCTCGTTGCCAGCTCCCATTTTACTAACAACCACGACGCGGCCGCAAGGCAAATGATGGTTACAACATTAAACCGGCCAAGACTGCCAGCAAGATTACCAGCCCGCTGCTGAGTTTGCCGAGCGTCCCCAGCAGCCGCCCCCAAAAAGCTGCGTGCCCCACGGTCCAGCTATCTCGCCACGATTTTCCGTTGGTCCATTCGCCGTACATCGCGCCGGCGGTCGCTCCCGCGGACCCGAACAAAAGAGCTGC
>CAZHTX010000608.1:0-3262 GCA_964535475.1 uncultured Pirellulaceae bacterium
AACCGGACGCTGGCGCGTGGCGGCGGATGGGAACCGGACGCTTGCGCGTGGCGGCGGATGGGAACCGGACGCTGGCGCGTGGCGGCGGATGGGAACCGGACGCTTGCGCGTGGCGGCTGATGGGAACCGGACGCTGGCGCGTGGCGGCTGATGGGAACCGGACGCTTGCGCGTGGCGGCGGATGGGAACCGGACGCTTGCGCGTGCCGGCGGATGGGAACCGGACGCTGGCGCGTGGCGGCGGATGGGAACCGGACGCTGGCGCGTGGCGGCTGATGGGAACCGGACGCTGGCGCGTGACGGCTGATGGGAACCGGACGCTTGCGCGTGGCGGCTGATTAGAACCGGACGCTTGCGCGTGGCGGCTGATGCGGGAACGGAACCGCACGCTGGCGCGTGGCGGCTGATGAGGGAACGGAACCGCTCGCTGGCGCGTGGCGGCTGATGGGGGAGGTGCTTAGTTGCCGATGCCGGCGTAGTGGAAGCCTCGAGCGGGTAAGTTTTCGTGCTTTAATAAATTCCTGCCGTCAAATAAGAAGGCTGGCTTCTGCATCGATTGATAAATCTTGTCATAATCCAACGTCTTGAATTCGTCCCACTCCGTCAGGATCGCCACGGCGTGCGAACTGTCAGCGGCGGCGGCTGCGGTGCTGACAACTTCCACGTTCTCGGCTAACAACCGCTCGCTCTCTGCAGTCAGCCGGCCATCTTCGCTCATCATGATCGCTTTTAATTCGGATCTTATCTGCTGCTCGGTGACTTTCGGGTCATAAATCGATAACTTGGCCCGCTCGCGGAGCAGATCGCGACAAACATAAATCGCGGCCGATTCCCGCGTGTCATTGGTGTCTTTCTTGAAGGCAAATCCCCAAATTCCGATCTTCTTGTCCGACACCGTGTTGAACATCGTTCGCACCATCCGCTCGACAAAGCGACGCTTCTGGTAATCATTCATGCGGACCACTTGTTCCCAGTAAGCGGCCACTTCGGGCAACCCAAAGTACTCGCACAAGTAGACCAAGTTGAGGATATCTTTCTGGAAACAAGAACCTCCAAAACCGACGGATGACTTGAGAAACTTGGGACCAATCCGGCTGTCGGTGCCGATCGCCGCGGAAACTTCGTCGACGTCCGCACCGGTCGCTTCGCACAAGGCGCTGATCGCGTTGATCGACGAGACTCGCTGAGCCAAAAAGGCGTTGGCGGTCAATTTCGACAGCTCGCTGCTCCACAAATTCGTCGTCAATAACCGCTCGCGGGGGACCCAAGTCGCGTAGATGTCGACTAGTGCTTGGATGGCGGCGTCCGATTCGCCCCCGATCAGCACGCGGTCTGGGGCTAGCAAATCCTCGATGGCGGTCCCTTCGGCGAGGAATTCGGGGTTGCTGAGCACATCAAAGGTGGCTCCATTACCCGAGTTGGAGAGGATTGTCTTGATCGCTTCGGCGGTGCGGACGGGCAACGTCGATTTCTCGACGACGATTTTATGGCCGCTGGAGACGCGCGCGATCTGACGAGCCGATTTCTCGATAAACTCCAAGTTGGCCGCTCGACCAGCCCCCGTGCCAAAGGTCTTGGTGGGTGTGTTGACCGAGATGAAAATCATCTGCGATGAGGCGATGGCCGCTTCGACTTCGGTGGTAAAGTTCAAATTTTTGCCGCGACATTGCGCGACGATCTCGAAGAGACCCGGTTCGTAAATCGGCAGCTCGTCGGAGTTCCACTGGGCAATCCGGTCGGCGTTGATGTCGACGACGGTGACGTCAATCCCAGGGCACTGTTTGGCGATCATCGCCATCGTGGGGCCGCCGACGTATCCGGCGCCAATGCAGCAAATCTTGTTAATAGTCATTGGAGGGGTGAGGCTTGAGGTGTGAGGGGTGAGTCTTGAGGGGTGAGGCTTAGGGAATGTTGGTGTTTATGTGGGAAAGGGTTGGTCTGCGAGGGCTAGGTCAATGAAGCGTAACACTTCAGCTCCTCCTTGCTCCCAGACCAAGTCGCCCAAGGTTCGCAATCGCTCGTGGTCGATCTTGTTTGCGTTCGCTTTGATGATCCGACGGAGGTCGCACCCATCGTAGGACTTTTCATCTATGCTACGTTGCGACGAGATCAGAGGGGCGTATTTTGAGACGATGGCTGCTTCCAAGGTTGGGTAGCAGCTGTGCGTCTCCGCGTCCTCGATCACGTGCTCGCGGAGGATCAGTTCTTGAAAGGGACTCCAGGGCGACATGATATCGATCACCGGTTTCGGTTTGCCGTCGCTGTCGCAGTCCTGTGGATCGGCAAAGCGGATGACTTGCGACAAGGTTTGCTTGCTGAGCGTCGGCCACCGCCTTGCAATCGCGCTGGCTGCTCGCTGCTTCTGGCTGTAGGGAACCAGCACGTCGACGTCCTGAGTCGCTCGCGGCATTGGCAAATAGCCGACATAACCGTGCAAGCCCATCAGCACCCAATTTTTGATTTCCGCATCGTTCAGGCAGGCAATCACTTCTTCCGGCGTCACATCCATCGCGAATTTCCTCCAGTGGCGACGATAATCACTGGTCAATCGACTGCTGACGCGGATCCCATACGCATGACCGGTTGGCGCGGTTGGATCGGTAGCGTCGACGCCAACAAAACCGGTCTGGGCCAACATGGCGGCGTGCCGCGCGGCCAGGAATTCGTCCGAATCGAAAGAGTTAGGCTTCAGGGATCTGGCTTCAGGAGTTGATTGGTTTGCAGCGGCGTGAGTGGCGGTGTCGGCGCGGACTTCGTTCCCGTCGGTGGCTACGTTGCGCCCCGTTAAACCATGCCGGCCCGAGCTACTTCCTTTTACGCCCCAGAATTCCCACTGAGCATATACTCGGTGCCTAATTTCGCAACCTTTCTGCTTGCTTCTTCACCAACAAGTCGGGATATAACGCTGGTAGTGGTTGTTTGCCCGCCGTTAACAGGCTGGAGGGTTCAGGTCAGCGGCTGGAGGCAAGAGTTTGTTGACTTTTGCATTTTTCAATCTCCATTTTTCCTTAATCATTCTTCATTTGCAGCTGACCGGGCCCTCACGGGTCTGGCAGTTTGTCTGTCGCCCTCCGGGCTGGGGCGAGCTTGTCTTTTGTGGGGCTGGGGCGAGAGGTGTTAAATGAGTAACTCGCCTGACTGAAAGGTCTGCTGGGCGGGTCAAACAGGGAGCTGCTAACTGAGGGAACCGCGGCTAGCGCCAAAGCGGCTAACCACTAGCCACTAGCCACTAGCCACTAGCCACTAGCCACTAGCCACTAGCC
>CAZHTX010000609.1:0-3250 GCA_964535475.1 uncultured Pirellulaceae bacterium
CGCGCGATCGGCGACCTGGGAAATACCCGCTTTGACTTCATCAATTGCTGAGTCAAATTTCTTTTCCATCGCCGGCGTCAGCGATCGAAACGCGCCCGTCGAGGCTAACGTTCGCGCCGCAGTAGTGCGAACCAACCGCGACGGATCGGCCAAACTGGGGCCGAGCGTACCAGCCAGCCGCTGTTGGCCATCTTGACGATGACGCTCCGCTGCCAGCGCGCGGATCGCCGCGGCCCGCACCATCGGCGAGGGATCTTCCAGCGACTCCCGTGCTGCCCGCGTGCTGGTCGCCAACTGCGTCAGATCGGGCAAGTTAGCCAGTTCGTCCAAGGCAGTCGCACGGGCAATGGCCGGCATTGATTTGGCTGCCGCTGCCAACTCGGCCAGCCGCTTGACGCCACCTTTATCCCCGCGGCGAAAAGCGTGCAATGCTTCGGCATAATGGGGCTCGCGATTCCGTGTCGCACCGTACCATTGATCACAAGCTTGGTCACACCACGCGTCCACGCGGCTGATCTCGGCGGCAATTTTTGGCTCCTGTTTGGCGGCCAATTGCCAAGCGGCGTAGTCGACCAGCCCCTCCCGCAGCTCGGCCGCCACGTTGGCTGAATCTAAGTGACATCCGGTGCAAGCGTTGGGGGTCCCCAAGGAGACCGACAGATCGGGACGGGGAATTCGCAAACTGTGATCACGACGCGGATCGACCGCCATGTAAGTCGTTTCGGGCATATGACAATCCACACAAGCCGAACCTGGTTTTCCGGGAGCATGCTTATGATGAGAGGGCGTGTCATACTTTCCCGCTGGATGCTGGTGACAGGAAGTGCAGACTTGATTGCCGGGAGCTTTTAACTTGAGCGAATGCGGATCGTGACAGTCGCTGCAACGAATCCCTTTGTGATACATCTTGCTCTGCACAAACGACCCGTGCACGTAGACTTCATCGAGGATCTGGCCATCATCGTGATAGAGCATTTGTCGCAGGGGTGACGGTTCATAGAAGTCGCAGTAGGCGTCCCCCGCTTGGAACCCACCCGCCAAAATGCCACGCCGGCTGTGGCAGGGAGCACAGGCTTGAATCTGCAACTCGGCGTCATCTCCCTTGAGCGGTGCGAGCCCGAATCCTAGATTACGATCCCAAAACAGCGAACGTGAGTTTGCCAACTGGACGTGCGTGCTACCCGGTCCATGGCAAGCCTCACAACTGACATCGATCTCACTGTACGTGGTCGCATAACGTTGCGTCTGCGGATCATAATTGCGTTGCAAATCTGTTGAATGACATTCCGCACACATCGTGTTCCAACGCTGGGCAATGCCGGTCCAGTGCAAGTCGTCATCGGGAGCTAACTTTTCATCAACGTCGGGTGGGGCTAAATAGAACCAACGTCCCCGCACCGTATCCCAACTGATGCGCAAGACTTGCAACCGGGCGAGCGCATTGGCGGGGGTCTTTTCATCCCGATCGAACTCCACCATATACTGTTGTAAAGGTTCAACACCGAACACATATTCGACTTCGAAATCGGCCATCTTGCCGTCGGGACCTTCGGTATTAATCATGTACCGATCGCCATCACGATACATGCGGCTGATGATCCCATGATGTTCAAAAGTCACATTATTAAAATCACCCAACACGGTTTGGCTGTTGGCGTGATCCATCGCCAGATCGTGATGCGAGTTTTGAAAGGCAGCCGCCTCAGCTTGATGGCAGTCAACGCAAGACGCCCGCCCGACGTAAGTCGCAACGGTGTCGGGTGGGAGCGCCGATCGCCAATAGTCGGCCGCCACGGCAGCGGCCAACATCAACAACAACACCACGGCCACCGCGACAACTCGCTTGAGAACGACCGCCGTTGATTTCGCAGGATCAGGCATATTCAAAAGGAGCTGGCGGTTTCAGGATGGGCGATACAGGGGAGGGAACTTATAAGAGCCTGCGGGATTTCTAATTAAAACAAGCTGGCGGGATCAGCCTGCAGCAATTTGCGGAGTGCCAACATGCCGCTGACAACACACATCACAAGGGTCAACAGAAAAACAGTCGCCACGCGGGGCAGGGTGACGAAGATTGGCAACCCGGCCCAACTCTGCAAAACGCCGAACAAGCCCCAACTGATCAGCACGGAAGGCAGAAAACCAATCACCGATAAATAGATCGCTTGCCGGACCACCAAGCTGACAAAAAAACCACCGGTATAACCCATCGCTTTCAAAGTCGCCAATTCCGGTAGCGAATCTTGGATGTTTGTATACAAAATCTGATAGCAAATAATCACTCCAACCGCGAAACCCATCAGCACGCCAACGTTAAAAATCTTGCCAATGGGTGTTTTGGAATCCCAAAAGTCCATTTCAGCTTGAATTAGTCGTTGCCGAGGAACCACTCGCCACTGTTCCGGCGCCAACGCGGTCAAGCGTTGGGCGGCGGCCACCGGATCGACCCCCGGTCGCAAGCGAATCAGCCCAAAATCGACGACACTGTCAGGTTTACCTCGGCCGCGAAACGGAAAATAGCGAGCCAACGTCTGCCGGCTGACCAGCAAATTTCCATCATGCGCGAAATCGGTACCGAGTTCCATCGTTCCAGTTATTCGCAGCCGTTGATCCATTAGTTCAATTTGCTGGTTCGCCAGGGCGGTCGGATCGGCAATGGCAAACCCGTATTGTGGTTTGCTGCGAGCATCAACAATGGCAGTGCCGACGGGATGAATCCGCGAGACCACTTCCCGCAACTGGGGATCTCTGAACAAGCTTGGCTCCGGCTCCACGCCAATCACGCGGATCGATCGTTGGCGATGCCCCTGCACACGAATCAGGGCGGTGGCTCGCTCGATCATCACCGGTTCGGCACCGGCGACCGCCCCATCGGCGCGAGCCTGCGTTAACAGCCTGGCCGGAAACCGTTTTTCCGCTGCCAAAGCGTATCGCGTGGTGCTGGTGGCAAACAAATCGCCAGCAAACAGATCGACGATCTGCACGGGACTCTCCAGCAGTGCGCCTTGAAAGCCATTTTGCATGAACATCAACACAGCCGCAAAGCTGACTCCGGCGGCGCCCAAGACGAGACGCCGGGGGTTACCGGTGAGGTTTTTCCAGGCCAACGGCGTGCGCATACTCGATCCGATCCTTCGCTAATTTCTTCGTAACCAACCCGCTAATTCGGGTCGCTTTTGCCATTCGGACAAATAAGGTTGATAGGCGGGCTCTTTGCTCCACACGCGCGGCTGCGAATCGGCTCGACTGA
>CAZHTX010000610.1:0-3246 GCA_964535475.1 uncultured Pirellulaceae bacterium
TTTTGATTCACTTCGGATTTTCCCATCCGCATGATACTCGCGATGGTACGCCTGAGCTGTTGGAAAAATATGGTGCGGTCAATCATACGAATCGAGAGCAACCACCTCCGCCGAATCCCCGCCAACCTGCTTTGCCGGTCAACTATCTTCCTCGGCACCCCTTTCCACATGGGCATCCGGGGCTCCGCGATGAAGTTGCCGTGAGTGGTGTGTGGCGGAGACGTGACGAACGCACGATTCGCAATGAATGGGGGCGGCAAATGGCTTGTAGTGAAAATATTGACAGGCAAATTGGCAGAGTCTTGAGCAAATTGGAAGTAATGGGTGAGCTGGAAAACACCTATATTGTTTACACCGCGGATCACGGCATGGCGATTGGCCGACATGGTTTGCAGGGCAAGCAAAATCTTTACGAACATACTTGGCGGGTGCCGTTTATCGTGCGAGGTCCTGGTATTGAGCCGGGCAGTCGCGTCGAGGGAAATATTTACTTGCTCGATGTGTTGGCGACTCTTTGTGATTTAGCTGGTATTGAGGTGCCGAGCACCAACGAAGGGATAAGCTTTCAGCCGGTACTCTTCGGTCAGCAGCAAACGATTCGCGATGTGTTGTATGGCGTCTACTGCGGAGGCACCAAGCCGGGGATGCGGTCGCTGAGAAGTGGAGCTTGGAAGCTGATCAAGTACGATGTGTTGGATGGCAAGACGCGGGAGACTCAGCTGTTTAATTTAAGCGCGAACCCTGATGAATTCTTGATTGAACACCACGCCGATGCGGTGAAGCAGTTGACGGGGATTCAGCCGACGGAGGAGCAGGTTAATTTGGCTGGAGATCCGAGGTATGCTGACAAGTTAGCGGAGCTGGAGGGGTTGTTGCTCAGTGAGATGGCTCGCTTGGATGATCCTTGGGAGTTGTGATCTTTTTCTTGGCAATCGCGATTGGTTGCCCTCCGACTCGATTTTAGATCATGTTGTTTTTTCACACGATTGATTAGATTTTTTCTTATGATTCGAAAGACGATGCGTTTGGCGGGTTGGTTGGTGTTGCTGGTGATGCTAGCTGACGATGCAATTTCCGCGGAGCGACCGAATATTATCTTTATTTTCGCCGACGATCAGACGGTTGACACACTGGGTTGTTATGGGCATCCGTTTGTGCAGACGCCGGAGATTGATGCGTTGGCTCGGCGTGGTGTGCGTTTTGAGAACGCTTTTGTCAGTCAATCGATTTGCTGGGTCAGTCGCACGAGCATCCTGACGGGATTGACTGGTAGAAGTTATGGAACACCAGCGTCCCCGGATGTAACTCGCGCGGAAGTGGCGGAGACGTTGTACACGGATTTGTTGCGGGCAGGTGGTTATCGGACGGGGCAATTTGGCAAGTGGCACGCGAAGATGCCGGCGGGCTATCGACCGGCGGACCATTTTGATGAATATGAAGCCATTTTTCGCACGCCTTTTTACAAGCCTCAGGCTGATGGCAGTTTACGACATGAAACCGATCTGATTTTTGATCGGGGCATTTCGTTTATTGAGAATAACTCGGCTGAGCAACCTTTTGCGTTGAATCTGTGGTTGAATTCGTGCCATGCCGAGGATGGTGATCGCCGGCCCGGTTTGCACTTTGCTTGGCCGCAGAGCGCGGGCGAGCTGTACGAGGAGATGGAGATGCCGGCACCGCGGTTGAGTGACGAGAGCATCTTCGCGGCGCTGCCCAGTTTCTTGCAAACGACGATCAATCGCGAGCGTTATTTTTGGCGTTGGAATAGCGACGAAAAATACCAAACGAACATGCGTGCTTATTTGCGGATGGTCAGCGGGATCGACAACGCGATTGGTCGTTTGCAGGCGGCTTTGCGGAAAGCGGGAATCGCTGAGAATACGATCATCGTTTATTCGGCCGATAATGGTTATCACATGGCGAACCGTGGATTGGCGGG
The DNA here is from genome assembly GCA_964535475.1 of uncultured Pirellulaceae bacterium. Taxonomy (GTDB): domain Bacteria; phylum Planctomycetota; class Planctomycetia; order Pirellulales; family Pirellulaceae; genus Laterigemmans. Next base: position 1,940 of record CAZHTX010000610.1, read on the forward strand.
TAAGTGGTCGCACTTTGAGGAGTCGCTCCGGGTGCCGTTGATCATCGCAGACCCGCGTGTTGAAGCGTCGCAGCGGGGCAAAGTGGTGGATGCGTTAGCTTTGAACTTAGATTTGCCGGCGACTTTTCTCGATTGGGCTGGTGTGCCTGTGCCCGAGCAATATCAGGGGCGCAGTTTGCAGCCGATTGTTGACGGCGAGGAACCGAGGAGCTGGCGAACGGAGACTTTTCACGAGCACTTTGCTGTTCGCAACCGCATTCCGGCTTGGGAGGGAGTGCGGACGAAACGTTACAAGTATGCTCGTTATTTTGATCATGAGAATTATGAATTTCTTTACGATTTGCAAAGCGATCCGGATGAGTTGGTGAATTTGGCCGGCGAGCCGGCGCATGTGGAGACGTTGAATGCACTGCGGGGGCGGACGACGGCGATCGTGGATGAGTTAGGTGGGCCGCTGGAGCCGTTGCAAGGTAAATTCGAGGCTTCGACGGTGCCTTATCCGGAGGCTGCGGCCACGGTTACTCAGCGCCCCGGGGCGGATGGTTTTGTGCGGTTGTTTAACGGTCGCAACTTGAGCGGATGGCAGGGAGATCGAGCGCTGTGGTCGGTTGAGGATGGAGTTTTGACCGGGGAAACTGATGGCAGCTTGAGTGCCAATCAATTTATCACTTGGAAGGGTTCCACGGTCCGTAATTTTGATTTGCGGATGGAAGTCAAGATTAGTTCGGGAGGGAACAGCGGTATCCAGTACCGGGGCGTGTCGCGGCCCGAGATTGGTTTAGACATTGTCTCGGGTTATCAATGTGACATCGTTGCCAACAATCCCAACTATAACGGCATGCTGTATGAGGAACGGGGGCGCAGGATATTAGCTCGCAGTGGCAAGCGAGTGATCGTCGCCGGCGATGGCCAGCCATGGATCGTGGGTCAGTTGGCTGGGGCAGCAGCTGGTAATGAGGCGGCGGAATTTGATACGGAGAGCTGGCACAGTTATCGCGTGTCGGTCGTTGGCAACCACCATCAGCATTGGGTTGATGGCGTGCAGACCGCGGACTTGATTGACCTCGACGAGTCAGGGCGCAAGTTGGACGGGGTGCTGGGGATGCAGGTGCACGTGGGTCCGGCAATGAAGGTGCAATTCAAAGATATCAAGATCAAGCATTTGGCCGATGATTTGCCGCTGCGTACTGCAGCTGAGACGGAGATTCCGGTCGGTGCGATCGGCGTCAAGCCGCAGGGCAGGCTGCCCGCTGATTGGCAGCCGCCCGTTTATGGTGATGGCGGCGAGTAAGTTGCTAGTTGCTAGT
>CAZHTX010000611.1:0-3243 GCA_964535475.1 uncultured Pirellulaceae bacterium
AGTGTTCTTTCGGCAAAAGGGGCGCGGATTCGCCACGCTTACCGGCTGACGCGTGAAGAAACTTTGATTGTCACGGCCGAATCGACGATTGCCTGCATCGACCGGACTGGACGCGTCCGCCGTTTGCCGACGGAGTTGCAGTCTCCAACCGCGCCACACGCATGAAAGTCGTTTTTCGCCTTTAGCGGACCGAACTTTCGGTCGCACGTTTCGCCGATTGGAATGCTTCGTTGGTCAGTTCTTCGGTCAGCCGGGCGTTATATTCCATATTGCTCGCTGGGCCTTGGAAACCGACCACGTTATCTTGCCAATCGAGGCGACGCTTCATTACGTAACCCCCGCCCACGTGGAACTGGATCGTGCCTTTGCTCAATTGCTGGACCAATTGGCTTTGCATTTTTTGGTCGCTGATCGGAGTCAGCGGTTCGCTGCGAACGGAGATTGTCGCCACTTCGGCTTGTACTTTTTCCAAGGTGTAGAGTTCGCGAATTTTGATCACCTTCAGCGTCCCGGCTTCGTCCTTGACGCGAATTTCTCGGGGCACCGACCAATTTTCTCCGATCTGGATGCGATTTTCGGGCAGTGGCAGGGCGATTTCCCCCATTCCTAGGGAGCTGGCGTCTTTGCCGGTTCGCTGCAGAACTTGTCCCCGCGCGTTGATTTCGATCGTGTCGATGACTTGGCCAATTTTGCTAGCCACGCCGCGGAATTGGGCAGGTGGTTCCGCGTCGCTGGAGCTGTCCCAGCGAACTTCGGGTTGATCTCCAGCCTGTTGCGTCATCACGACCGAGTCGATCGTGTGGGCGAAAGTGGTCACGCCCTCCTCGTCGACTTCATTAACCGCCAGGCTGCGGACGCTGGTGGTGTGGACTTGGGATGCTTCCTCGGTATCGTTGATTTTGACTTTTGTTTTCGCCGAGTGGACGATGCGATAGGTTAGTTGCTGCCCGGGCTGCAATTGATATCGCAGCAAGTAGCCTTCTTCGGCCGCGTTGCTGAACCCTGCGAGTGTCACCACCGATAAAAAAGTGGCTGCCGAAAAGTATGCTTTGCGAACCATCGTGAGCGCCTCCGTGCGTGCGAAAAAAATTCTCCAGGAAAGTTTCGCAGGATCGCGTTAGCCTGGCAAGATCGAACTGAGAGTGTGCGCCGTGCGGTTGGCGCGGTAAGATAGAACCCCCCTTCGCTTTTTCTTGGTCCGACTCTTCGCGGGATTCCATGTCGGGAGACTTTACCCAGCAGCAGCCCTACGACGAACAGCTGGAAGCTGAGCGGTTGAGCCTGCAAGCGACGGCCCCACCGGCCGAGCTGCCCGGTTATCGGATCGAAAAATTTCTGGGTGCGGGCGCTTTTGGCCAAGTCTGGGTGGGCAGCGATTTGAACACTGGTCGCCGCGTGGCGATTAAGTTTTACCTGCATCGCGGCGGCGTGGATTGGTCGTTGTTGGCTCGCGAGGTCAAGCACTTGGTTCAGCTTTCGGCCGATCGGCACATTGTCCAAGTTTTGGAAGTCGGTTGGGAAGGTAATCCGCCCTATTACGTGATGGAGTACCTCGAATCGGGTTCCTTGGAAGACCTGTTAACCAGCCGTCCGCGGATTGCCGTGCGGACTTGCCTGGAGCTGTTTCGCGGCATTTGCGTGGGGCTGAATCATTCGCACGGCAAAGGGGTGCTGCACTGTGACTTAAAGCCAGCCAACGTGTTGTTGGACGAAGATCTGCGGCCCCGTTTGGCCGATTTTGGGCAAAGTCGCATGTCGCACGAACAAACGCCCGCCCTGGGAACTTTGTTCTACATGGCTCCCGAGCAGGCCGATTTGGAAGCGGCCCCCGACGTCCGCTGGGATGTGTACGCGTTGGGCGCAATCCTCTACCGCATGTTGACCGGTAATGCGCCGCATCGTTCCGGCGAGTTGCTGCAGCGGATCGACACCGCGGCGTCGTTGCCCAAGCGGCTGGAGCAGTACCGGGAAGCGATCCTCCGCGATGGACCCCCTCAAGATCATCATCGGCGGCGGGGAGTTGACCGGCCGCTGGCTGCCATCATCGATGGTTGTTTGGCAGTCGATCCGGATAAGCGGTTTGGCAACGTCCAACAGGTAATCGAAGCGCTCGATCGTCGCGAAGCGGCCAAGCAGCGGCGTCCGCTGGTCCTGTTGGGGATCGTCGGTCCGTTGCTGTTATTGATGGTCACTTGCATCCTCACCGCGCGGACGATTTTCGCCACCCGGGCCACCGTCGAAGCAACGCTCCGCGAGAAAGCGGGAGAGTCCAATCAGTTGGCCGCCATGTTCGCCGCCCGCACCCTCGAGTTGGAGCTGCGAAAGTACTTTGAGTTAGTGCAGCGGGAAGCGGGCGATTCGGCGATCCGACAGAACTTGGCTGCGCTGCTGAACAACGAACAGTTCAGCGTGTTTCGTGATGCGATTCGCGAACGTGAAGGAGCGGCCGAAGCGCGGCGGGAGATGATGCAAGCCGGCCACCACGAGCGGCTGGAACAATTGTTGCAAGATCGATTGAATCAATACGACGGACAAAATGCCGGCACTGGCAGCATCGATCTGGCCACGATGTTCATCACCGACTCGTCCGGCACGATTGTGGCGATCGCCTACGACGCGCCGGTGGCCGCTGAGGAAGACAGCGTCGGGCGCAATTTTGCTTTTCGCGCCTATTTTCATGGTGGTCGCGACGACTTTGATCAGTCGACCGACCCGCGGCAGGTCGAGCCGCTGAGGGAAACGCATCTCAGCCCCGCTTTCTTCAGCACCGCCACGTTGACTTGGAAAGTTGCCGTCAGCGTGCCCATTTACCTCCGCGCTGATCACAGCCCCAATGCGCCTCCCGATGCCGTCTTTGTGGCGACCACCAACTTGGGAGGTTTTGATCTGATGCGATCCGATCGCGAACAATCGATGCGGCTCAACCAAGTGGCCGTGTTGGTGGATACGCGGGCGGGCAACAAGCGGGGGACGATCATCCAGCATCCGTTGCTCAATCAAGTCGTTAAGGTGCCCGGTTTAGAAGGTTTGCACACCCGCACCGAGTCGCCTCGCAAAGCGCCCGCTGTCGATCCCGGCACGCTCGACGCCCTGCTGGCTGGACGCGATGTTGATTATCGTGATCCGATGGGGAACGAACCTGGGGGCGAAGAATATCAAGGCGTTTGGGTGGCGGCGGTGCAGCCCGTTACGCTGCCCGCGATTGAACCGACTGCTCGGGAACGCAAGACGGACATGTTGGTG
>CAZHTX010000612.1:0-3243 GCA_964535475.1 uncultured Pirellulaceae bacterium
ATGCCACGTCCAGCCGAAGGCCTTCGCGAAACCTTGCTCGGCTGAAGACCAGACGAGCCGTACGCCGTCGCGGGACAACTTCCCACAGCGGCGGGCCAGTCGTTGCCCGCACCCCAAGTTCCTCTTTCCCATCACGGATCGATGCGCATTCTCGTTGCAAACCTTGGCTCGACCAGTTTCAAGTATCGGTTGTTTGACATGACCGACGAGCGTGAAATCGCGCGTGGTGGCATCGAGCGGATTGGTGCGGAAGCGAGTCGCTGCGTGGCTCGGATTGGCGATTGGAGTGAGGATGTGATGCGTCCCGTGGCCGATCATGGCGTGGCGGTGCAAGTTTGTTTGGACCAATTGACCGATCCGCAGCATGGTTGCTTGGGCTCTCCCGGCGAAGTCAACGCGATCGGATTTAAGGCGGTCCACGGCGGTACGCGGAGCGGAGTGTTTCGCGTCGATGAAACGCTGTTGTCGGCGATGGAAGCGATGAACCCGGTGGCACCGGCGCACAACCCGCCTTACGTGGCGGCAATGCGTTCTTTGGCCAGCCAGGTTGGTGACATCCCCTTGGTGGCCGCGTTTGAAACCGACTTTCATCGCACGGCACCCGAGGCGATGCAAACGTATGCGATTCCACGTCAGTGGGCTGAGGAGTTACCGTTGCGGAAGTGGGGATTTCACGGTGCCAGCCATCGTTACATCGCCACCCGCTGCGAGGAATTGTTTGGGACTAGCAAACCTCGGGTGATCTCGTGTCACTTGGGTGGCAGCAGCAGCATTTGCGGGATTCGCGAGGGCAAAAGTTTGGGCGCTTCGATGGGCATGAGTCCGCAGACGGGATTGCCTCAAAACAATCGCGTCGGCGACTTTGATCCCTTCGCCTTGCCGTTGATCATGCAACACACCGGGCTGGATCTGGAAGTCGTGTTGGACAAATTGGCCAACGAAGGGGGCTTGTTGGGGATCAGCGGTCACAGTGCGGATATTCGTGATATCGAGGAAGCGGCCGCCGCGGGAAACGCCGCTTGCCAATTGGCTTTGGCAACTTACGTGGCCGAAGTGCGGCGTTACATCGGTGGTTATTTAGTAGCCCTCGGCGGTTGCGACGCGTTGGTCTTTACCGGCGGGATCGGCGAGAACGGACGCCAAATGCGGGCTGATATTTGCGCCGGTTTGAGCGAGTTGGGGATTGAATTGGACGCCGAGAAGAACGCCACGGCCAGCGGCGAAGTGGCATTGCAGGCGGAGTCTAGTCGGGCGGCCATTTGGGTGTTGCCGACAAATGAGGAATTGATCGTGGCGCGACAAAGCGTCGCGCTGTTGAGTTAATGCGTCACGCTGTTGAGTGAATGATGCACGCTTTCGTGTTGTGATTTTTTATTCCTTTCCTGTTTGAAGTCGTTACATGTTCGTCGCCCGCGTCACCGGTTCGGTTGTCAGCACCCAAAAGGTGGCGACCATGACTGGCCACAAGCTGTTGGTTGTCGAACCGTACCGCTTGGCCAGCCCCGAGCGGGACAAATTAGTCCCCACGGGCCGGACCTTCATCGCCATCGACGCGCTCGGCGCGGGCCAGGACGACATGGTGTTGATCACTCAGGGAGGTAGCGCGCGGATGACTCCTGAAACCAAAGATTTACCGGTCGACGCCGTCGTGATTGGGATTGTCGACGACGTCACGATTGACCGCTTAAGCATTTACAACCGGCAAGACTGAGGAACTAAGCAGCGATGCAATACGACGAAAACTTGATCCGCAACGTGATCGCCGAAGTCTTGGCTCAAGTCGGCGCGCCCCCTCCGGTTCCACCCGAAGCGCGGCAACCGTTCGCCAATCAAAACGCTCCGCTGGTGGGGCGTAATGGCATTTTCCACGATGCCGACCAAGCGGTCGCCGCGGCGCGGGCGGCTTTCGAACAATTGCGTGAACGGACCAAGGCCGATCGCACCAAAATAATTGACATCATCCGCCGCATTTCGATCGAGCAGTGCGAAGAGTTGGGGCTGATGGAGATGGAAGAGACCGGGATTGGACGCCCGGAGCACAAGATCGAAAAGCTGAAGACGCTGGGCGAGTTAACCCCCGGCGTGGAGTTCTTGGAGACCAAAGCTTTCAGCGGCGACAACGGGCTGGCGGTGATCGAGCGGGCTCCTTTTGGCGTTATCGGCGCAATCACTCCGGTCACGCACAGCCTGCCGACAATCACCGGCAACGCGGTCAGCATGTTGGCTGGCGGTAACACCGTGGTGGTCAACCCGCATCCCTCCGGGAAACGCGTCGCGGCCGAAGGCGTGCGTCGTTTCAACGAAGCGATCTATCGCGAGCTGGGAATCGACAACCTGATTTGCGTGATTGCCGAACCAACGCTGGAGAGTGCCGAAGCGTTGTTCAAGAACAAACAAGTGGCTTTGATTTGCGTGACCGGCGGACCTGCCGTGGCGCGGGCCGCTCTTAACAGCGGCAAACGGGCCATCGTGGCCGGCCCGGGAAATCCGCCAGTGGTGGTCGACGAAACAGCCGATCTGGATAACGCGGCCCGTTGCATTATCCAAGGTGCCGCTTACGACAACAACTTGCTCTGCATCGCGGAAAAAGAAGTGTTCGTTGTCGACAGCGTCTTCGATGCCATGATGGACGCCATGCGACGAGCCGGCGCGGTGCAACTCGACGCCCAACAAATTGATGCCCTCACCGCCAAAGCGATCAGCCGCGTGGGTGACGATAATCACCTCGCTGCCAACAAGGACTTCATCGGGCAAGATGCTTGGAAGCTGGCCGAGGCCGCCGGTGTCGATATCGATCATCGGGTGGAATTGGTGTTCGGCGAAACCGACGAACATCATCCTTTTGTCACCGTCGAGCAGATGATGCCGTTTGTGCCCTTCGTTCGCGCCCGCTGCGTCGACCATGCAATCGCCATGGCCAAACAATACGAACATGGCTTCCGACACACCGCCATTATCCATTCGCGGAATGTGCAAAACATGACCAAGATGGGGCGGGAACTCGATGTCACCCTGTTTGTCAAAAATGGTCCCTGCATGGCTTCCCTGGGACTCGGCGGAGAAGGCTATCTATCCTTTTCGATTGCCGGTCCGACGGGAGAAGGTGTCACCACGCCGTTGACCTTCACGCGGGAACGCCGTTGCAGCATGGTCGACGATTTATACGTCGTCTAGCTGTTGCAAATCCTGGTGTTTCCACTTTTGTAGCCCACCCCACCCCGTCTCGTTCCGTCCCGATCCCCA
>CAZHTX010000613.1:0-3241 GCA_964535475.1 uncultured Pirellulaceae bacterium
CTATATCCTGAAGAAATATCGCGGCTTGAACGAACGGACGTGTTTGAATCAAAAACCGGTCGTCAACCTGGGTGATACCGTTGAGGCGGGCCAGGTGATCGCCGATGGGGCAGCGACCAGCAACGGTGAATTGGCGATTGGTCGCAACGTGCTCGTCGGTTTCATGTCGTTTGACGGCTATAACTACGAAGACGCGATCATTATCAGCGAGGAATTGGTTCACCGGGATACCTACACGTCGATCCACATTGAGGACTTCGATGTGGAAATTCGCGAGACCAAGTTGGGACGTGAGGAGTTTACTCGCGATATCCCGAACGTATCGGAAAAGGCACTGCGTAACCTCGATGATGCGGGTATCGTCCAAGTCGGAACCTATGTCCGCCCCGGCGATATCTTGGTGGGTAAGGTCAGTCCCAAGAGCAAGACTGAACTGACGCCCGAAGAGAAATTGTTGCACGCCATTTTTGGGCGAGCTGGTGAGGATGTTAAGAACGATTCGCTGGAAGTCCCCTCGGGGATCGAAGGGATTGTGATTGACACGCAAAAATTCTCTCGCCGCATGAGTCTTTCTGAAGATGAGCGTAAGGCGTTCGAGAAAGAGTTGAAGCAAGCCGAAACCGACGGCAATGAGGAGATCACGAGCACCTTTACGGCTTTGATCGCCGAAATGCAGGAGGCGGCCGGCGTTCACTTTAAAGACACCGACGGCAGCCCTTTGACCGACGGCCAGGACCCCAAATACATCTCGGAACGCGCCGGTAACTTCCGCGTTGACCGGGTGTTAGAGCAGGTTAAAGACGAAAACGTCAAAGCGGAAGTGTTAAAGATCTATCGCCAGCAGTGGGCGAATGTGGAACGAGCGATCGATGATCGCGACCGTAAACTGAACAGCATGAAGCGGGGTGATGAACTTCGCAGCGGCGTGCTGCAGATGGTAAAGATCTACATTGCCACCAAGCGGGTGATCAGCGTCGGTGACAAAATGGCTGGCCGCCACGGTAACAAGGGTGTGATTGCCAAAATTTTGCCGATTGAAGACATGCCGTTTCTTCCCGATGGCACGCCGGTGGAGATCATGTTGAATCCGCTCGGGGTGCCGAGTCGGATGAACGTGGGGCAGATTTTGGAGACGCACCTCGGATGGGCGGGGGCCAAGCTTGGTTTCCAGGCAGTCACGCCCGTGTTTGACGGAGCCAGCGAAGCGGACGTGAATGCCGCCTTGGCCGAAGCCGGTTTGCCGGCACACGGAAAGATTCGTCTGCACGATGGACGCACCGGCGAGCCGATGGAGCAGGAGACTACCGTGGGCTACATGTACATGCTCAAGCTCCACCACTTGGTCGACGATAAGGTTCACGCTCGCAGTACGGGACCTTACTCGTTGATTACCCAACAACCACTTGGCGGCAAAGCACGTTTTGGTGGACAGCGATTCGGCGAGATGGAAGTCTGGGCTTTGGAAGCTTACGGCGCGGCCTACATCTTGCAGGAGTTGCTGACTGTTAAGAGTGACGACGTCGAAGGGCGGACCAAAATTTACGAATCGATGGTCAAAGGCGAGAACACGCTGGAAGCCGGCACGCCAGCCAGTTTTGACGTGTTAACCAATGAGATTCGAGGACTCGCGCTGAATATGCAACTCGAGAAACGGCCAGTCTAGGCAATGCGTTAGTTAGTACCGCAGAAGTCCCTAGATTTATCATCGCTAAAAGCAGTCTCACACCACGTGAGCCGTTTGGTCCCCGCGGCCAGCGGCTCACCGCTCAGGAGTTATCGCGATATGTCAGTTGGCGAATCGACCACCTACGACCGAATTAACGACTACGCTTCGGTCAAGATTTCGTTGGCCCGACCTCAGGACATCAAGAGTTGGTCGTTCGGTGAGGTCAAGAAGCCGGAGACGATTAATTACCGAACCTATCGTCCCGAAAAGGACGGCTTGTTCTGCGAGCGAATTTTCGGACCTGAGAAGGACTGGGAATGCGCCTGCGGCAAGTACCGGGGGATGAAATACAAAGGCATGATCTGCGACCGCTGCGGCGTCAAAGTGACCCACAGCCGCGTGCGTCGTAAACGGATGGGGCATATTGAACTGGCCGCGCCGGTCGTGCACATCTGGTTCTTCAAGGCAATGCCCAGCCGTTTGGGAAATTTGCTGGATATGAAGACATCTTCGTTGGAGAAGGTGATCTATTTCCAAGATTACGTGGTGGTCGATCCCGGCACGACGGACTTGGAAATCCAACAGTTGTTGACTGAAGAGGAGTATCGCGCGGCGCGGGCTCAGTACGGTGAAGGCTCCTTCGAAGCCGACATGGGGGCTGAGGCCGTTCGCAAGCTGCTCTCCAAATTGGAGCTGGTTTCGCTCTCGGAAAAGCTCCGCGTCGATTTGCATGAAACGGGGAGCAAGCAAAAGAAGAAGGACTTAATCAATCGCTTGAAGATCGTGGAAAGCATCCGCGACAGCGAGAATCGTCCCGAGTGGATGGTGCTCGATGTGATCCCCGTGATTCCGCCCGATTTGCGTCCGCTGGTCCTGCTCGATAGCGGTAACTTTGCCACCAGTGACCTCAATGACTTGTATCGTCGGATCATCAACCGCAATAACCGCTTGCGAAAATTGGTCGATCTGAACGCGCCCGAAGTGATTATCCGCAACGAAAAGCGGATGTTGCAACAATCGGTCGATGCCCTCTTCGACAACAACCGCTGCAAGCGCCCCGTGCTCGGTTCTAGCAACCGGCCGCTCAAGTCGTTGACCGACATGATCAAGGGTAAGCAGGGTCGATTCCGCGAAAATTTGTTGGGTAAGCGAGTCGATTATTCCGGCCGTTCGGTGATCGTGGTTGGCCCCCGGTTGCGTTTGCACCAGTGTGGTTTGCCCAAGAAGATCGCCCTGGAACTGTACCAGCCCTTCATCATTCGTCGTCTCAAGGAATTGGGGCACGCCGACACCATCAAGTCGGCCAAGAAGATGCTGGAGCGGAAGGACGAGGAAGTTTGGGATATTCTCGAACAAGTCATCACCAATCACCCCGTGTTGCTCAACCGCGCACCGACGCTGCACCGGATGGGGATTCAAGCCTTCGAGCCAACTTTGGTCGAAGGGAACGCAATCCACTTGCACCCGCTGGTCTGTAAGGGCTTCAACGCCGACTTCGATGGCGACCAGATGGCGGTCCACTTGCCACTTTCGATCGAGGCGCAAGTCGAGGCGCACACGTTGATGATGAGCACG
>CAZHTX010000614.1:0-3233 GCA_964535475.1 uncultured Pirellulaceae bacterium
TCCGCAGGCGGGATGATCGACGTCACGTACAAATTTTGTGGAGTCGGCGTGCGTGTTTAGAAAATAACACTCAAAGCGATTCAGACATTCGACGGCCAATTTCACACCGACTTGCCCGGCGTGCTCGGCCACCTCGCGCATGCTGTCGACACCCCATTTCCACTCATCATCGGTTCGCCCTTGACCACTGAATTCTCCCAGAGCCGAGTGATAAGGCCCGACCAGCGTTTGCACACCGGCCGCCGCGCAACAATCTAACGTGCGTTTGTTTAACTCAACTCCCTTGGCACGCACGGCGGCGTCGGGCGAAATCGGATTGTCCTCGGCATTGCGGACGGTCACGGCGGTGCGCTCCAACCCCAAGTCATCCAGTCGCTTGCCCCAGCCCGCGTAGTCCAAATCAAGATTGAAAATCGGGATTTCAATGCCGTCGTAGCCAACCGCCTTCAACCGCTCCAGCACCGGCTGCAACGTTTCCGACAGCTCTCCAGTCCAGAGCAACAAGTTCATGCCGTACTTCATAAGTTTGGTCTCACATCGAAGTTGGGGGGAGTCAGTAACGCATCGACTCGCAAACCGACACGTCTGCGGGCAGATTCTAACCAAGGTACCAGGGTTTGTGGTAAAGCGGGCAACTTTACCCGCGCCATGACTTGGTTGAGCCGCAACAGAAGTGTGTCGCCGGCGAGATAATCATACAAGAACTGGGCGGCAATAAAGTGGGGGACCAGCGTGCGAATGCGATCGCTGGTGAGCTCTTGAGGAGACCGACTGGTAACCCTCCTGGAGCGAGCAATGATCGCCACAATCGTCTCGGAAACGAACTCGGGGCATGCCGCAGACAGCGAGCGGTAATAGCGTTCGGCCAAACTGCGGTCCGCCCGGATCAGCTCCGCGTCGAGCAGTATCTCCACCAGAATGTGCCCCAGAAAGCTCGGCCGAAAGCCCGCATCGTTGGCTAGCAGGTCACGCAGTTCCACCGCAAATTCCAAATTCAGTTCGGCAAACGCCAGCGTGCCGTGGAACCAGCGATCGTCCTGATGATGTTGAATTACCCCATCCGCCAACTGACGCACTCGCTCGTCATCGGCTGTCAACAGGCCCTCAGCACCCTGCGAGCGAGCACGCACGCGACGATCGACAACCGAGAGCCAATCGGGCGTCGATGTCCCCGCCACCCAATAGGGCGAATCCAGATCAGCCAACGCGTGTGCTAGATAGTTCAAACCGAGTGCTCGCTGTTCGCCGGCGTGAGGGAAACGACGATGCCTATCGCGCCGCGCGGATATCGTCCATGTTGCGCAACTGATAATCGATCCCGACATAATCCAACACGCGGCAAAGGCCTCGCAGGGCAACGCCAAAACCATCGGGCCCGCTGAATCCGCCGAACTGGCCTCCACCCTTGACGTGTGGCTCCAAGTCCAAGAACACGCCGGGGACGCCGCGGGCCTGCATTCGCTGCTCCAACTCGGGCAAGAAGTCGCGGAAATCCCGCAAAATTGCCTCGTGCCCACTATCTCCCTCGTCGGCCGGAACGAAATGCTCCAGCGAAGCCTCGTCCACATGCTCCACGCGACCACGCGGATTGGGATCGTGGTAATCCTTAATGTGCAACCAGCCCAGCCCGTTCTTCATCGCCAAATATTGGCTGTAAGTTTCGTCAGCGGAAAAACCTTGAGTCACAATGTTGGCGGCGTCAAAAATCGTCAACATCGCCGGATGATTAACGCGTTGATGCAGCTCGGATAACAACTCGCCGCTCTGACCGACTAAGTTCGCTTCGACTTCCAGCCCGAAAGTTAACCCCCGCTTCTCGCATACTTCCGCAATCTGCCCCAACTGATCGCATACTTGATCGAGATGGTCCCGCGGATTGGTTCCCTTGGGGTGATAAAATGCAAACCCCCGCAGCAGCTTGCTGCCGAGTGCTTCGGCGCGGTCGCAGGCCGTGACCACATCTTGCTGCAAATACTGGGAGAAAGGTACGTAGCGATTTTGGGTGCCGTCATCCACATCGCAAAGTTTCACCTTTCCGATCGGCGAACCAATTGAACTGACGCTCAAGCCGTAGTCGGATTGCAACTTCTTGACTTGCTCGACTTCCTCATCGGTCAAAGCCATGACATTTTTGATGCCGTTACCGACATCGATAAAGCGAATCGAGTAATACCGCAGACCGACAGCGGCGAACGCGGCAAATTGCAATTCCGCTCGCTTGTCATTGGCCGATTCATCCGCGAATCCAGATAAAATTACCGTGGGACTTGCTACTGACATGGAATTCAATCAAGGTTTGTGGGTTCTGGGTAATGAACAGTGATTACGCTGTGCAATCCACCTCGCGGTGTCCACCGGCTCTCGATCGTGGCGGACCTTGGCTGGACGACTGCGACAAAGTCGTCCATGATGCGGTTAGTCACTTGCTCGTAGAAGATGCCTTCACCGCGATACGCCTGAAGGTACATCTTTAAACTCTTCAGCTCGACGCATATTTCCCCAGGCACGTAGCGAAATATAATCGTGCCAAAGTCTGGCTGACCCGTTTTCGGGCAAACCGAAGTAAATTCGGGCGCATTGTGCTCGATCGTGTATTGGCGGCCCGGCACCGGGTTTTCGAACGTCTCAAGTATCGTTTTGTAATCATTGCTCACGATGAATATTCCGTCAGTGGATACCAAATTGTCGCAGGCCAAATCCGCAGCGCGTAGCCCCGCGCGCCTGCGCGTTAGCGAGTGTTTCGTTAGTCGGCAAGGTGAAGGTTCACTGACCGGCACAACCAGCAGTTTCATCCGCCTCGACGGTTGTAATTTACGCTGTTGGTTTTGCGATACACCTTACGCTTCATGGAACCCCGATGGCAGCTTTCAAAGCCTGGACGAGGTCGTCTCTTGGGTGAAACAGGCAGGCCCAAAACATGTTGTGCTGACCGGCGGCGAACCGCTGCTGCCCATACAAGTTGTAACCCTTTGTCAACAGATTCAGGAAGCCGGCTTGCATCTCACGATCGAAACTGCCGGTACCATCGATCGACCCGTGCGGTGCGATCTACTCTCCCTCAGCCCCAAGCTGAGTCGCAGTGCGCCAAACCTTCAACACTTTCCTCAACATGTTCCGGTGATGGCGGAACGCTGGATCGCCGCGCATCATCGTCGTCGCTGGCAACCCGAAGTGATCGCCAAATTGATCGCCCGGGCTGTCGATTATCAGGTCAAATTTGTGATCGATCATCC
>CAZHTX010000615.1:0-3224 GCA_964535475.1 uncultured Pirellulaceae bacterium
TGTGACGGGGGGGAGTCGGTATGCGAAGCGGCGGGCAGCGTGGCGATTCCATCCATCCAGCTTGACTGCTGGGTGGAGGCTTGGATGCCGGCAGCTTTCTCATGAATGCGTTCGGCGACGCGATCCAAGCGAACCACGGCGCGTCGATGCGTGCCACGGCCAATTTGTTCGTGCCGATCGTAGGCTGCGATGTCAAACTCAATGGCCCGCCCCTTGATCGCCGTGACGGTTGCCACGCCGCGCACCTCCGAGCCAACTGGAGTCCCCGCCAAATGCTCCACTTGCACCATCGCCCCCACTGATTCTTCACCCGCTTCCAAGTACGGATCGAGCACTTTGCGGGCGGCTCGCTCCATCAACAGGATCATGTTGGGGGTGGAAAAAACGACCACCGACGTGGCGGGGCGTTGCCGCTCATCGAGCACCAGCCCCTCCCGCAGCGAAGGGGGTGGGTACCCTAAATGAATCGTGTGCTCGGCGGCGACTTGCCACACCAGCTCCGCGGTCGTGCCGACTGACAAATCTGAACGCATCAGGCAATTCACCCTTTTGAAAAACTAAGTCCATCTCACGGACCATATCTTAGTCGAACGGACCCCCAAATTCCTACCGCTCGCATTCCACCTCGGCACATCACTTGCATTAAAGCCAACCAGCAAGACGTCCCAGCAAGATACCTCGAGAGGTGACGCAACCATCCCTTTGGTTGCAACCACACTTTCGGCTGCTGGTTAAAAATTTCGGTAGCACAGCGAATAAAGGTTGCTCGCCATGAAATACTCGGATGAGGCGTATAATCTTCGCATCGAGCTGGACACAAAAGATTGCGAATTGTCGGCAAGCGAAATCACGCGTCTGGAGCGGGCGCTCGAACCGCTGCGAAAGCCGGTCGAAAAATTCCCAGTCTCCGCTCTATACATTACGATCGAATATCATCATTCCAGCAATGATTATCGTGTCAAGACGGTGCTGCAACTGCCCGGTCGCGGGTTGGCCACCGGCGATCTGGCCGAACAATATTATCCAGCCTTTGAGCGCTGCGTGCGGAAGCTGATTCACAAGCTAACCGCGTATGAGGCTCAGCTCGATAACGACGAAGAGCGTTCCAAGCATCTCAAGGGAACCCATCACGTGGTGCTTCCCGGCACCACCCCTGATCTCTCGAAAATCAATGAATCAATCGAGGAGAATGATTACGAAGCGTTCCGCAATTTGTTGTGGACGTATGAGGAACCATTGCGAAAGCGGATTGGCCGCTGGATTCAACGCTACCCGACCCTGGACGCTCAAGTCGGCGAACGATTTGACTTAGCCGATGTGGTCGAAGAAGTCTTCCTCAACGCGTTTGAGCAATTCCGGGATCGCCCTAGTAACGTACCTTTGGGAACTTGGCTGGAACAACTGATCGATCCCTCGCTGCGGCAACTCAGTCGCCACACATTGGACGAACTGGAAATCATCAGCTTTACCCGTTCCGCCCGTAGCGGGACAAAGTAACGGAGACCAATCCGGAAATCGCCAGTGGGTGTCAGCTAGTTTGCAGCATTGCTTTGATCGGCTTGCCTTCAGCGTATTTCATTGGTCGTCCGATCGGAGTCATCGCTTCGTAACTCCAGGGAAGGTCGAGTGCCTTTAGGATGGTGGCGTGCAGATCGCCGATTTCGACCGCGTCGACAAGGTCATCCGCTGGTGATTTAGCGCTCGGCGCGGGTTTTGGATTGGTCGCGCCATGCACAACTCCTCCCCGCACTCCGCAGCCCGCCAAAGCGATTGAGAAACCATGCGGCCAGTGGTCGCGACCGGCTGCGGGGTTAATCTGAGGAGTCCGTCCAAATTCGCCCCCGCAGACGACCAGCGTGGTGTCGAGCAGATCGCGATCTTCGAGTCGTTGCAGCAGCGAAGCGAGCGCGGCATCCAGAATCTCACAGTTGCTCACGTGCAAGCCGTGATTATTGACGTGAGAATCCCAGCCACCCAAAGTCACTTCCACGCAACGCACGCCAACTTCGATCAAGCGACTGGCCGCCAAACAGCCGCGACCGAATGGTGTTTCACCAAAGGCCTTACGTTCCGAGGCGGGTTCGTTGGAGACATCGAACGCGTCCAATTGTTGACTGCTCATCATCTGGTGGGCGGCCAAAGTGGAAGCGGGATGTTGCGTCCGCATGCTGGCCGCGTCGCGAAGTCGTCCCCGGGAAAACTCCCGTTCGGCAATCATTTGCAGATCATCCAAGCGTTTCTTGAGGCGTGGATCGTCGACGTTGGCCCGCACGTCCGGCACGGGTTGGGCTGGATCGTAGACTTTGAAGGCATCGAACTGTCCGCCCAGATAACCACCGCGAGCCGGCGCATTGCCTGGCAAAATGGAAACGTGACGCGGAATATCGGCACCGCTGGGGGATTCATGACAGACAATCGCGCCGACGCTGGGGTGGATCAACGTGGGGTCGGGCCGGTAGCCAGTTTTAATATTATAAATCGCCCGTTGGTGATCGCCTTCCTTGCTGGTCACCGCCCGCAACAGTCCGACATGATGCATCTGCGTCGCGGTTTGCGGCAACAAATGTGAGATTTTTATTTCGCTGGCGGACGTGCTGATCGCTTTGGTGTCGCCGCCGATTTTCGTGCCCGCGTGTGGATCAAATGTCTCCAGTTGGCTGGGGCCTCCCTCCAACCACAGCATGATGACCGACTTGGGGCGTTCCGCCGGCGCCGCCTCGGCGGCCCGCGCGAGTGCCGCGGCTAAAGGGGATAAAAATAAACCACCTCCAACGCCACGCAACAACGTCCGCCGCTGAAAATGCCGCTCACTTGAGCAGAGCGATTCGATAATAGGATCGATGTGGAACATTTTGCGTAACTCCAAAACGGCTAGTGATTCCAAGCCAATTCGCTGCTGTTGAGTAAGACCCAATAAATATCTTCCACCGCTTGTTGCCGATTTTCGCTGGCATCCATGCGATCGAGAAAGTGGCGGCTCTCCACTTCGCTGGGATAACGATTTAAGACCGCCAGATAAACTGCTTCGACCGCCTTGGCATCATCGGGAGCGAACATGCGGATGTGAGTGGAAGCATTCAGGATGGGATTTTCGGCAGTTCGCTCCCGCACCATCTCACCGTTCATCATCAATAAACGTTGCGTTACGGTTACATTACCCTGTTCGAATTCATCCTCGCCGGTGTCGCCATAGCGGGTGACGAAATCATTTTCTGTTCCGAACG
>CAZHTX010000616.1:0-3211 GCA_964535475.1 uncultured Pirellulaceae bacterium
CAACTAGCAACTAGCAACTAGCAACTAGCAACTAGCAACTAGCAACTAGCAACTATTAATACGACACCCTCGCTCACCAGAGAGCCCAGGCAGGCCGAACAACCGCGCGAAACACTATTTTTTTTCACTTTCCAGCTATTCCACTCCAGCGATTAGCATTTCATCTCGAGATTGCCCAGCGTCATGCGCGGAACGATCGCTCTTCGCCGGTGCAAGCCGAACAATCGCGCTGTCCGGCACTGGAATGCTGTTCGCTGTCCAAAGCTCCCTGATTGAGATGCGGCAGCTGGTACGATCGATCCGATGCTTAGGACCAGTTCCAACGTTTCCCGCCGGAGCATTCATGCCATGCGAACATTATTCAGCCTCGCGATCCTGTTAACTGTCTCGACCGTCGCCCTGGCCGACCATCCGACTTGGCCCACGCCACCGGTTGATTATCGCTTTGAGCCGATACCGCCGGTGGGAAATCGCTTGCCTTATTCCTATCGAGCCCGCTACAACCGTCCCTCATATTTGGGCGGAGCGATCTCTCACATCATCGCACCCAGCAGCCAAGAAGCGATGAGCTGGCACGAGCATGTGCACATGGGCTCTTACCGCAACCATGCCGGCTGGATTGAGAAGAAATACTATTATCCCAAGCCCTGGGAAGTCTTAACCGTGGGTCCGCGAACCTCGCGAGCGCCAGCGGGCGAGCCGATGCCGATTGCCGATCCACTGTCGAACATCTATCCGTGATGTCGGCACCGATAAGAAATGCCCGCGGCCAGCGGCGTCTGCTCACGGTGGAAGATGAGGCGGATTGGGTTGCACCGCCAACCAACGCTGGGCGGCCTGGAAAAGAAGCTCTCTCTGCGAATCCGCAGGTAAACCATTGGGCGACTGCTGCGGGGCGGTGACCACCGCGGCGGCGCGTTGCCAAAGCTGTGGATCGAGCTGGGCTTTGAGCTCCGCCAGTTGTTGCTGGCGCTCAGGAATCAACTCCAGAGCAACCTGCTCACCACCGCTCCATCGCTGCGGCACGGGTGAACGGGGATAAGTTTGAGGAAGCCCCCACAGCAATAACCAACCCCACAACACGACCAGCAGCCCGGCACTGGCGAACACGATCATGGGCCGCCAGAAATCGGTCGGACGATGTGATTCTCCGCTTGGCGGCGGCTGCGAACTGCCTGTCGATGTTGGTGATTGGTTCATGATGTGATCATTAAAAATAAACGGCTTAAGCAGTCAGTCGGCAACCGTTTCGAGACGAGCTTGCTCCAGCGCACGTTGCGCTGCGGAACGAGCTTGCGAAGCGGCCAGCCATTTCTCACCATAACGCTCAGCCGCTCGCTGCGTCTCAGCCCGCGCCCGCTGTTTGCCCGCCATCACCGCCACGGCGGCCAAGCCAAACAGCAGATAGCTGAAGAGGATCAATCGCATCGGTCCCAGTACTTTGCGCATCAGTGACTCAGCCCGGTTCCGAGTTGGCGGCGGAGGGTGTTTGGCTTGCCGCCGGCAATTGCGACTGTTGCCACACACGCTGAAAAACTGCTTGCTGGTGCAAACTAGTTTCCACCTCGGCGATTTCAGCTTCCAGTTCCAAATAGGTGACCGAAGGCTGCACACGCTGTAACTCGTCTTCCAACCAAGCATCCTCTCGCAGCCAAACATGCATGACGACAAACAACGTCAGCACCAAGGAACCGACCAGGGTCAGCAAGCTCACATTCCAAAGTTTGGAGGCAGCTGATTCGCTGATTTTGCTTACTTGCATGTGGGATTTCAGTGCTGAGATTAAAGTTTGCCGAGACAGTTTACTTGAAGGTGTTTGGCAACGCTTGTGGTTTTTGTTGCGGGGCGGAAAGACCGAGGCTAGCGGCAGTCGTTGATTCCGCCGGGACAAGCCCGCAGCGGAAGCGGGTGTAATTTCCTTCCGTCGAGCTTGCCTCGGCGGAGGAAACAAGTGGCAGCTACAGATTGCTTCTCACCATCAATTCTGTTCTTCGGCTTTCTGGCCTCCGCTGCGGGCTTGTCCCGGCGGAGCCAGCGACTCCCTACTCGCGCAGGCGCACCGCGCCGCGATCATAGCCTCCAAATGTTCCGGCGTAGTAGCTGTTTTTCAAAATCGGCTTCATGTCATAAACATACGCCACGTTGTTCATTAGCGATAACGCGACCGATTGTGGAGACTCCGTGACGTCAGCCCCAAGCAGTATATGCATATGGTTGCTCAACAATCCGATTCGCGACAGCCTCCACGCTTTCTTCTGACAAGCCCGAATAATTATGCTTCTCACTCGCGTCAACTGTGTCTCACGGACTTCATGCCAACTTTCCGCGTTCTCTAATACGATTTGCAGCGAATTCAAATATTGGCCATATGTACCGATGCGCCATTCCGAGAGATCCATCTTTTTGTCGAAGAACTGTGCGGATTCGAAGCGTGTTTGAACGGCATCATCGGCCATCGGATGGTTCGCCGCTTGCCTCGCGACGTACTGATCAAGCACGTTTGTGTTCGCTTCACCAATGCTTTGAATGTGATAATTTCTCCTAAATGCCTTTGGGAAGCGGTCGCGAATCAAATGTTGTAAACGACCTTTGATACTTCGCACAATCTCCGAAGGTGACGAAGGAGGGCGCGTGCTGACAAGGAATTGAAGCGTGTTCTCTGATCGCACATTGCTGGATAGAACTCGCACCGCATCCGCTTCTGTTGTCGCTCGCAAGTCATCAAGCCAAGTTGATTGGTCGGGAAGTTCGCGCTTACCAAACAACGCGAGCGACCAATTTAGTTGATAGGCTGTCTGCGTGTTGTTTGAGGTGTAGATTGGTTCCATGATCATACGGCGATTTAAGTCGTTGATTCCGCCGGGACAAGCCCGGAGCGGAGATCGATCCTAATTGAAGAAACGAATAGCAATTTATCATAGCGGTGGTAGCTGCCAGTTGTCGCTCCGCCGGGGCAAGCCCGGAGCGGAAGCGGGTGTGGGCCGATTTAGCGATGTAGCTGCCAGTTGCCGCTCCGCCGGGGCGAGCCCGGAGCGGAAGCGGGCTGGTTTCCTTCCGTCGAGCTTGCCTCGGCGGAGGAAACAAGTGGCAGCTACAGATTGCTTCTCACCATCAATTCTGTTCTTCGGCTTTCTGGCCTCCGCTGCGGGCTTGTCCCGGCGGAGCCAGCGACTCCCTACTCGCGCAGGCGCACCGCGCCGCGATCATAGCC
>CAZHTX010000617.1:0-1330 GCA_964535475.1 uncultured Pirellulaceae bacterium
GCCAGTGGTTTGCCGGCCTGTCCGCTGCCGATGATGATGGCAGCGAATTTTTCTGGGCTGGGGTTCATCGTCGCGTTACCTGTGCAGATCGGAGCGGTGTTATTTGTCTACGAGTCATTCCGAAAGTTTGACAGCCAGTCATGCGCTGCTGGCTTGTGTTGGGTGAATTGACGGCAATCTGCGGGCCAGATGGTGGCGAGGTCGGGGAAATTTTCGTCGTCAATTAATTTTCGGAAAAAAGTGGCCGGTGGGTGAAGTTGCCGTGGCGACAAGGAGGACTTGGAGGTTAATTTGAAGTGGGGTAATTTCTTTAGGTCTTTATGGCTGCCGAGCGGATCGGCTGATGGTCACGACGGATGCTGATTCCGAATAGTTGGGGTGCTGTGAAAGCATCTGGGAGTTCGTTGCGGAGTAATCTGCGAGCGAGCACGGGGGATGGCGCCGCTTATGGCGTCATGGTTGGCATGGGGGAGACCTTCTTTCCCGCCTTTGCCTTGGCTGTTGGGTTGGGAGAGGTATCGGCTGGCTTGATATCCAGTCTGCCGATGTTGGCCGGCGGCATCTTGCAGTTGGTTTCGCTGCGAGCGGTTTCTTGGTTGGGTTCCGAAAAGCGGTGGGTGTTAGTCTGTGCCGCGGTTCAGGGTTTGGCTTTTGTGCCATTGGCGATTGCCGCCGCGATCGGATCGATTTCGCTGAGCGTGTTGCTGTTGTTGGCTTCGGTATATTGGGCCGCTGGACTGGCGTCTGGCCCGGCCTGGAACACCTGGATGCAGGCGGTGGTTCCGAGCAGGCTGCGAGCCAAGTATTTTGCGGCTCGGACACGCACCAGTCAGTTGGCAACGTTGGTCGCTTTTTTGCTTGCAGGCGTGCTGCTGCAATGGTCTCGCGGTGCGCAATTGGAGTTGGCGGCGTTCGCCGGCTTGTTCGTGATTTCTGGGCTTTTTCGACTCGCCTCGGTGGCATGCCTAGCCAGTCAGCAAACTGGGCGGGCAGCTAATGCATCGGCAGAGCAGCGGTTTGCCAGTCAGCAAGGAGCATTCTTGGCGGCTGACCGGGGAGTGGCGGCGGACAGCGAGGAGAGTGTCGCCGAGGGGTTTTCTCGGATGACGGTCCGCGGTTGGCGGTTGCTGATTTATTTGGTGGTGATGCAAGGTATGGTGCAGATTTCTGGGCCCTTCTTTACGCCTTATCTATTAGAGCATCTTGGTTACTCATACGGACAATTTGTGCTGCTGTTGGGTGTCGCCTTTGCCGCCAAGGGGATCGCTTTTTCGCTGTGGGCGACCGTCGCCAAGCGACGTGGTGCCGGCTGGCTACTGTGGGTTGGTAG
>CAZHTX010000617.1:1430-3208 GCA_964535475.1 uncultured Pirellulaceae bacterium
TGAGAGCGTTGCCGCTTTCTACCAAGCTGCGAATCCCGGTGCGTGCGATCAGCGTGCGGGTGCTGGGGATGCGTCCCAACAGCGGTGGTTTGGACGTGCCAATTTTGTCCAGCATTCCCAAGGCACCTGGAACTGCCCGCGACAATCACCCAGCTGCCGATGATCGTGGTACCGTGATAGACGACCAAGTTGGATTTAGTGGCGAAGCGGAAGACAGTCCAAAGTTTGCTGATCCGGCTCAGTCGCCCGTCTTGTCCCCTTAAGCGAGAGTTATCCATGATCGCTGGAAAGCCACAAAGCGTCATCGGCCAGTTGGTTGGCACATCGCTGGCGATAGCCTTCTTAGGTGTTTGCTTAGCAAGCCCGCAGGTAATTGATGGGTTGTTGGTACCGGCAAAGCCAATGATGACCGCAGGCGGGCCGAAGGACGATGCGGGGCCGAATGCCGAGGAAAATGTTAGCCGGAAGAGCAATTTATTTGACGAGCGGGAGATTCCTTTTCAAATTGGGTTAGCCGGTGCTCCGATCAGCTACTTTGGCGACGAGAACTCGCCTACTTTCGAGACAGCTTTTCAGCAACTGGCCGATAGTGGTTTCGATTTCTTTTTTCCGTTGTTTGTTGTCCGTGAGACACAGGAGCAGGCCACTTATTCTACGCATGGCGACTACTTTTTCCCGGCAAGTTTGACTGGAAAGTCTCCGGAGCGTGCTTGTGGTGGCTCGTTCAATCCCTACTCCGCCGCCCTGGGTAAGCTTGATATCTGGTATCCCGGCATTCAATTGCTGGGATTGCTCGATACCACGCAACCGATTGTGGATGAGACGTTAGTGAGCACGTTGGCCGGCTTGCAACGCGAATGTCCTGATCTAAAACGGGCAGTGACCGTCTTTTATTCCTTCGATGAACCTTCGCTCAACCGTGTCGTGGCTAATTACTTGAAGAAACCCCTGGTTGCGGCCGGTAACGAGGCTAAAGTTGCTCAATTGGTACGACAGGCTTGGGGTGTGCCGGTCGTCATTGTGGACGCGCCCGACGAATCGACGATTCAAACGACCGGCTTGCCCGCCAATGAGATAGAGACTTTGGTCGACATGTTTTGGAAAGATGTCGAGCAGGTCGCGTCGAGTCAAGATGGATATGGTTTTGATGTCTACTCGATTCCCGATTTTCGTTTGACACTGGCGGGCGACTATGTCAAACGGGCTAAGGAGATTGCGGTCGATCAGAGAATCGTATCGGTGATTCAAGGCATGTCCTTCGCGGGTATCACCGGCGATTCGGCTGGTGGACGGGCTCCCACGGAACGGGAAGTGCGATTTCAAGCCATTGATAGCCTCGTTGCCGGGGCGGACTTTCTTTGCTGGTATGGTGCCAGTTCGCTCGATCTTATGATCCCGGCAGATCGTCAATTATGGGAGGCGATTTGCGCTGTCGCTAAGGAAATTCAGTCGATGAGTGAAACCATTCAGGGACAGCCCGCGGCACTCGAATTCAGTGAGTTGTTAGGATACCGCTGTTATAAGAGTGAGCAAAGTCTAACCGTATTTCTCACGAATCGCAGCCAACAGGTTAGTCAGATACCACTCAGCTTTGCGGCAGATTGGTCAATGGTGGAAGTGATTGCCGGGCCGATGCCCGAGCGAACGGCAGCGGGTTGGCTGCTGGAGTGTCCGCCGGAAACCGCTTGTATTTATCAATTTCGTCAGCCGCGATAACTTGAGCGGATCGTAGGGATGCGATGTTTCGGCGAGCGACGGGATGTGAGTACCGCGAGCGA
>CAZHTX010000618.1:0-3191 GCA_964535475.1 uncultured Pirellulaceae bacterium
TTCTCCGGAGTGACTGGAGTTCAGACGTGTGCTCTTCCGATCTCCAACGCTGGCCCTCGCCGTTAATCCATTCCCCCAAGTTAATCGCCCGACCATCTCCCAACTGGCCCGCCCAATTGCCAAACTGATGGCCACCGTATCGCATCGCAAACGGCTCCATCCCGGGCAGCAAACCATTGCCGGCAAAGATCTCAGCAAATTGCGGATCGTCCGGCTGCACGGGCAACCCCAGCTCGGCTACCAATTCGGGCGAGTGGGCTAACAGCGTGGGCTCCGGCACGGGAGTCGGCTCGACTCGCGAGTAACAAGCGGCAAGCACCTGGCGGCGAAAATTTTGCGGCTCGGGATCTCCCGGTAACTCACGCAAAAAACGATTGTCAAACTGAAAGCGAGGATTGAGCTGAGTTGGCATAGCGATGGGTCGTTTGATTGCGAGTTGCTGGCTGTGAGCATAGAGCCGACAGATTTACTTCAGCCCGGGCTCACTGAAAACCTCGGGCTCACTGAAAACCTCGGGCTCACTGAAAACCTCGGGCTCAGTGGGGCCTGTAATAATTTGGCGAGTGCCCCAAGTAGGGTTCTGGATCAAAATACTGTTGTTCCACCGCTCCCTCGGGGTCCGCGTGGGGATAGACGTACCCGACGCCGTTGCCGAGTTGTTTTGCTCCCGGATAATGGGCATCGCGAAGATGCAGCGGCACGGGGATCAAGGGTGCCTCCCGCACGTCGCGGAGCGCTTCGCCGATCGCCACCGTGGCCGCGTTGCTCTTGGGGGCTGCGGACAAATACGCGACGGCTTGGCTGAGTGTCAGCTGGCATTCGGGCAACCCAATCATCTCACAGGCTTGCATGGTGGCCACCGCCAGCGGCAACGCTTGGGGATCGGCGTTGCCAATATCTTCGCTGGCTAGAATCACCAAGCGGCGACACAAGAAACGAATATCCTCGCCCCCTTCGAGCATTCTCGCCAACCAATAAATTGCCGCATTGACGTCGCTGCCACGAATGCTTTTGATCAACGCGCTGGCCAAATCGTAATGATCATCGCCGCTGGAATCATAACCCGTTTGCTTTTTCTGCAAAGAATCACGCACCGCCGCAGGGGTCAACAGCACGGGTGGTGGGCCCCCGCTGAGCACGGCGATTTCCAGCGTCAGTAAAGCACGCCGCGCATCCCCTTCGACTTGTGAAGCGATCGCCAACAACGCTTCCTCTTCCGCCTCCACGGCAATCGTACCCAACCCTCGCTCGCGGTCCCCCAGCGCGCGGCGGAGCAGATCGACAATCTCCGCCGGTTGCAAGGCCTGCAGTTGGAACAGCTGGCTGCGGCTCAGCAAAGCCCCGTTGATGGCAAAGTGAGGATTGCTGGTTGTGGCTCCCACCAACGATACCACGCCAGCTTCCACGTCGGGCAACAAAGCGTCTTGCTGGCTGCGGTTGAACCGATGAATCTCATCCACAAACAGCACTGGCCGACCACCACCGGCAGCCACTTCGTCTTTCGCCCACGCCAAAATCTCCCGCAGCTCCTTTACGCCGCTGGTCACCGCGCTAAGCTGTTTAAGCGTGCCGCCGGTTTCGACTGCCAGCAAATGGGCCAGCGTCGTCTTGCCCGTGCCGGGGGGGCCGAACAAGATGATCGAGCCCAAGCGACCCGCATCAATCATGCGACGCAGCAATTTGCCTTCACCAAGCAATTGCTCCTGACCAACAAATTCCGCTAACCGGCGGGGGCGCATGCGAGCGGCCAGCGGTTCGTTGGCGCGAAGATTCTCCGCTTCACTATTGGCAAATAAGCTCATGTCGACCCTTTCAGGCTAATCAGATTTTTCCCGATCGGCAGACCGGCTGTCCCCAGGCAACGCCTCTCCCACCTGTCTTTCTAATTCCGCAAACTCAACATGCAACTTAGAGCGAAAATGATTTGGTTGATACTCCTCATCTCCCTGTTGCCCTTCGTCGCGGTCGCTTGGCGAATCGACGACTGGAGTCGCGATTGGACCACCAACACCGCCGCCACCTCGCCGCAAGCGAGCGACCCGTGGTTGCAACCAGCGACCACGCAGCTGCCTGTCGAAACGCTGGCCGCTCGCCTCACCGAGTGGGTATCCCAGCAGCCCGCTTGGTCACTGCAAACCACCGAGCAAAAAGGCGATGCCGTTCATCTTCAGCTGATTCGCTCCACCCGTTTGCTCCGCTTTAAGGATGACGTCGAAGTCGTGCTCACCGCAACCCCCGCTGGCACAACAGTGCGAGCCAGCAGCGCCTCGCGAGTCGGCAAGGGGGACCTGGGCCAGAACCCACGCAACCTCCGCGAGCTCATGCAAGCCGTCGCGGAACTCGCCAAAGAATCGATTTAAAAATCGAGAACAGTTCTCGTTAGCCGCTTTGGCGCTAGCCGCGGTTCCCGTTAGCCGCAATCGCGCTAGCGGCGGTTCTCGTTAGCCGCTTTGCCGCTAGCCGCGGTTCTCGTTAGCCGCAATCGCGCTAGCGGCGGTCCTCGTTAGCCGCTTTGGCGCTAGCCGCGGTTCTCGCCTTGAACCGAACTAATCGCGTCCAACAAGACGGTGGCTAGCGCCAAAACCGCTAACGGTGCGCTGGCCTTGGTTCTGAGCTGTTTCAACTGAACCGCCAATCCCGCCAACAAACTAAAATCATGCCTTCTGATGCGCGAACGGACGTTTGCGGCGAGGATAGAGATGTTGGCAAATCTCACAACAAGTGCCATCACACCCCCGCGCCGAACAATACTCGCGTCCGTAATAAATAATCTGCAGATGCAAACGATTCCAGCTGCTCTCGGGAAACAACTTTTTCAAATCGCATTCCGTTTGCACCACATTTTTGCCGCTGGTCAGCCCCCAGCGCTGAGCCAACCGATGGATATGTGTGTCGACGGGAAAGGCTGGCACGCCAAACGCCTGAGCCATCACGACTGAAGCCGTTTTATGCCCCACGCCGGGGAGCGCTTCCAAAGCGGCCATGTCCTCAGGCACTTGCCCGTCATGCCGCTCCAGTAACAAACCGGCCAATTGCGCGAGCGCGCGGGCCTTCCGCGGCGCCAAACCGAGCGGGCGAATAATCTCCAAGATCTTGGCTTCGCCTAACTCCTGCATCGTTGCCGGCGTGCCGGCGATGCGAAACAACTCGGGAGTTACCCGGTTGACCATCTTGTCTGTGCACTGGGCGCT
>CAZHTX010000619.1:0-3190 GCA_964535475.1 uncultured Pirellulaceae bacterium
AGGAAGCGGCGGGCGAACAAGAAGCGGCGGGCGAACAAGAAGCGGCGGGCGAACAAGAAGCGGCGGGCGAAATGCCCACTGATTTTAACGGGCTGGTCGCGCGGAAAGACGAACTGATCGACGCTTATCGTCAAGCGACTGAGGCTGGGGATGTGCCGTTGTCGATCGAGCGGCTGACAAGTCTGTGGCGAGTTGAAGAAGCCTTGATGCAGATGGCCGAGGCCGAATTGGGTAGCACGCAAGTTGCCTTGGCAGACTCTTATCGCGAGACATATCAAGATGATGGCGGGCTGTTGGCTGAGACATATTTTAACGCGGGTCAATATGAAGCCGCGGCTGATATCTACCGCACTATTCTGGAGGTGGCTAGGCGACGCCAGGATGTCGATGTGATCGAGTACTCGTTGCTGGTCAGCATGGAGCGTCAAGCAAGTCGGTTGGCCGCCGCGTCGCCTGAAGATCAACAGCGTTTTCAAGCCGCGCGGCAGCAGCGCGCGGAGGCTGACCAATTGGCCGCCGCGAATAAATTTCAGCAAGCGGCTGAATTGATGGCGGTGGCCTTGAACACGCTTCGCGAGATCGGTGGAAATACCCCCGCGCTGGCTGGCCAATTCGAAAGCTGCGCCGCCTGGTGGCGAAAAAGTGGTGATGACGCTCAGGCTGAAAAACTCTTTCAAATCGCCCAAGAGACCTACCAACAAACCGTCGGTCGTGAAAACCAACGCTTCGCGTCGCTACTCTATAACTACGGTTTGCTGTTGGTCAGTCAAGAGCGTTGGCAAGAAGCCGCAGAGGTATTTGCTGAAACGCGGATGATCGAAAATCGCTTGGGCGTCGATCTCAAGTCTCAATTGATGACACTCAACGAATTGGCCGGTGTTTACCGCCAAACTGCTGAAGATGAGAAGTTTGATGACTTGGTGGGAGCCTATCGTTATCTGGAAGCTCGCTCCAGCCTGGGTTGTGAAGCGCTATTGCCACTGCTCCCCGTCGATGCCTACTTTGTCCTAGCCTTCAGCCCCAAGGCGATGATGCAGGAGGCCAATCTGGCGCATCTGCCGTTTGAGGTGCTCCGCTCTTACGTGTCCGAAAACATCGGCGTCGATCCGATTGTCTTGGAGACCATGGTCGGCTTTCTGACGCTTCCTTTTAGTGACGAACAAGCCAACATGGGCGTGTTGGTCAAGACCGCCGCCAGCCAACCTCTTAACCTGCAACTACCTGGCGACTCGGAACAAAGCGAATTTCGTGGCATCGAGTACACCAAGGTAACTCTTAAGGGCGAACCCGAACCGCTCTGTTACGCGATGCTGCGGGATGGAATCTATGTTTTCGGCAATGAAGCAGGCGTGAGGCAAGTGTTGGCAGTGGCCGTTGCGAACGCCTCGCGTGGTGAACGGAGCAGTAAGCTGGGGGAGCGTATTCTAGCCCAGCACGGCGACGGGAACTTCTTGGGCGCGGTCGATTTGGCAAAGTTGCAAGTCCTGATTCAAGCGGGTCTCGAGGAAGCACCGCCGTTGCCTCCCCCTTTCGAACCGCTAAAGGCAATCCCTGGAGCTCTGGATTCCGTTAGCTTTGTCGTTTCGCTCGAAGAATCTCCTTATTTCACTTTGCGTTTGCAGCCTCGCGATGATGCCACCCCGGAGTCATTGCAAGCAGTCCTCAATGACTCGCTGGAAGCCGCTCGGGGGTTGCTCAGCCAACAGGTCATGCAAACCATTGAAGCGGACAACACTGAATTGGTCGCCGGCTTTGCTGGTTACCTAAATCGCATCATGGCCTCGGAGATGGAAAAGGTATCGCCGGTAATCGAAGATGGGCAATTGGTGATGCGGATTGATGCCACCGTCGGTCTGCAGGGACCGTTCATGGTGGGCTTGTTGTTGCCCGCCGTGCAAGCGGCTCGCTCAGCGGCAAAGCGAATGGAAGGGATGAATAACCTCAAACAAATCGGTTTGGGCTTTCATAACTTCCACGATGTCCACAATGAACTGCCGCCACGACAATTGGAATTGCCCGCGGGCGCGGCTGGCCTCAGCTGGCGAGTGCAATTGTTACCGTTCTTGGGAGAGAATGAGCTCTATGAGGCTTTTCATTTAGACGAGCCTTGGAACAGCGAGCACAACTTGACCTTGGTGGATCGCATGCCTGCGGTGTTTTCCACTCCTGGAATGGATTTGGCTGAGGGTAAGACCAACTTGCTAACTTTTGACGGCCAGGACACTTTGATGGAGAGTGAAACTGGGGTGCGATTTTCGTCAATAACCGATGGTCTTTCCAACACAATCTTGGTTGTCGAAGCCGATCCAGATCAAGCGGTGATTTGGACGCAACCGGTCGACCTGCCCTTTGATGCGGAAGAACCAACTCGCGGGCTCGGCCAAGCCCGCCCGGGAGGATTTAACGTGCTGATCAGCGACGGCTCGGTGCATTTTATTGCAGCAGATGTTGCTCCCGACGTATTCAAAGTGATGGTGACACGTAATGATGGGGAAGTGGTTGATTGGTTCCGCGTCAAGGGAAACTAGGAACTTAGAAACTAGGAACCTCATTGACTAGGAACTAGCAGGCAGTCAGCTGGCCGCCTGCTGTTGTTCACCGCGAACGAGGTTATCGGCATTTTCGATATGTTCTTGGTGTGGCAAGCTTCTGCGAGCAGTTGGGAAGCTGGACTGAATCCCGTCATCTTATGAATGAATTCGATGATCTTCGGACTTCATGCTTTATTTTTTGATGCTGGTGAACTTTAGTAACAACCAATCGCCCAAGGATGGCCAGAGGTGGCCGATGGCGATCAGCGGACGGAGGTGGCTGGGGAGCATCACGTCGGGGCTGCGGCGGCGGGCCATCCGCACGACTGCTGCCGCCACCCGGGCTGGATCAAGTCCCTTGACTTTGGTGCCCCCACCAGGCAGGTTGGCTTGCGGTGGGAGACGCTGTTGTGCTTTCGCCGCACCATCAGCCGCGTCATTTACCGCGTCATTGGTCACACCGTCAGCCGGTTGTGAAGCAGCTTCAATCCGCCGGGCATAGCGTTGGCCGGCGTCGTCGCGACGAATCGGGCCTGGGTTGATCAAGCCGACGTGCACGCCGCGGGCGCGCCACTCCAGTCGCATCTGCTGGGTCAGCCCCGCCAGGGCATGTTTGGCAGCCGGATATGCGCCTAAATAACGTGCGCCAACTTTTGCCG
>CAZHTX010000620.1:0-3186 GCA_964535475.1 uncultured Pirellulaceae bacterium
GCCGGCATGATAGACCAAGGTGGCGGCGGTCGGCTCGTTGATGATTCGTTCCACCTTGAGGCCAGCCAATTCGCCCGCTTCCACCGTCGCTTGGCGTTGATGTTCATCGAAGAAGGCGGGCACCGTGATGACGGCACGCGTGACCGGTTGCTGCAGCGCCTGGGAGGCACGGTCGCGGAGTCGCCGCAGGATCATCGCGCTAATTTCGGGCGGCGTGAAGGATTCTTCTCCCAGGGACACTGGTTCCATGGTGCCCATTTTACGTTTGATCGAGGCTACCACGCGATCAGGGAATGCGGCCAATTGATTCCTGGCAACCACGCCGGTAATTAATTTTCCCGCCCCGTCGATGCCCACAATCGAAGGCAATATTTGCTGTCCGTCTTCCTCGAGCACTTGGGCTTTGCCATCGATGATAGCGGCCACGACACTGTTGGTCGTTCCCAAGTCAATACCGACGATTGGACCGATCGATTCAGCCATCCTGTTATATCCTTAAAGTATCAATTTCAAGCGAATAGTAGTCACAGTCGCGTAACGGTATCGTTATTGAGAAACACGCACGTCGGCAAATCGCAGACAACTGCCCTGCCAAAGGTAAGCAGGAGCAAGTTGTTCGGCGACATGGCCAGGCGGAAAGTCGCTGGTTGTCACCGTGCCGATCGCGTTCATTGTGTTGGCGTCAAACGGCATTCCCAATGTATCAACCCGCTCAACCCCAAATTCTACGAGTGTTCTCCGCAACCGGGCAAGCACCAAGTTTAGCCCTTCGGTCGTGGGGTCGGCAACGGGCTGGTCGCTAGCGTGATGTTGTTGCCGGGCGAGTTCCAGCAACCCGCCGGCCCAACGCCGTGCCAACCGATTCATGCTGGCAAATTCGCGTTCGAAGTCTCGCCACTGTGACTGCCGAATTTGCTGGCGATGCTGCTCGGCTTGCCCCACCGCGGTGATTGCGCGAGTTAACTGATGATCGGTGTCGGCCAACCGCAGCACAAATTGCTTTGCCTGATCCGACATTTCGGATGGATCATCCTCCGGGGCTGCTGACTGGGCTGCTAATTGGGCTGCTAATTGGGTCGAGATTTGACCTTCGAGTCGCTGAATTGCCTGCACGGCCGACTCGACTTGCTCCACCAGAGCGCGACTTTCCTTCGTCTGCCCACGCCACTCGTGACGCATGGCCGTGAAGGCGGCGACCATTTCGAGCAGTCCAAATTGAGGCGCGTCGCTATCTGCTTCGGTTGCCTGATTTGACTCGCTAAACTGATTTGACTCGCTCAAATTGACCAACTCCGACCGCTCTTCAGAATCGTTCACGAAGCGTCCTTCGGTTGGCGAGCGTCATTAGCAGCGCGATTTCCCAAGCTGAGCAAAAAGTTGGGGGCAAGCTGGGGAGGATGCTGTGCTTCCTCTGCCAGCACGTTCGCCCAAGTGGGCGCATTCTCAGCCGGATCCAGCAAAAGTAGTTCTGCCAGATTCAGCGGATCGCTGGCTGCTTCATAAGCGGCGCGAATTTGACGAAATCGATCAGGGTCCCGTTCTGGTGGGTATTGTCGCACCAGTTCCAGATAACGAGCCCGCACGGTTGCTTCATCGGCATTCGTGCTTAATCCTAAGACTTCAAAGGGAGTGGCGTGCATTTCGGCCATCAAAAAACTCTTCCAGGCTGCTCGTATTTGAATCTAAAAATCAGGACGAAGTCATTTAGATTTCGCCGCGGGCGCGACGACAGTCGTAACAGTTACATGGCTCTTCGTCGAAATCATCATCATCGTCGAGATCATCCATCATGCTACCGAACAAGTTGAAAATGTCATCAAACGAATCGAGTGCTGGTGATTTGGCTCGGAGCTGGTCGAAGTTATCAACCACTTCATTCATTAAATAACGATAGAAGGGGTCTTGTTCGGCTTTTGCCGCCTCCCGCAAGATCTCTGAATATTCATCATAATGGGGATGCCTATCTAATCGCCGTTCCTTTGTCAGTGCGTTGACGATGGCCAAGACCATTAATGGTCTTCTCGGTGTATCAAAGCATTCATCCCAGAGAATGCTCCCATATTCCTCGGCATTATCGAAAAATGCATACTCTGAGCACCATAACAGAGCTTCTTGCGCTTTTTTGTCGGCAAACAACTCGCTCAGTTCATCGTCATCGTCATCGTGATTGACGATCAAGTCCAGGAACTTCCGGGCCAGTTTGCTTCCATGCATGCGGTATGCTGGGTAGAGCAATTTGGTCCGTTGGAGGTCCCAGAAAAAACTTCCCGCCGCAATCAATTCAGCGATATCGAGTTGATCGAGTTGACTTACTTTTTGATCGACCGCCGCGCGGAGCGGTTTTAGCTCGGAGGCCGTCAATGACATCCGCTGACCGGCGGCCAGCATCATACACGCGTCAGCCAACGTGGCGTGCGGCGTATCAAACGCTTGAATCATCTGTTCCCGCAGTAGTGGTAAAGCTTTCGCATCGCCACAGCGCATAGCGGCGGCGGCCTGTAAATACGGCAACCATTGTTTCGACAACCATTTTGGCCACAATGTTTCGCATTCCGTCAGTGCCGCGGGCAGTTGCGCCAAGGTGCGTTTGCGGCGCGCGAGGCCGAACGTTTCCAATAACTGCCATTTCCAGGGGGCGGAACGGACATGCGGGTTGTCTTGGCGGGCGGTGGCCAACCATTCAACATGGGGTTTGGCTGCTTCGGTTTCTCCCGCTGTCAAGAAATGCTCCAGCAACCACAGACGCGGCCTGGGGTCGTTCGGCACTCCCTCGGTCCACTGCGTCATCACCGAGGCTAGCTCTTCCACCACGGGCGCTTGCTCGGCCTTCTTGCTGGGGCCTCTCTCAAGCAGAAATTCCAGCCAATCCACATAGGTTTGATAAGTCGTCAAGTGACTCGGGTGGGCCTGCAACGCGGCAGTCAGGTGCTCGCTGATCCGTTTAGTATTGCGGCTGGTGAGTGATACATCTTCGGTGCCGAAGTAGCGGGCTCGCGGCGAGTTCGCAGCCTCAATCAAGTCGGTCGCGATGTTGAGATGCAATTGGCTGAGCAAGGCCCCGCGAAGTTGTTTCGAGATGGTCTGGTTCTCGGGCAGATCCCGAGACAGATATTCGTTCAACGCGGCGTCCACCCGCCGTTGGACATCCGGGGTTGGCTGGAA
The DNA here is from genome assembly GCA_964535475.1 of uncultured Pirellulaceae bacterium. Taxonomy (GTDB): domain Bacteria; phylum Planctomycetota; class Planctomycetia; order Pirellulales; family Pirellulaceae; genus Laterigemmans. The sequence goes on from CAZHTX010000620.1 coordinate 3,163, forward strand.
ATTGGAGTGATACTGAAATTGCAG
>CAZHTX010000621.1:0-3163 GCA_964535475.1 uncultured Pirellulaceae bacterium
CGAACTTCTTGATCGCCCACCTCGGCTTCGTGACGCAGCGTCGGCAGGCATTGGCGGCCGATTGTCAGCAGCTGGGCGGTGGCCGCTTCGCGAACTTGAAACGAATTCGCACCAAGCTGGGAAATTAGCCGCCGAAGCTGTTCGGTGCCAGCCTGTTCGGTGCCAGCCTGTTCGGTGCCAGCCTGTCCGGTGCCAGCTCGCTCGTCGTTGGCGGGGAAGGCCTGGGTCAAAGTCGCGGGCGTCATAGCGATCAGAAACAGCGTAGCGAGCAGCAGCCAACGTTTGCCGGGCAACGCTTTCTTTGCTCGAAAATTGCTCATTGGTGCCTCGCTGTCACATTGCTCGATAACACATTGCTCCATAACACGGCCTGGCCTTGTTCCTGCAGTTATCATGACTGACCATCCGTAGCGATTGGGGGAAATTTCAAGGCTGGGCCGATGAGTTGGCATCCTGTCACTTTAGCGGTGTTGTGAGTTGGTGGACCGCCTCAAATTTGAATCGGTCGCGAGTGGGGCGGCAACTGTTGCTCCCATCGAGGAACCCAGCTACAGTAATGATACAGGGATTTGCGGCCGCTTGCAGCCTTAACTGCTAAAGAGCCAGCTTGACGAGCCATGTTGTCGCGAATTCCAAGTGAGGGCCGTGGGATGGTTGTCGCGCGGCCAATCACCGTTTTTGAAACAGCCGAATCAGCGACGCAATGTAGGGAACCATGGCTATCGACACCCCCGCCAAAACAGCTTCTTCCAACACCCCCTCTCCCACTAACCCAGCGACTGCCAACTCAGCGACTGTTAGCCCCTATCAGCCGACCGGTGATCGCGGTCCGGGGACGGTTGCCGTGCATGGTGGCGAACTGCGGCATAAACCGGGGGACTCCATCTCCGACCCGATTTTCTGCGCGGCAACCTACGCCTTTGATTCGACCGACGAATTACTGGATTACGTCGAGGGCCGGGCTGAGCGGGAGGAGTATGGTCGTTATGGAAATCCCAACGAGCGTGCGGTGGAGCGCAAACTGGCGACGTTGGACGGAGCGGAAGACGCGGTCGTCTTTAGCACGGGGATGGCGGCCATCGTGGGGCTGCTGATGGCGAAGCTCAACGCGGGCGACGAAATCGTTTTCTTTGATCAATGTTATCGTCGCAGCCGAGAATTTTGTGTGAAGCACTTGAGTCGCTTTGGCGTGGTGACTCGCCAAGTGCCGACCGGAGATTTTGCCGCCATGGAAGCGGCCATCACGCCTCGCACGCGGATGCTGGTCAGCGAGTCGCCGACCAACCCGCACATGACGGTGATCGATCTGGAGCAATTCGTCGCGGTCGGCAAAGCGCACGAAGTGGAGACGCTCATCGATGCCACATTGGCGACCCCTTTTAACGTGCAACCACTGAAGTTCGGTGTCGACTACGTGTTGCATTCGGCAACCAAGTACCTTGGCGGACACAATGATTTGTTGGCCGGTGTGATTTGCGGCAGCACCGCGGCGCTTGAGAGTGTTCGCAACCTGAGAGGCATCATGGGCGGTATTAATTCCGCTCATAATTTGTATTTGCTGCAGCGCGGTTTGAAGACCTTTGAGTTAAGGATGCAGCGGCATAACGAGAATGGTCAACGCTTGGCGGAATTCTTGCAATCGCATCCGCGCGTGGAACAAGTCTATTACCCAGGATTAGCCGATCATCCAACTCATGAAGTGGCCCAGCGGACGATGCGCGGGTTTGGCGGTTTGGTATCGTTCTTGGTGCGTGATGCCGATTGGCAACAGACGGCTCGCGTCGTCGATGCGGCCCGGTTGCCAAGGATTGCTCCCAGTTTGGGCGGCGTGGAATCGCTGATCGAACAGCCGTTAATTATGAGCTATTACAGCTGCAGCCCAGAGGAACGGCAAAAATTTGGCATCCCCGATAACATGATTCGTTATTCTTGCGGGATCGAAAATGCGGATGATTTGATTGCCGATCTTGAGCAGGCATTGGCACAATGAAGTTTCGCACGCGAGCCATCCACGTCGGCAACGAGATTGATCCCAGCACGGGAGCGGTCGTGCCGCCGATCCACCTGGCGTCCACCTTTCGTCAACCAGGTGCGGGCAAGTGGGGAGAATTTGATTATTCGCGGAGCGGCAATCCGACGCGGGGGCAATTACAAACCACGCTAGCATCATTGGAGGGCGCCGCCGGGGCCTTAGCTTTTTCCAGCGGCATGGCGGCAATTCATTGCGTCACGATGTTATTGAACTCGGGAGATCACGTCGTCGCCGGTTGTGATCTTTACGGCGGTGCCTATCGGTTATTGCATAAGATTTGCTCCCGCGCCGGGATCGAAGTCACGTTGGTCGACATGACATCGCCCGCCGCGATTCGTCAAGCGCTGCGCCCGGAAACGCGTTTGCTCTGGGCCGAGACGATCGGCAACCCGTTGTTTACGATTCCCGATTTGAGCATGTTGGCTGACATCGCCCATCAGCATGGCGCGGTGGTTGGCGTCGACAACACCTTTGGCACTCCAGTGCTGGTTCGTCCGCTGGAGCATGGCATTGATATCGTGATGCATTCCGCCACCAAGTACTTGGGCGGACATAGTGATTGTTTGGGGGGTACCTTGGCGGCCCGCGAGACCTCGTTGCACGAGCAACTCTACTATATTCAAAACGCCACTGGTGCCGTGCTCGACCCGTTCACCTGCTTTCTCATCGCTCGTGGTTTGAAGACCTTGGAGTTGCGAGTCCGCGAGCAGTCGCGAACCGCCCTGGAGTTGGCCACTTGGTTGCAATCGCATCCTCGCGTGGCTCGCGTGTTGTATCCGGGGTTAGCCGATCATCCTGGCCACGTGTTGGCGAGTTGTCAATTTGATCAAGGCTACGGAGCCATGCTCTGCTTTGAACTGGCCGGTGATTATCAACAGACCGCGCGGGTATGTGAAGCGACTAAGTTATTTCATCTAGCTGTCAGCTTGGGAGCGGTGGAATCGCTGATCGAGCAGCCCGCCTCAATGTCGCACGCCAGTTATGATGCAGCCGATCGTGAGCGTTTTGGCATTACCGATGGCCTGATCAGGCTCTCGGTGGGGTTGGAAGATATTGACGATCTGAAAGCCGACCTCGAGCAGGCGCTGCAAGCTGGTTTTGCGAGTTAAGCATCTCTCCGTGAGTCGTTAA
>CAZHTX010000622.1:0-3142 GCA_964535475.1 uncultured Pirellulaceae bacterium
TGCGGGCTAGGAACACCAGACCAACGCAAATGACGGTGATCATCACGCCCCAGAAAACATAGCGTGTCCCGCTTTGCTGCAGCTGCGCGGGCGGCGAATTCCTCGAAAGGGCTTCCACCCAACCCTCCCCCTGTAATCGCCCCCAAGCTCGCTCTTTCCCGGAAAAGTGACGTTCAACCCCGTCGTATGACACCAAAAACGTTGTCTCGTCTGAATTGCTTACCGAATCACTGATCACCGTTCCCGGAGGATATTCCAACTCAAAAGCTGAGTCCGGAATCGGATCTTGCGACACCCTATCAACCTTCACCACTGTTCTACTGAACTTACCCCCTGGGCCCCCGTTGTATGTATCCTCCGCCTGCTTCAAAAACAATGGCAAGTCTCCTCCTTGCTCCCATGCGTAAATCATCTCCACTGAAGAGCTGGAACCAACAGAACGCTCACGCACCGACCGCCAATTGTGTTTACTGCTCAACGTAACAGTGCGTCCATCGGCGACGGTGACGCTAACTGTGTCCCCGGCTTGATTGAGTTTAAATTCATTCGTTGGTAATGCTGAAAATCTCTGGCCGTTTCTCGTTGCGAGCGGATCCAACCAATCAAGAATTAAACGAACCTTTAGTTCCTTAGTGATGGACTCCCGTTCCGCATCACGACGCGTCGCCCAGTTTATTGTCTTTCCAGATTCAGGATCATCCGTGCTTCCAGCAACACTAAAATATCTACCGCTACCGTTGTGAACAACAAAAACCGCTCGTCGGGAAGATGGAGCAATGCACTCTAGTCGCATCCCTTTACCTTTTGCTCGAATCAAACGCCAAGATGAAGAAGTTTTGGTCGGGATCTTAGAATCATCAAGCTCGTCGGATAGAGGCCCACCAAAAGGATCGTTATCTTTCGCCAATTTCTGGCTGCTAGCACCACGTTGCTTGAAATGTTCGACCGTAAATTCGACGGTTACCGGATCGATAACCGTACGCTCCCACTCCTTGAGAATTTGCTCTTTAGTGACGCGATCAGCTGCTTGGCAAAGAGATGCGGTAGCAATTAAGGTAGCCGCGGCGAAAACGAGCCGCAGCAAACCGAAGCGAGATAATGAGAAAAGCATGCCTATCTCCTTTTGTCAAAGGTAAACCGACCGCAGCAAATATGAGTACATGTAAGGTCGGCCAAATGAGAGGTTAGTGGATGTGTTCTGAGTATTTGGGAATACCTAGACGGCCAACGGTACTCAATCACTCGGGGGATTCAGGGTCCACACAGTAGTTCCTAATCATGAAATTCGGTTCTGTGCAGTCGCCACCGCAATTAAAGGCTCGACTGTGGCTTGGCTGTGGACAATACGGAGTGCAATCTCTACAATTTATATAAGATACCAGCTACGGAAATCCATCAGGTTCAACACATGTCCAAGACTCTTCCGGATTGTCACTAAGTGGATACCAAGTTATTGCTGCGCACTGGGGACCATCAAATTCAACACACGCATATCCATCCTCTAATTGCGCACCCACTACTCTAAAACAGTAGTTTATGTCCGCGCAGCCTTTTTTGCATGAAGCCGCAAACACCTCCGCTCGATTGCAAACGGCAAGTCCCAATAAAATACCAATTACGACAGCGACTGAACTCATAAATCTATTCATACCATTATTCCTACTAAAAACGTTCCAAACTTTCGCTTATGGCAAACCGTTTGCCACAAAAACTGCAACCCCAGAGACTTTAACAGATTTACCCGCATCGTTCGTGAGAATGATGTCAAATCCACAGCGTCCGAATTCGATGTCTTCAGCGTGAAACTCGATAATAACCTTAAATCCAGTTGATTCGGCGGATGCTATGGATAAACCTTCCGAGAAGGATGTCTCTACGCCACGAAACTTAAAATCACCTAGCTCAGACATGATGAATTCGCATCGCGAATTACCTGGCTCGCTGATGAAAGTGTGAACCGGGGAAATTCGTGGCATGATCGGCTGACTGAAAATGATTGGAACGCGGCCTTCTGTCCGTAGACCAACATTGTCATTCAGCAGCGCGAATTCAATCTGATTCGAGTGCTCAACTGTAGGCGACTCCACACATTTTACCGATATAATCCAATTAGCTTGAGCATCATCACGAGCAACACGAACATCAGTCCATTCAGGCTGCCCCGTGATGACCAAGGTACTTCCCAAAAAGTCCGTCGGGGTTACTGAAAAACTAACTTTGTCATGCATTCCCGACAGAAAAATAGGATAAGGGTCGATTTTGTATGATTCCCTGAAATTAAAACTCAATGGTATCGGGGCACCCAGAAAGGTTTCCTGCTGATCATTTTTGAACACCGGCGCAATCTCGAAATTGCCGCCTGTTGGGTAGTTCTCGAACATTCGTATCGTGTCAAAAAACACCTCAATCTCCATCAGTGTGCTTGGCTCAACCGTTACTTCGGTGAAATCTGGCTCAGCACAAGTGCATGGGGTCTGAAACCCAACCAAGGTTCCAGGAGATTCCGAGGAATTCACCACCTTTAGAGTCGAACGTGTCCGCATTGCGGGAACGCATAACAACTCAGCGTGCAAAGTCTGCTGACGTTCTACCAACGGCTCGAGGCTTCCCGCATTGTACGCCGATATTAGGGCGATGGTCACTACAAACGCTAAACAGCTGATCGCAAAGTATTTCATTGACTACTCTCGCTAAACTAGCACAGCGTTCGGAAAAATCGGCAAAAAACACTACCTGACGGTGAATCTGTATACCTTGTAGGAATCTCCTATCTCCTTTACCGGATCACCCAGCCCAATCCTTTCGTGGGCTGCTTTGAACGGGATGCTCTTCAGTCGTTTTGAATGCACAATCACATACGCAAATTGAGGTGCTTCCTTTCCTTGTGTGGTAGTGCGATTCCATTCAATTTCCTCTAATAAATGACAGGATCGACACATCAAAATGCGGTCTGCTGAGTTAAAAGCCAGATCGGTGAAAAATATTGAGTTGGCTGGCAAAGTATCGACATACCGTCGTAGCCTTAACAGGTCTTGCCCCCACTCAACATTACTGAAACCAAGCCACTTGTATCCTACACTGGATCCTCCCACGAACATGGTAAAGTGTGAATGCGGAAAGGGCATTGAGTAACATCCCGTGG
>CAZHTX010000623.1:0-2729 GCA_964535475.1 uncultured Pirellulaceae bacterium
CAAACGACTTGTGTTAACCAGCCCCATGGTGCCGGACCCAACTCAGTTTCGCTATGCTTGGGGGCGAAATCCGCTGGCCAACCTGCAAGCGACCGGCCACAAGGATCTCCCTTTGGCCACACAGCGAAGTGATAACTGGCGAATGGAGGAAGTGCCGTCGGGTGTGTTTGAGCAGCCGCCCAGTTTGCCACTCTCGCGCGGTGATCGAAACAAGATCATCCAAGCGTTGCGTGCGCAAGACAAAGAGCGAAAACTGCGACGGGCCACTCAAGTGATCGATGCACACGGGCATGCCCCGCCAGCTGGCTGACGCCATTTCGCTACCCTTTCGCACTTCAGTTCTTCCTTACTCTATTCACAACGATCCATCCATGCTCCAGCTCAATGGTCAATGCCGAATGGCAAGCGTTTGCATCATGAAGCCAGCCCTACTTTACTCCCTGGTTTTCATGTTGACGCAGACACTGCCTTCGTCAGCCAATGAGGGGCGTGGCAACGCGGGGTCCCGGCAAAAGGTTTCACAGCTCGGCGGCGCGGCGGAAACACAAAACGTTACACGGATCGAGTCTCGCCGCGGAAAACGACATCGCAGCGACTCGGTTTCTCGCCCCCGAGTGCGCGACGGGGGACAAATAGAACAGGAGTTAGCAAAGAAACGCCCACGGAAAGGCAAACGCCACCACCGAGTTAAGCGAGATCAACGCAATCGGTTCCACTTCAGCGGTTCGTTTGAACTGGTACTCGGTGAACAAGTAAAATTGCGAGGTTCAGGTGCTGTCACGTTGGACCTGGATCAACAAACCGCCCGGGAACTGCTCGATACGGTCAACAAGCAGTTGGACCAAGTCATTCCGCTAATAGGAAAAACGCTAGACCTGCTCAGCGGACTGCCAAAATCGATGGAGTCCGCCAGCAAGATTCTTAACTTTCTGTCCGCCCCATAATTTAATGATTATTCAAAATCCAACGCGGAATCCAAGCGGCTGCGGAAGGCGAGGAAATCTAGGAAGGCAACGGAATCATCATTGTTGATGTCGAAGCGTCCATCATAGGCTTCATCGCCTGCGGTTGAGCCAAAGCTGTTACGAAACGTTAAGAAGTCAACGAAACCGACGCCGCGATTTCCCCTAACATCTCCGAACAGCCGGTAGAAGGCATTGGTCGCATGATTCCCCAATAGGTTCGCGCCGCCATCGATGCCATCTTCGTCCAACTGAAGGCTACCATACTCATCGGTGATTTTACCACCGGCAATGTGAAGTTCTTAGTTGCCGTCGACCAACGAACCAATCGCCGCATGGTCGCCACTGAAAGTCAGCGAAGCAACGGTCCTTCCCTGGCCGTCGACGATCGTCGTCAAGCTAACGTAAACGGGACCACCCTCGGTACCACGCTGTTTGACTGAAAACGCGTCTAGCTCGATGGTGACCTGGCTATCAAAGACCACGTTCAGTCCGCTTACCATGCTGCGCTGGTCGGTTCCATCGCCAACGGTAATCAGCGCCAGTTCGCCACGGTTCCCCCGTTCACCAATACATCTTGAGCGAGGGTCTCACCTTGGCTGTCGGTCGCTTGGACGTGGAGGACATAGGTTGGCTTGGTTTCAAAATCACTCGTCGTCGCGATGTAGGGTGCGCGCAGATCCCGCAGCATGATATCCAAATAGCTCGGAGCCACATCAAACGGATGGGGAAGAACATCGTCAGTGATGAACACGTGATCCAGTTCCCGTAACTTCACTTCTTTTAGCATCTCCGCCAGAGTCGCTGTCCCATTGGAGGGTAGGCTTCGCCGGGGTCATGCCCGCAGTCCGACTTGCTCCCGTCAGACGTCGCTTTGGCGTCATAGATTTCGCCGCGGACTCCAACGAGCTTGCTCGTTTGGTGAATCCGTGTTGGAGCTAGCTCGCTTACCGCGTCCCACGCTCTCCGCCCGCCGCCGAAGGCGTGCGGATGAAGAGCGGCTCTGGAGGGCGAGGTTCGATGCCCACCCCAAAAGCTGCTTCACTACACAGGCGGGGGGAAGCCGCGACTCACGGCGGGGCGTGCTAATTGAGGTCGACCGATTTTGTCAGAAAAATGTGTCGGGTGGAAACATGGAGTAGCGCCCTTATCTATATTGCCCCACTCATGTTGGCACAGAGGGGCAAGCGAAATGAGCTAGAACTCCCCCGTTAACAAGTCAGCGTTGGCTAAAGGCGCACCATGTCGGATCCAGAACAACCTCGCAATGCGTCCGCATCGTCTCCCGGTGACGATGCAGAGAAACCCACGATCGGACTCTCTGGCGCCGTGGCGATCGACGCCGTTTGTGATGAATTTGAAGCGGCATGGAAAGCGGGTCGTGACGAACCACCGGAGTTGGTCGAGTACTATCGTCGAGGAGTCGAAGTCGGGGTGGACGCGGAACTGCTCGCGTTGGAACTGTTGCTGATCGACCGCGCGTATCGGCGGCGCATTGGCAATGAGCTTTCGCGTGCAGTTTATCGAGAGCTTTTACCTGGCCTTGAGGGGACAATCGATCAAGCGTTCGAGCCGGAGTCGCAGAGTATGCGCACGGCGGCACCCGCGGAGATGAACACCTTGGCCGGCGATGCCATCTCAACTGGAGTGGGCGACCGCGTGCGCTATTTCGGCGACTATGAATTGCTGGAAGAGATAGCGCGGGGCGGAATGGGAGTCGTTTACCGGGCCAAGTTAAAGGGTGGTGAAAAGGTCGTTGTCAAGATT
>CAZHTX010000623.1:2739-3138 GCA_964535475.1 uncultured Pirellulaceae bacterium
GTTTACCGGGCCAAGCAGATAAGCCTCAACCGTCTCATCGCCCTGAAGATGATTCTGTCGGGAACGCTTGCCGACGCGGAGTCGGTCCGCAGATTTCAGTTAGAGGCTGAGTCGGCAGCGAATTTAGATCATCCCGGAATCGTTCCGATTTACGACATTGGCCAGCACAATGGTCAGCACTACTTCTCGATGAAGCTGATTGAAGGGAGGACATTGAGTCAAGCGTCGGAGCAACTGCGCGAGTCTCCGCGGAGCGCGGCCGAGATGGTGGCCAAAATAGCTGAGGCGGTCCACCACGCCCATCAGCGGGGCATCCTGCACCGTGATCTCAAGCCTGGAAACGTGTTGATTAATGGCGATGGTCAGCCGGTAGTTACCGACTTTGGCTTGGCGAGAAAG
>CAZHTX010000624.1:0-3107 GCA_964535475.1 uncultured Pirellulaceae bacterium
TGAGAAGCTGACCTCGGGGTTAACCCCCAGCCCGGTGGCCCGATATCGCTGCGCTTCATCAGCCTCGATGCCCCAGACGAAGTTGGGATCTTGGAAGTTGACAGAGCCGATCAAAGGGGCATCAACATCGATCCAGAGCCGGTAGAACATTTGGGCAAGGCGTGGATCACCCTCGGCCAAAATGTCACCGCGCGTTTCAAACGTGACCTTGACCGAATCTTGCGAGATCAGTTGCAGTTCGACCCGGGTGATGTCCACATAATCAGGTTGTGAATCATCGAATGCAGAAGAAGGATCGATGATTTCGGCGAGCAATGGCCGTTCAATCACGAAGGGCTCACCTCCGTCATCAAAACGAATCGATCTGCCTGTCCCCAGCGGATCGACAAACGAGCCGCTGCCGGAGACCGAGAAGTTTTCCAAGACGGAAACTTGCTCGGGAACCTCGCGAGGTGTGAGCGTGCCATAGACAAAATCGACTTGGCCTGATGCTCGCACTCCGTTTGGCGTGCTGCCTCGAGAAGTGATCAGCAAATCGTCGATCCCATCGGCGTTCACGTCAGCTGCCGGCACATGCATCAGGACTTCATCCATCATGTGCTGGACGGTCCGTGTGGGCTGGCTGCTTGGTTGCCCCGTCACGCCGAGTTGCCCCGCAGGGTGCTGGGCGGTGCTGTCGATTAAGGGTAACCCGAAAGGTTCATTGAACCGGAACCAACTTTGTAGTCCCAGTTCGGTGCCACGAATGCCAACTTCATGAATCGCCGCGATCTCAGTGGCTGATAACGGACGATTCCAAGTTGAGAATTCGTCGATCACCCCTTGGAAAGCGTGCGGGGTGTAGTAACTGTTGCCTGAACTATTCTTATCTTGTCCAAGGTTGGCATTCCCCTCGGAAATGTCGAGCGGAGAAATGGGCATCGACGTGCCACCAACTAATTTCCCGTCAAGATAAACTTGCACAAAGTCTGAAGCATCATAGGCAACCAGGGCCAAATGATGGAATTGGCCATCGGTTACCGGCGGAATATCAATGTATCGGGCAACCCCTTTAAAACTGACATACAATTGTGAGCTACCAAGTAGCGCAACCGCGAATTCGTTATCCACATATGTTTCGTCCTCCTCGCGATCCGCATTGATCAACATCTGGACTTCGCTGTCCTCGACAACACCTTGCAGGTCGGACGGTACCGCCTTGGCGGCTTCGGAGCGGAACCACAGCGTCGTCGTCAGGTCCGACAACTCGTGTAACGCCGTGTAAGGAATCAACGCCACATCATTACGACCATCAAAACTTAACGCGGTAAACGAACGGTCGGCGTGAACCGTTGGCAACACGGCATTCGCTTCATCCAATCCGGCAACTAGTTTGGTGGGGCGATCAGGAGCTTGGCTGATGGCAAACTGTTCGCTTACAGAATTGAAAACATAAGTGCTCGGCGGACTTTCCAAACCAGGTCGACCGGCAATCTCGAGCCGAGCGCCCGAGAAAACACCATGGTCGGAATTTATGCCGTTTTGCCCCGCTCCCGAGACGGCCAGAGTCAAGTACTTGGCGTTTTCGGGGATTGGCACGTCAAAATTAGCAAAGAAACCATTAGCCGTTTGCAGTGCGGGCATGGTGCCCGTAAACTGCCAAACTCCTCCGCTCTGTCCCACATTGACTGGAACACCGTTGACATAGCCAGAAAGCACCGCGTCGGCACCACTGACAATTGCCATGGTACGGATCGAGGTACCAGCGATGTTAAACCGACTATCATTGATTCCAGCTCGATCGGCCAAGAAACGGAAGGCCGCAGCCCCCAAATCGCCTGCCGCACGAAGCTCATCCAAGTCGAATGTAACCAAAGCATCGGCATGAAGGCCGATACCTTCTTCGTGCTCCGCTTCCGTCAGAGAGAATCCCGCCTCCCCTAAGGTTTGGATGCCACCCGCGGCAGAGTTCCTCCAAGCATCATTGGCGGGCAGACCGGATCCCGAACCAATCCAACCCGTATTGTCAAAGTTGAAAGCAATGCTTCCCGCGGCATCTAAGGTCTGCGAGTCGGGCCCTCCACTGACCACTCGGTTGACTCCCAAATCGCTGGCATTCGCGGAGCTGCCAAAGTTGTCCGTCAACAGGGCCAAGCCAAGTGGCGTGTTCTTGGCATCATCGAAAAGATTCCCCAGGGGGATGGAGGAAATCTCACGCCCCGTTACCGCGATGTCGCCAAGTCCGTCACCGTTGAAATCACCACCCGTGGCTCGCAATTGAGCTCCAGAAATGCGCGCATCGACACTGCTAAACATTGCGGCAATATCGGCTTGCCCCCAGTAGGCTTCGATACCGTTCGGACCAGCGAAGGCAACGTCGTCGTAGCCGTCTTGGTTCAGGTCACCAAGCGCGATCGGTGCAAAACTCTGCACGCTGTTTGTATTTAACTGTACGATGTGTGGCAGACCATCATCTGGTAACGCCCTTAACAACGGCGTATCACTGCTCAGCGAGGGGCGGGAGAGATTGAATCCAAAGGCTTCCTGCCGGGAAGTCTGAATTCGCAGGTTAAACGCTCGTAGTGTTCCGCTGTCGCCACCAGCATCATCGGTAATTCGAAGTTGCCAAGTGCCATTTGCTAATCGCGTGTCAAAAGTGGACAACGGTTCCTGAGGACGATAAGAACCGGCAAAGGGCGCAGTGCCCGATGTAATGGGAGTGGATGCTTCATCGTCCAAGATCGTGAACGCGAAATTATCGCCTCCCCCTCCCACGTCATCGAAAAGTCTGATCGTGGTTCCATCCGGAGCCCGCAACTCAACATCCAAATCCGCCGTAAAGGTATGCAGAATATCGACTTGTGCATTGACGTCGAGAATTCGCCCAGCCGACCCGGTAATCGTCAAATTAGAGGTTGTCAAGGTGCCGGCATCTGGACCGATCGGCTTGTTGACGTCGCTGGAGTTGTACTGAACCGAAGTGGACCTCAGGCCAAAGCGATTCCCAGTACCCGTTTCTGCCACGCTTAAGGATACCGTGGGCCCCGTTTCATTGGTGACAAAGATAACTCGTCCAGTTACGTCGACTTCAGCACGCACGCGGCCAGCGAGCGTGGTTGTGGAAAGCG
>CAZHTX010000625.1:0-3104 GCA_964535475.1 uncultured Pirellulaceae bacterium
GAGGCTTTGGAGGAGGAGGCTTTGGAGGAGGAGGAGGCTTCGGCGGCGGAGGAGGAGGAGGCTTCGGCGGCGGAGGAGGAGGGGGCTTCGGCGGCGGAGGCCTCGGCGGTCTTGGTGCTATTGGTGGGTTAGCTGCGGCCGCGTTGATCGCTGGTGGTGATGATGATGATCCGCCGTTTATCCCTGGGCCGCTATCGCCGAACGGCATTTAGCAGGCTGCCGCAGGAGCGTTTAGCGTCGCTTCCCACGGCAGCTATTGTTTGCACGCCTCGCCACCAGCAGGTGGCGGGGGGGGACGCTGTTGACTGATGCATTCTATCAATCTCCACTTTGCTTGACTGATTTGCTGACTCATTCATGACTTGCCTCTGAACAGACGCCGACAAATGCCTCCGGCTGGCTGTCAAACGGGGTAACCGCGGCTAGCGTTAAAGCAGCTATCCGCCAGCTAGAGGAGTCAACCAGCTGGCTGGATAAAATAAGTTCTCAGTTAATTTGGGTAACTTTGTGCAGATCGGTTGAATGATTCGGTTACCCCTATTATGCTGTGGGAGATTCAGGAGCTGTTGCGCCTGATGCTCTAGTTTTTTAGCCGATTTATCGGGGTGATGTTGATGAACCGTTTGAGTTCGATAATTGCTGTGCTGGCCCTCACCGGCGTATGCGGGCTGCCCGCGGTGGCGCAAGAGACGCTGGCCGCACCGACTGCGAGCCCAGAAATGCTTCAAGGTGGACTCGCTCCGAACGTGCTGCTCCGTCAACACGCTCAACTGAATGAGCGGGGTGAATTGCTTGGTTCGCTCAGTACCATTTCGGCTGATGGGAAATTGCGAGGGCTGCCTAATTTGCCGGTCAGCTTGATCCAAAAGGGTCGCATTTTGGTACGGGCGGAAACGTCGGCCGATGGCGATTTCATGTTTCCCCAACTGCGTCCAGGCATCTACACGTTGTCTGCGTCCAACTCCAAAGAATTAATCGTGCTGCCGATTATGGTCAGTGGGTCATCACCGGAAGCCACACCGATCAATTTAGTGACCGCCAGTTCGATTTCGGCAGACCGTCGGCAAGCGATGTTGGCGAATCTTTACGGTCCGCAAATGGTTGAGCGTCAAACTTGGTATACTGCGGAAGCCGAGCGTGTCGACGATCCGGCCGGCAAGCCGATTTTCATTACTCCCGACGTCAGTTTACGGCCTGACGGCACGTTGGTCGGACGCATTTCGTCGATCGGCTTAGTTCCTGGCTCGTTCACGATGGAAGGGACGATGGTGCGTTTGACTCGCCAAGGTGAGACGATCGCCGAAGCACCAGTTGCGGTTGATGGTTCTTTCTTTATGCCGAATGTTTCCCCTGGCCCAGTTAGCGCGTTGGTCTTCGGTCCTCATGGCTTTGCCGCTTTGGGTGTTCGGATTGTGCGATCGCCCCAGTTCGGAGGATTGTCATCTAGCGCGACTGAAACTTTGGTAGCGGTTCAAGACGGACCGTCTGATACGCTGAAAATTGAAATCGCTCCTTTTGAGGACGTCATTGCGGCAACTCAAGTTCCCGGTGACTCGTTCACTGATCCGCTGGCTGCTGGACAACTTGGCCCGGGTGGTTTGCCAGGTGGAATCCCAGGCGGAGGCGGCTTCGGTGGTGGTGGCGGAGGCGGCTTCGGAGGAGGTGGAGCAGGTGCCGGTGGAGGTGGAGGTGGCGGACTGGGTGGCCTGGGAGCCATTGGCGGTCTAGCTGCAGCAGCCGCATTGGCTGCAGGTGATGATGATGACACGCCCTTCGTTCCAGAGCCTATTTCACCGAATGGCCAATAGTGATCGGCTGAGTCAAGTTTCTTAATCTTACGCAAAACCTGCCTCGATAATTTCGAGGCGGGTTTTTTATTGCGCCGTGCCCTTCACCCTTCACCCTTCACCCTTCACCCTTCACCCTTCACCCTTCACCCTTCTCCCTTCACCCTTCACCCTTCACCCTTCACGCCTCTGCTTCTGGTATGTTAAGCCACGAATGAGACTGGCAGACAACTTGGATATTTGCAGCTTACGGAGCTGGGCGACTCGTGACGGTTTACTTGCAAGTTATCAACCATCAAGGGATTGTTCGTGAAATCGAGCTGGTACGGCCGATCGAGGTTGGTCGCTGTTATCCGCAAGAATCAATGAGCGACGAGGGGGCCCGGCTGTTAATTGCCGAGGCGCAACAGACCTCGGTGCCGCGACAATGGTTTCAGGTCAGCCAAGTCGCATCTGGGGAAGTCCAAATCCGCAACTTGCACCGTGCCCACGCGGTATTTATGGAAGACTTGGCCGGGCCAATCCCCCCGGGGCAATCTCGCCAAGTGCTGGCGAATCCTCCCGTCACTATCCGCTTGCTCGAAGGCGCGCGGCTGCGAATCTGTAATCAAGATCATCGCCCGCTGGAACCGCTTTCGAGCAGCGATGACATGTCAGGCATTCGCTCACTGCTATCCTCTCGGTCAAACGACTCGAAAGCAGCCAGCGGAGTCAAGCGGGAGGATTCTCCCATGATGACGATGCGGCCGTTCGCGGAAGGACGCGTGGTTGAAGGAGCCGACGCGTTGGCGCTGGTCCGCAAAGCGCTCAGTGTGGTCGAAGCGGCAGCCAGCTCGGATGGTTTCCTCGAAGCGGCTGTGCGGGCTGCCGTCGAGATCGTCGGGTTGGATCGCGCCGCGGTGCTAATCCCCAGCCCGCACACCCCTCAGCCAAATTCGTCGCAACAGCCGACGGCGGCGATTTCGGCCGATAGCCAGTCGATTTCGGTCTCCATGCTGCCTGCTTCCCAGCCGGCCGATGACTCACACCGCCAAACCGATACGGCCGCTGCAGCGAGTGGTAATCCCAGATCCCAGTGGCGAAGCCGAGCGCAATACTTGGCCGATCACGCGCGCGACGGGCAGCTGCCCCGCGTCAGTTCGTCGGTACTCCGTCGCGTGATGGAATTGGCGCAAACGCAAATCTATGAAGCCAATTTGGATATGATGAGCATGTCGCTCGACAGCGTTAGCAGCGTCGTGGCGGCGCCGATTATCGACCGTGACAAGTCGGTAGCCGCAGTCTTGTATGGCGACCGTTGGCTAGCGGTCGAAGGAA
>CAZHTX010000626.1:0-3098 GCA_964535475.1 uncultured Pirellulaceae bacterium
CTGGTTTCCCCAGCTGGCTCGTCCGCGGCTGCTTCCCCCTCTGTGGAGGTTTCCGCGGAGGCGTCCTCTTGAGCGGCGGTTGGCTCGGCTGGCGGTTGCCGATCTTTGTCGCGTCGCACTCGCCGTTCTTCTGCCGCCGCGACTTCCGCTTCTTCTGCTTTGGATTCCGCAATCTCGACAATCGAGTCGACTTGCTCGGCTGTTAGACCGCCCAGTTCCATCAACGCATCGGGCTCGATCACTGACAGGTCATCATAAGATAGATAACCTTGTTCGACCAACCGCTGCGCCAGTTCTTCGTCGACTCCGTCAATTTCGCTGTAAGCGGCTACGGCTCGTTCGATTTGGTCCTCCAGTTCCTCGGAGGTCATGATTTCGATATCCCAGCCACAAAGTTTGCTGGCCAAACGAACATTTTGTCCACGTCGACCAATTGCCAGGGACAGTTGGTCCTCTTGGACGAGCACGATGGCCCGGCCGATCAGGTCGCAAAGCAGCACTTGTTCGACCGCGGCTGGTTGTAACGCGTTGGGAATCAAAACTTGTGGGTCTTCGGAGAAACGCACCACGTCGATGTGTTCGCCGGCCAATTCTTCTCGCACCGCTTTGATACGACTGCCGCGAAAGCCGACACAGACGGCAATCGGGTCGACTTGCGGGTCGGCGCTGCGGACGGCCACTTTGCTGCGGTAACCGGGTTCCCGTGAGATCGAATTGATCTCGATGGTGCCATCGATCAGTTCGGGAATTTCCTGCTCGAACAGTCGTTGGACGAGTTGGGGGCGGTTACGGCTGAGCACTACGCGAACGCGGTTACCGGCGGCCCGGACTTCGTAAACCACCGCTCGGATACGTTCGTTGGCGTGCAGGGTTTCCCCAGGAATTTGTTCGCTGCGCGGCAAGATTGCTTCGACATTACCCAGTTGGACCGTGGCCACGCCGCCATCGGCACGGCCAATCGCACCACCGACCATTTGGCCGATTTGATCGCGATATTCCAACATGAGCGAGTCGCGTTCCGCCTCACGTACCTTCTGAATGATGACTTGTTTGGCAGTTTGCGCGCCGATCCGCCCAATCTGATCTTCGCCCAAAGCTTCGCCATCATGAGTTGCGTACGCTCGGCCCGATTGCCGGTCGAGCTGTACGACAATGTCGGCGTCTTCGCCATATTGCCGCTTGGCGGCAGTTTGCAAAGCGGCTTCGATCGCGGAGAACACGATTTCTT
This sequence comes from uncultured Pirellulaceae bacterium, assembly GCA_964535475.1. Lineage (GTDB taxonomy): Bacteria > Planctomycetota > Planctomycetia > Pirellulales > Pirellulaceae > Laterigemmans. The sequence goes on from CAZHTX010000626.1 coordinate 1,229, forward strand.
TATCGATGTTCTTTTCGCGATGCAGCGAATCGACGTAGCGAAGGATGTCTTGTGGATTCATGCCGCAGCGACAAGGTCGTTGGTGTGTATAAAATTAGGCCCGAGTGGAATCACCCGGGCCCGGCGTTGATCAGACGGGAACTAATGTAGGCTATCGGTGTTACCGGCAGGTGTCAACCAACCTTCCTGTCGCCACCGCCTTGATCTGCCTAACTGGTGTAATCATTTTCAGGCCCACTGGGCCCAAGTTTGCGGAATAATTCGATTTTGCGATACAGGCGGGATTGTTCGCCACAGATGTGGGGGTAAATGCTTGGTTTCCCCTGCACCTCGCCTTTTCGCGCCCTAAGTATTGATTGTTCGGAGGTTCTTTCCACTGACCAGCGGGTACGACCCAGGCTGCGGAAACGACTTCGATACCCGGTCGCTCGTGATGGTCTGTTAACAACAGGTTGTCAATAACTGGTCGCCGGTGATCGGTCAGCTGGAACTTTCCGGTCAACAAGATTATTTTCCGATACTTGGAGCGATTGCAAAGTGATCGAGGCGAAATTCCCAACCACGATTGTGTCTCAGAGTCGCAGGCGACTTCCTCGGGCCTTCACGTTGATCGAAATGGTTGTCGTGGTCTTAATTCTCGGTATTGTCGCCGCAGTGGCGGTGCCGCGGATGTTCAACACGGCCGATTCGGCGGGTGAAAACGCCACCCGGCAGCAACTAGCATTGTTGCGGACCTCGATTGAGCTGTATCGCAGCACCAATGGTGCCTACCCGCCTGGTACTGATTTCGCGGTAGAACTCCAGCCGTTTCTCCGCGGTCCCTTTCCGTCCCCGCAACTGGGTGCCGTGCGAGGGCTGAATGGTGTCTTGATTGATGCCAACGCCGATACGGCTGTCGAAGCGGCTGCCGCAGCGCCCCCGGCTGGTAACGGCTGGGTTTACAAACCGGCCAATGGTGACATCAAACTAAATTTGACCGCCGGTGTGGGGGCCGACTGGTGAGGCACGATCCGATGCAAACCGATCAGTCACCAACCCGCAACGAGAATGCTCAGCCGCACATCTTGATCGCTGAGGATGAGCCAGTTTTTCGTCGCGTGATCATTTTTACTTTACAACGCCAAGGCTTCCAGGTGACCGCCACCGTGAATGGTGCGGAGGCTTGGAAGCAATTGCAATCGCACTCCTTCGACGCACTGGTGACCGATCACCAAATGCCCGGCGGCAACGGTATCGAATTGTTGGAGAATCTGCGGACAACAAACCTGCTGGGCCGATTGCCCACAATTCTGTGTACGGCAAAGGGCTTCGAGCTCGATGCCTCCTACTTGATCGATCGCTTTCGCTTGATCACGATTCTGCACAAACCTTTCAGTCCCCAGCGACTGGCCGCCCTGCTTCGCGAACATTGTTTGCAAAATAAACCCGATCACCCGGCAATCCCCGCCTCGGGAAATTCAGTAGCTGCTTCAAACCCAGGGGTGGATGCGTCAAGCCAGGGGGTGATTGCGTGACCAGGCAGCAGGAAAGGGATTTCAGCCAGCTGGCTTGGCGGGGGCTGACGTTACGTATCGGCAGCGTCTTTTTGGGACTGATTTTGATCATCTTCATGATCGGTCAAGCTCGCGGATTGTTTGCTGCAGACGCACGTTACCTGCCGTGGCTGATCGCCCTGGTGGCGGTCGGCGTCGGTGGTTTGCTGACACTTCGCGTGGGACGAGTCCCGGGGCAAATTGAGTCCGAGCTGTTGCGGGCCGGCGGGCTGTTGCGGGCCGGCGGGGATGCGGGGCGGTGGCGAGAAGTGCGTCCGATGATTGGTTCAGGCCCCGTCGTCGACGCCTGGAATACGCTGCTCGAACAACTCGAAGCA
>CAZHTX010000627.1:0-3084 GCA_964535475.1 uncultured Pirellulaceae bacterium
TGGTCAGCCCGTTGGCGATCCTCACGCGGAACGGGGAAGCCCAGTTGACGAAGTTCTTCACAGAGCTGGCGGCCGACGAGCGAGTGGCAGCCTGGGTCGTCGGTTTGCCAATCCACTGCGACGGGGGCGAGAGTCAGAAATCAGGTGAAGCCCGCGAGTTCGCCCTTTGGCTGCAACAGACGACGTCGCTTCCCACGCGTTTGTTCGACGAACGCTTCTCGACCGCGCAAGCCAAGCGACGACTGCGGGGCAGAAAAATGACTCACAAAACTCGCCAGGCTCGCATCGATGCGGTAGCCGCGCAAGTGCTGCTGGAAGCTTTTCTGGAAGTCCAACAGTACACGGGCAAACTACCCGGCCAAGCCGCCGATGCCCCGGCCGCCGGTGACGATTCGCTCGAATGACCAGCGATCAATCGGCTTGTCCCGCCGCATTGCTATCCGGCAGGCACCGCGATTCGCCCGGCCCACCTAACTTGCTGGTGAGAATCGTTTGCATTTGCTCCGCCTGTTCGCTGGACAACTCGCCGCTGAACGCTGACGGGGAGTGCAATAAAGAAATCTGCAGCAAAGAACCTCCCGTAGCCCTGGGCGTAATCGTCCAACTGCCGATTGCCTGCCACGGCACCAGTTTTCCACCCAACATGATGCCCGTTTCATACACGGGAGTCTTACCGAACAAGAATTCGTAAGCCACGAAACTGCTAGCGACCAACAAAACCGACCCCACCGTGATTCCGCGTGCAAGCTGTAAATGATCGTCGGTCCACAGCACACTAAGCACGATCATTAGGGCGCCCGCAATGGCCCATAACACATACCCAGCCGACATGAATTGACGATTTGCGGTGGGAATGGCACAGCATGTAACTCCCGCCCCCAACAGGAATAAGCCTCCGGCTAGTCCACTCTGGTCTTGCCCTTCGGAAAGGGCCACAAGAATGCCCCCGGCTCCGAGCAAAATTACGAATATCCCCAAAGCGATCAAAGCTTTATTTGACGCGGGAAACATCTGGTAAACCAGCGGCCCGACGGTCGCAAGTTGTTCACCATGGGGACTCGTTTCTCTTTTGCGACTAATGATTGACGCCACGAACAGCATCGCCATCATGGCCCAGCCAAAATACAACACGTACCAGCTGCTGGCATTCAACACCGTAAGCGTTGTCACACCGGCGAGCACACCGATAAACACTTGAGCGAAGCGTCCTTTGGTGAGAGGCATTTTTTTCATCTAACCTGGCGAAACGTGCGTGCGGCCAGCCAATCTGCCCGACACGACTGCAGCAAGATGGAAATTAACCCGCTGGAACGACAAGCAAAATTCGGAATATTGAAAAAACAACGCGGACTGACAGGAAATTTGCTGCGACGCTTATGCGGATAGCTGGAAGACACCAAACCGCCAAATGAAGTGCATCGTGATCAACACAATGATGTTCCACCCAATAAAAAACGCTTTGCTGAACCAAATTGGATAGTGGTCAGGCCCCAGGCTGGCATCAAAGATAAAGAACAGCGCACCCGCCAGCATGAACAGGGCCACGTACCAGCCGGAGAAATAGCTCCAAGCAAGTGCCGCTTCGATCAGCATCATTACCACCAGCAACCATTTGGTGGGCCGCACCCCGAGCAAGACGGCGGTCGAATGACGCCCAGCAAATTTGTCAGGCTCCACATCCATCAACTGGCCGAACGTGTGGCTGATCATGGCGAACAAGCCGCTGAAAATCATCGCCGGCAGATTCAGTTGGGGGACGTAGCAAAGCCAGCTGGCGAGGACAAACACCAGCACGTAACCTGCCTGATTAAGAATGTCCAAGATCGGACGCTGCTTAAATCCCAAAGTGTTGTAGGCCGCATTGGTAGCCAAGACCATCGCGCACCAAAACACCATTTTTACTCCGGCAATCGCGACGAAGGCGATCACAAAGGGTGCCTGCACCAACACGATCAAGGCGGGCAAGCGGCTGCGCATTTCCTCGTCAGGTCGAGCTCCGAACAGCCAACTGTCTTTCCGCGGATTCAAGGCGTCCGTGCGAGCGTCGCTGAGATCGTTCCAGCCGTACAACAACAGCCCCAAAGGAAAACAGACGTAGGTCGCTCCCAGCCAAAAGGCTGGATTGGAGAACATGTCGCGACCCGCAAACGGCAACAGGTAAAACCACAGCGTGGTCAGCCAAAATCCCGGCCGAGAGATTTTCAAAAGCGAAATGGCGGTGCGGCCTGGGGCCATGGGGCTTCATCCGGTTGATGTCGACCGTTGCGGGGGGGCTGGCGTGGTGCTGTTCCTGACTTCTAAAAGTACAGGGAAAGACTCCCGTTCTGTTTGCCAATGCCCCCACAACTGGCGATCACCCGTTAAAATACGGGGAACCGCTGGCTTTGACCACCCGCCAGGGGTGAGAAGTCCGCCCCTTTCTAGCCATGATTCCACCGAACTAGGTAGATTCCCCAGTTTTCCCGAGGAACTTTTGCCGCCCTCCACGCATCCGATGCATAACAGAGCGGAGTTGGTTTGACGGTCAAGCCCTGGTAATCTCCCCCTGGAAACGAACCGACAAGCTTGCCGAGCGTCGCGCAGCGGAATGCGTGCCCGAAGCAAAATGAACGCTTGTTGACTGTTATCACACTTGGTCAGTCGCGCTGCGGCTGGCGCTGTTGAGGCCTATTATGAGTCTCCCTCGGGAACTCCTTGACGATCTTCTCAGTCGGTACATGGACGACCAATTGAGCAGCGACGAACGTCAACGCGTCGAACAGATGCTGGCGGAGGATGCCGGTGCGCGGCAGCAGCTCGAACAGCTGCGAGCCCAAAGTGCGATGATTCGCCAAGCCATGGATTCGACTTCGGGACTGCCGAAAGATTTTGCCAGCCGCGTGCTGGAGCTGGTTAGCGAAGAAGCTGCCGCGGCCGATCTTTCCGCGTCGCACCCAGTTCGCCTTGCTGTGCGGCCCATAGATCCAAACCGTTCACAACAAAAAAATTCACCAGCCGGCGGCCGGGCTGCACTCTGGTCAATGCTGGCTGCGGCGGCAACAATCGCCGCGATCGGTTTCTACCTCAGCCGCGGTGACCAACAAA
>CAZHTX010000628.1:0-3082 GCA_964535475.1 uncultured Pirellulaceae bacterium
CTCGCTTTTCCCGCTTTCGACCTCGGGCAGCGTCAATCAGGATGCGTCGCATGGCCTCGCCGGCAACCCCATAAAAATGCCGTCTATCACGCCACGCACGCTCCTGCTTCATCAACTTAAAAGAGGCTTCGTTGACCAGTGCGGTCGTCTGCAGCCCTTTCTCTCGATTCTCGCCGTGCAATCGATTTCGAGCGATCGCTTTCAAGTGACCATAGACCAATTCGTATAGCTCGTCCTGTTTCTCCGGAAGTGACCGCAATAACTCGGTTACCCCATTTTTCTCGGACTCATTTTCAATATTTAAATTCATGGAGCGTCTCGTCTCTAGTCGCAGCTCTGTATTCCGGCTGAACAATAAAACGGCCTTCGAGTCACCGCAGTCGTTCGCTGCTAAAAACAATCATTTTTAAATTATTTCAGATTCGTGAAGGGATGGGAAGCTGCGCGTCGCGAAGTATTGAAACATCAATTAGGGGAGCTGTAAACCATGAAATTGCCCATATCACGAATACGTTGCGGATTTACCGTCGTCGAGTTGTTTGCCGTTATCTCTATCTTGGCCATCTTGACCGGAATGATGCTTCCTGCCGTTCAAAAAGCTCGTGAAGCTGCCAGAAGAATCACCTGTGCCAAAAATCTTTCACAACAGAGCCTGGCACTGCTCGCCTTCGAATCCAACTTCAGAAAATTTCCAGCCGGAGCGGAAGCCGACACACTGCACTCTTGGTCGACTCGGATTTTACCTTATCTGGAGCAGACCAGTATTTACCAGCAGATCGACTTTTCGATTCCTTGGTACGCAGCCGCCAATACAGAGTGGAGCCGCCAGAACTTGGACGTGTTCTCCTGCCCAAGCTCTTGGAAGGCCTACCCGGGCAGTACTGACTATTCCGGAATGAGCGGCTCATCCAACAATACGACCGTAGATATTGGCCGCAATGGTGTTTTATTTCCGGTCTCGTGGAACGCAGGTCGTATTTCGCTGGCCGAGATTACGGACGGATTAAGTAACACAATCGCGGTCGCCGAAGCCGTCGCAATTGGTGAGCAAGATTATGGCCTTTGGGCCAGCGGACTGAATTGCATCAGTCATGACAATGGCTCCATCAATAACCGTTCAGGCGGAATATATGAAATTGCCAGCCTGCATCCGGGCGGCGCAAATGCCGCGTTTTCCGATGGTTCCGTACGCTTTCTAAGTGAGTCGTTGTCGTTAGATGTTGTGAGTGCACTGTGCACAAGAAATAACCAAGAGACTGTTTTTGATTTTTAGTCCCGCGGTGTTCCCGGGGTGTACGTTGTTCTGCGTTGAGGCCTATCGTTGGGCGTTCCTCGGATGGCTAGACGTAACTTTTTGAAGAGGAAAGAGATATGAAACACTTCCTGTTAATGACCACTTTGGTTATGCTCAGCAGCTGCTTCGCCGGTTGTGATGATCCACCGCCTCCTCCAGGCGGAGTGAGGGTTCAAAACGTTAATGGCTTTGTTGACGATGCGCTGGTCCGAGTCTGGATTCTCACGGAGAGCCAGATTCAGAATCCACCGACAACAAAAGCAGAGGCAGCCGATCTCGAAAGCTTTGTCATTCCGCCGCTGCGAAGGTTCACCTTCAATCGGGATCCTGGCAATTACTTTGTTGTCGCCAGTAATGAGACTTGGTTCCAAGGCCTTGCCGACGACGCCACTTTCGCGCCCAATTCGGATTTCTCTCTACAGGCGGTTGCAGTTGAGGATCAACTCGTATCTTTTGCGGTTAGAAATACCAATACTCCGACGCTACTGCCAGAGTTTATTGAACAATAGAAAGTGACTGGGGTCTCCCCTTTTGCCCAACGATAGCGAAAGTTTACGATGCTCGCAGGCAATTCGGTGCCCCAACCGAATTGCCTTGCTGCATTTTGGCGTTGTTGCCTGGGGTGATGGGAACGATTCCCTTCGCAGGGAGCATTTGAAGGTATTCGCCCAATAACGCGATTTAAAAACGCTGCAAAAAAGTTGGCACACCAAAAACCGCGCTGTAAAAAAAGTCCGCCACATCTAAAGCCAGTGAATTCCGGAGCCTTTCGTCCCCTATCGAAGATTTCGATCGCCACTGAGGCGGTGGTCCGCTGGTCATCGCGAAAGCGAGCGTGAGAGCGTTTTCTCGCTGAGTGCGTAGCAGCGAACGCACACTTTTGTAATCGATGAGATTTGCGAGTGCTGAGAAACCGCGTTAGGCCGCTGCCCGACACAACTTTAGTTGCCCACCCAGTTCCTCAAAGCACTCGATCTTGCGAGTGGCTAGATCGATAACTTCTGGTTCTGCTTCGTCGCGGACTGGCGGACGGTTATCGCGTTCTGAATGACAGCGACGGTTGTTATACCAGTCCGTTCCACGGGCCAGAATAATGTCAAGTTGCTTGTCGCTGGCGATGCAAAAGGCGTTTAAAATTTCGTGTTTAAGCGTCTGAACCACTCGCTCCACGAACGCCTGCAAATTCGGTGACTTGGGCGTCGTCTTTTTGATCTTCGCTCCTGCGGACGTGAACACTTCATCGAATGACGCCATGTACTTCGTGTCGTTATCACGCTGAACAAGCTCACAGGGTAATTTGTGCTCTTCGTGAGCGTTCGGTGAACTGCGTGGGTTAGCGGCGTTGGTTCCGGCGGCGGGCTTTTCCTTGGCTTGCCGCTCTTTGCGGCGAATCGCGTCCATCGTCCAAGCATGATTGGGGTGCGACTGCAGCCAACGGTCCGGAAGCAATGCGTCCAGTTCCTCGCTGGTGATCGGCTCACCGGCAGATGCCTGTGCGAATGCTTCGCCGCCGCGGTGGTAAGGCAACTTGTCAAACACGTCGCGTAGCCATGCGAACGGTTCGACGCCATTCGCCTTCGCACTGCTGACCAACGAATAGAACACCGCAGCGTCGTGGCCACCACGCCGCCCGCCAACGAGCAGGTAGTTCTTCCTCCCGGTCGCTGGATTTTTGATGAATCGTTCATAGAACCCTCTTGGTTCTCGGTGTTAAGAGGTTGGGTTCGCTAGCTTTGGCGGTCTCGCAGAAGGTTGGGTCAGATTCTCGGGAATCAATTTCTTGCCGCA
>CAZHTX010000629.1:0-3079 GCA_964535475.1 uncultured Pirellulaceae bacterium
CGTTATAGGCTTCCGCCATTTCGGGCGAAAATAGTATCGCGATTTGCCATTCCAAAACTTCGTAGACGGCACCCACTGCCAGCACGCAGGCCAATCCCAAGACTGCCGAGTCACGCAGATTCGTATTGCAGAAGGCCCGCAGAGCTTCCGCAAATATCGGTATCCCCAACAAGCCCGAGGCAAAATGCACAAGCCGATCATAATGATTCCGCTGCCAACCAAAGAAATCTGAAATGGCATGTCCGCAGATCGCCATGCTCCAAGCGTCATAGGGCACAAACGAGTAAATCCAGCGAGCGCCGATGAGATGCAGCCAAAGGAAAGCAAGGCAACAGTAGAAGGACATGTCGGACAGCCGATATCGGACAACGGCGATGCCGAGCAGCACTAAGCCGACGAGTGTGGGAATGTGCTGTAACACCAACTCCCGTGGGTACGGTGCGGCGACAAAGGAAAGCGGAATCGCAAGTGCCGTAAGTGCGACAAGGGCAAGGCGAATCTTCACAGCTGTGCTATCCTTGAGTTCACTGACAGGTAAAAATTCAACACACCTAATTCTAATGTATACCCGTCAGCCGTGTTTCAATTAGAACCTATCCGAAAACCCAAAAGAACCGCCGGCTAGCGCCAAAGCGGCTAATGGTTTTCGGATGGGTTCTTAGGAGCATGAGCGAAACTCCACTCCGTTTGAACCGTCCCGGCAGTCTCCAGCGTTGCGAGTGGGAGCGATGGGCAAATGCACAACAGGCCTGAATTAAAGGTGAATTCGTATATGGCAATATGGTTTTTCAAACGGTTGCAACTGCTCCGAAAAGTAATCACCGAATTCGCCTAGTAATGACAGCTTTCTTCCGCGCATCGTCATTGCCCGAGGCAATGCACTTAAGCGGGAAATCCAGAATGCGAATGTCACGCCCTGTCCGTTGTTGGTACTGGCGGATGAATTGGGCGCTTTGGTCGGAACTATTATTGACCACGCAGTAGGCCGCGTACTGATGGGGGAGCGCGGCCAGTGTCTCACAAATGATCTCCTCGCTGTTAAAGCATGGTATCACAACCGCAACCTGTGTCGCGGAGAGTGGCTGTAGTTCACGCTGCTCACGAAAAACAGCGTTGACAAACAGCTCAAATAAAAATTTTGCGAGCTCTGAGCAAAGGGCTAAGACATAAAGCAATATCAATGCTAGTTTCATCATGTTCTCTAGTTGGCGGGATGCTGCTGATTGCTCAATCTTTGCTCGAACTTGACTGAGGTGCGATCGCCTCTGTCAGGGATCGGCCAAGTGAACGACTCATATCAACTTCGAGTTCGAGCTCGGAATGTTTGAGAGGTTTGAGATTGCGAAACAGTGAGACCGCTCCAGCCAGCTGACAATCACCCCACGCCAGGGGAAATTTTTCCAAGAGGCCAAAGTGGGCAGGCTGTGAGCGAAGCACTCGCAGCAGTTGGTTATGATGTGTGTCGGGAGACTGTTCGGCGAGCAACCGCTCGGCGATGAAGCAGCCCTCTCCGGAAGCGTCCGATGAAATCAGAATCACATGCGGAGTGTCATCGTGCTTGATCGCCGTTGCCACAGTGGCGAATCCCCGCGGTCGGATTGGCAATGGGTCAAGCGATAATCCAATGGCGAGCAAGCCGAGGCAAATCACCGTCGGCTGGCTGGCAACGCCCAGCTTGGCGGGCAGCACCCGCGGAACCGCTTCCAGCCCCAGGGCAAAGAGTATTATGAGGGGCAGCAGGTAGCGTATTTCAATTTTTCCCACCAAGCCCGCAAAGGCGACGCTGGATAGCAGGGCGGCGATCGCGACCGAGGTTAAGCCGCGGTGATTGGCTGCTGGCCGGCCGGTTGTTGTGGTCGTATTGCTAAAGCCTCTGATCCCATGCAGCCCGCCTAGGAGGGCGACCGTCAACACCAGCGGATGAGCCAGTTCAAAATGGCGGCTTATTGAAGCGGACAAGTTGGCATGCTGGAAAATCCAATTGCCCAACTGTGGAAAACTGTGCATGCCGTGCCAGCCGAACTCACTGGTCAGCTTGGCGTGGGCGAATCCGAGGAAGCATACCGCAGCCAGGCCGCTGCCGAGCCACGCCCAGGCGTTGCGCAACAGCGTCAACCTGCCAGAGAGGACAACCGCGATGGGGAGGCAAAGGATCAACGGGATGATCGTTTCCTTGGTCATTAATCCCAAAGTCACGCAGGCCAGATAGGCAATAAAATAACGCCAACTTCGTCCCTCTAAAGTCGCGATCAAGGCAAACAGACCGAGCGCAAAAAATAGCTCGACCAACATCTCCGACGAGACGCGCGCCGAGTAGATGCTGGGCAGCGGCATGAGTAGAAATAGCGTGACGGTCAGCAGGGCGGTTTGCTTGCTCGTTTTTCGCTCGAGCCAATAGTAAATACTGCCAGCCGTGATGATTGTCAAAAATGCGATCAGCGTCAGCACGCTAACTTTTGAGATGCCAAAGGGCAACTACCAGGCGGCTTGCACGAAATAGAACAGCGGTGGCCAATGTCCAAAGGCAACTTTGGGATATCGCAAGTAGAAAGCTTCGGCAAATTCAACGGGAGCCGTAAACTCTGCACCGCGAAGGTACTCGGTAACCATGACACCGGTCACAAAATGCGCCGGTTCGTCAGGGTGATACATTTCGGCGCCGAAGCCACCCGCCTGAATTTGCGCCGTTGTGATCAGCGACAGCAGCCAGAGGAAAATAAAGAGGTACCACCATGCTCTTTTCTGGAGCCTTGGTCGAAGCGAAAGCATCGCGCGCATTGCGGTTCCCAAAGATAGTTCTCATCCAAAGTGGCATTAGTCAGCCAGGTGGAATGGGCACACAGCTTGGTACCCGACCTTTGGTGACGTTGGATGCTTGGGCAAGCTGTGTGCCAAAGGCCGCAAAACTATGGCAGTCTCCCGCTTGCGAATCTGCTTGTAGAAACGCGTGGACGTCCGCGGGAGAGGCGTGCATCGAGACGACTGGGAGGAATGTCCCGGTCGGCAGGCACGCGATAGAGAGAACAAATGGGGCTGACAGGAATCGAACCTGCACTTCCGAAGAAACTAGATCCTAAAT
>CAZHTX010000630.1:0-3076 GCA_964535475.1 uncultured Pirellulaceae bacterium
ATCCGCGGTTCGAGCCCATGAAGATTTTCCCGGCAGTGCACTACAGCATGGGTGGGCTCTGGGCCGACTATGTCAAGGGCGCCGATGGCGGTTTGCAAGCGGGTGCCCCGCAAAACCAGATGACGAACATCGAAGGTCTGTACGCGATCGGCGAGTGCGATTATCACTATCACGGTGCCAACCGCTTGGGAGCCAACTCGCTGCTCAGCTGCATTTTCTCGGGCTTGTTCTCCGCACCGTCAATGATTGCTTACGCGGACAAGCAAGCGGGTGGTTACAAGGATATTCCCTCGACGCTGCTGGAATCAGCCGTCAAGCAACAGCAAGAACGACACAGCAGCTTGCTGCACGGTGGTGGTGACAGCGATGAAAACCCCTACCTGATCCACCAAGAGTTGGGCGACGTGATGACGCGCACGGCAACGGTGGTTCGCGAGAACAAGCAATTGCAAGATGCTTATGCCACGGTGTCGGAACTGCACGAACGAGCCATGAAAGTCTCGCTCTCAGATCACGGTAACTGGACCAACCAGAACGTCATTTTTGCGAAAGCTGTGCAAGATATGTTCCCGCTGGCCAAGGCAATTCTGCAGGGTGCCTTGCAACGTGATGAATGTCGCGGAGCCCACTATAAGCCAGAGTTCGAGAAACCGAGTTTGACCTCCGAAGATCCGGCTGAACGCCGACGCCAAGCTGAGATGTGGTGTGATGCGTTTGAAGAGAACAACCGTAAGTATTTGAAGAGCACCATTGCGAGCTGGAATGGCTCTGATCCTGAGTTGACTTATGAAGATGTGGACACATCGCTGATCCCACCCCGTCCGCGTCTATATGGTTTGGTGGGTGCTGAAGTGATCGAACAAGTCTGGAAGGAACGGGCCAAGCGTCCCGAACGTGAGCCGCAACCGGCCACCTAACAGGTCGATCTTCTCCCCCGATTTGTTCGTAACCTACATTTGACTGAAACAGTTTCCTTTTTTTGCTCCGAGTCGCCACATGATTGCTCCAGTCCATCACCCCAAGCGGCCCGACTTCATTAATGTTCGCGTCCGCCGCCAAGACGCCCCCGGTGCTGAGCCCTACTGGGAGTTGCACCGAGTTAAGTACGAACATGAGATGAACGTGATCAGCGTGCTGCAGCGGATTGCGGCCCAAGCTTCCACGGTTGACGGCAAAAAAGTCACGCCGGTCGCTTGGGATTGCGGTTGCTTGGAGGAAGTCTGCGGCTCCTGCACGATGGTGATCAATGGTCGCGTGCGACAAAGTTGCAGCGCCCTGGTCGACCGTTTACTCGAAGACAATCCCGATGAGATCGTCCTCGAACCGATGAGCAAGTTTCCAGTCGTGCGAGACTTGATGGTCGACCGCAAGCGATTGTTCCGCGGTCTGCAGCGAGTTAAAGGTTGGGTGCCCGTCGATAACTCCTACGACATGGGTCCCGGTCCTCGCCAAAGTCGCAAGGAGCAGGAACGCAATTATCCGCTCAGCCAATGCATGAGCTGCGGTTGCTGCTTGGAAGCTTGTCCCCAGTACACCAAGATTGAGCTGGAACGGCTGGAAGGGGAATCGGACGAGGAATTCGCCGCTCGCCAGGATCAGGCTTATGACCAGGCCTTCATTGGCGCCCACGCGATCAGTCAAGCGATGTTGTTCAACAATAATCCGACCGGCAAGAACCTGGCAGGCGAGCGGCTCGAGGCACTCAGCGGCCCCGGCGGGGTGACCAATTGTGGCAACGCGCAGAACTGCGTGGCCGTGTGTCCTAAGGAGATTCCGCTGACGACTTCGATTGCAAGAGCGGGGCGAGCCACCACGGTGCAGTTGATTAAGAAGTTCTTCGAACGCTAATGCGAAAGCCTGCTTACGCCGTCGACTGGCAATTGCGGACTCGCACGATACAGTTCGGTCCGCAACCGGTGGTGATGGGAATTTTGAACGTCACACCCGACAGTTTTTCTGACGGGGGACGTTACGCGGGTAATCAACAAGCCGTTGACGAAGCCTTGCGGATGGAAGATGCGGGGGCTGGAATCATCGACGTCGGTGGCGAGAGCACGCGTCCTTACAGCGATCCCGTCGCGGAATCAGAAGAACTGGCTCGCGTCATGCCGGTGATTGAAGCGCTGGGCGAGCGGCTATCGATCCCCTTGTCGATCGATACATCGAAGGCGTCGGTGGCCGCGGCGGCGGTCGCAGCGGGAGCTGAAATCATTAACGATGTGACTGGGCTCAGCGGTGATCCGCGGATGCTGGCCGTCGCGGTTGATTCAGGGGCGGGAATTTGTGCAATGCACATGCAGGGCACCCCGCAGACGATGCAAGATCAGCCGACTTATCAAAACGTGGTTGCGGAGATAACCAGTTACCTCCGCGAGCGTTTGCATGCTTGTCAAGCGGCAGGCATTGCCACCGAGCGGATCTGTCTTGACCCGGGCATCGGCTTTGGAAAAACGCACGCGCAGAACATCGAGTTGCTGCGAGGAGTGGATAACTTTTTGGCACTAGGCCAACCATTATTGGTAGGCCATTCACGCAAGGGCTTTATTGCCCACGTGTTAGCCGACAAGACGACCAGTCGGCTGGCAGGAACTTTAGGGGTTTCACTAGCGATGGCATCCAGCGGCGTGCAAGTATTAAGAGTCCACGACGTAGCGGAAACCGTCCAAGCTTTGCAGCTCTATGCGGTTTGTAAAGTGGAATAGGTTTTCAGGTTGTCAGTGAAAGATAGGAGTAGCGCACGCTGGTGTCCAGCCTTTAGGCGCCCGGCATGAACAGCGCGCGACCGGCTAAAGCCGGGACACCAGCGCACGCTGGTGTCCAGCCTTTAGGCGCCCGGCATGGACAGCGCACGACCGGCTAAAGCCGGGACACCAGCGCACGTTGGTGTCCAGCCTTTAGGCGCCCGGCATGGACAGCGCGCGACCGGCTAAAGCCGGGACACCAGCGCATGCTGGTGTCCAGCCTTTAGGCGCCCGGCATGAACAGCGCATGACCGGCTAAAGCCGGGACACCAGCGCACGCTGGTGTCCAGCCTTTAGGCGCCCAGCATGAACAGCGCATGACCGGCTAAAGCCGG
>CAZHTX010000631.1:0-3072 GCA_964535475.1 uncultured Pirellulaceae bacterium
CGGCTGATGAACCGCACGCTGGCGCGTGGCGGCTGATGAACCGCACGCTGGCGCGCGGCGGCTGATTTCGAGCCGGTAGAATTTTTTAAGCGGCCCGCCGCAGGGGCACATCGTTGGCAACGGGCATGCGGAGAATAGTCGCTTGCGCCGCATCGGGCCCCATCTCTTTCGCCAAGCGGCGAATCTTCGCCGGCATCGCTCGGCCGCAAGAAAGCAGCCCGGCAGCGGACAACAGTCTGCCACCCGCTTCGCCCCAAGCCGATCCTCGCCACGGCTGCACCAGCACGGTCAGCAGACTGGCGATCATCACACCAACCAGGCCTTCGCCCCGCAGTTGGCTGCGGACTTGCTGCCTAGTTGCTGCCAAACGGACTGACGAAACGGTTGGTGAGACCAGATTTGGTGAAGCGGTGATGGTGCTCTCCGCAGCCACGCGGCATCGCCAACCCGCCTGTTTGGCGCATGCTGCCCAAACGTAGTCGGTGACGCCAGCTGCATCGTCGACCGGTAAAGAGATGAGGTGCTCGAGCGTGCTGCGTCGCCAGAAGGAAGCTTCCAGATAGGCACCCTCCACGCTGGCCAGCTCTTTTCGCGAAGGGGCCCCGCCGCCAGCGGCGAGTGGTCTGCGCAGACCGGTCTGGGAATCGTGCCAACCGGCGGCAATCACGCTGCCGTCGGCTGACAACTGACGAATCACCGGCGCGACGCAGCCGAGGTCCGACTGCTCGAACAGGGCCAGCGGCTCGCAGGTCCAATCCTCGGTCGCTCGCGCTCCGCCGCTGAGCACATGCACGATGCGCCCCATGGCAGTGTTCACGGCGGCTGTGATCAGAGACAGGCGATCGTTACGCTCGGCAATCGCAAAGCGTACCTCGTCACCTAAATCAAACGGGTCATTGTACCCGCCGTCATGAGCCACGATGATCTCGCAGTGCTCCGGACGATTCTCTAGAACCGAAACCAAGGTCGTTTCGAAAGCCGCTTCGTCACGATCATACGGCACAATAATTGACAGCCGACACACGATTCAACACCTCCGGGGTGTAACGATGGAAACAGCTTCCGCACGATGCTTCCACCATCAATTGGACGAAAGCAAATTCGGACAACCTGACGGGATGAGTTTAGGGCAACAACCCATTCGCCCTCCGATTGCCGGGATAATCTCAGCAACCCCTACGAAAGTTTTGCCAAATCGGCAAAACTTCACATTGTCGAACCCTGAGCCGCAAATCGCGCACCCCCCCGGTGGATATGAAGACGAGATTATTGGGAGCCAGTGGAATTGCCGTTTCCGAAATCGGTTTTGGTGCCTGGGCACTGGGCGGCCAATGGGGGCGGCAGGATGATCGCGAGTCGTTGCAAGCTTTACGAACTGCTTTGGAAAATGGAGTCAACTTCATCGACACGGCGGCCGGCTATGGCGATGGTCGCAGCGAGCAACTGATCGCCAAACTGCTGGCCGAAATGCCCCCGGCGGAACGTCCACGCGTCGCCACTAAAACGCCGCCAGCCGACGGGCCCTGGCCTCCCAGCCCCGTTTGTCGCTGGGAGGATCGGTACAGCGCGGCTTACTTGCGGGAGAACGTCGAGGAGCGACTGCGGCAGCTGGGGGTCGAGCGGCTCGACTTGCTGCAATTGCACACTTGGACGCGAGCCTGGAATGATGACCCCCAGCCCCTGTTGGTGCTGCGGCGGTTGCGGGAGGAGGGTAAGCTGGGGTTGATCGGTGTCAGCACTCCCGAGCAAGACCAAAACTGCGTGATCCAATTAATGCGAGACGGCTTGGTCGATTGCGTACAAGTGATTTTTAACTTGTTCCATCAAGAGCCGTTGGCACAGATATTCCCCGTCGCCCAAGAGACCGGAACCGCCGTGATCGTTCGCGTGGCCCTTGATGAGGGGGCTCTGAGTGGCAAGTACGGAGCCGATCACCAATTCCCCAGCGACGATTTTCGCAGCAATTATTTCGCCGGAGATCGCTTGTCGCGGACCGTCCAGCGAGTGGAAGAAATTCGCGCCGATCTGCAACGCCTGGGCTTGGCGGAAACGTACAGCTTGGCCGATCTGGCGATTAAGTTCGCGCTGGCACCCGAGGCCGTTAGCACGGTCATCACGGGGATCCGAAACCCCGCGCAGGCTCAGCAAAATGCAGCGGTCTCAGAGTTGCCGGAACTTTCCGAAAGGGTCCTGGAAGTGCTCACGCGGCACAACTGGCATCGCGGCGTTTGGTACGCAGGTAAATAATCACTCAACTAAGAACCTATCTGAAAACTGTGAGCCGACGGCGCTAGCCGCGGGCCGAAAACTGTGAGCCGACGGCGCTAGCCGCGGGCTGAAAACTGTGAACCGACGGCGCTAGCCGCGGGCTGAAAACTGTGAGCCGACGGCGCTAGCCGCGGGCCTTTTTTATGGTTTTCGGATAGGTTCTAAATCGATATTGTGGAGAAATCATGCAGTTGGAATTAGATGCGATGCTGCCGATCGCGCGGCGGGCCGCCGCCAACGCGGGGCAAGTGCTGATGCGATACCTCTCCGAGGGTGTGGAAATTCGCAATAAATCGGCCACCGGGGAAGGGACCTATGATCTGGTGAGTGATGCCGATGTGGAAGCGGAACGCACGATCGAAGCGGTCTTGCGAGCCGAATTTCCCGGCCATGAGTTACTCGGCGAAGAGGAGTTGCGGGGCTCCGCCGATGCCGAGCATTTATGGATCATCGATCCGCTCGACGGCACAAATAATTTTGCCCACGGGATTCCGCACTTTGCCGTTTCGATCGCCTATTGGCACCGCGGCGTGGCCCAGCTCGGCGTCGTCCATAACCCGGCTCGGGATGATTGGTACGTGGCGGTCCGCGGCCAGGGTGCCACCCACAACGATCGGCCGGCTCAAGTGTCGCCGGCCACCAGCTTGGACCAAGTCTTGGTGGGCTGTGGATTCTATTACGACCGCGGGGAGATGATGCGGGCCACTTTGGCGGCGATCGAAGCGTTGTTCACTGAGCAAATTCATGGCATCCGCCGGTTTGGCACCGCTTCGCTCGATCTTTGTCAGGTCGGCTGCGGTCAAT
>CAZHTX010000632.1:0-3049 GCA_964535475.1 uncultured Pirellulaceae bacterium
GGGCCACCCCCGGTTCTGTGGATGCTGGTAACCGGACAATATCGCCTATCGCCGAGGGACGATAGGCTTGGTTAAATTTTTACACTTGTGAGCGGGCACCCGTTCGCAGACGGAATTCCCGCCCAATCAATTACAATTCCGCGATCAACGCCTTTAGTTTGGCCATCGCATCCTGATTGATGCAGTAACAAACCCGCGGACCGTCGATTTCGCCCTGCACCAGGCCGGTTTCTTTAAGGATCTTCAAATGCTGGGACACCGTCGATTGAGCCAGTGGCATCTCTTCGACAATCTCACCGCACATGCACGACGTTCGATTGAGCAGCAAACGCACAATCCGCACGCGAGCCGGATGAGCGAGTGCCCAGGTCAGCTTGGCCATGTCTTCAGCCCAAGCGACATCCGGCAGAGCCAGCTTTTCGCCGGTCGTGCAGCATTTCTTCGCTTCTGCCTTGGCTCGGACCATCGTTTATCGCCCTAGAAATCAATCTGGTAACCACAACTAAATCGTTTATCGTCTATTTACGATACGCTTCTGCATGTTTTCTGTCAATCCCGACAGGCGAATTTCACCTGGTCGTGGCGAACTGTCGGGTTACAAAGTGCAAAAAGGGCTTTATGAGTCTTCCGTTTCGGGCCATTTCGGGCAGGCGACTCAAACCCGGCGGAAAATGCCGAAAAAGAACTTCTGGTCGCTGCCGGAGGGCGTTCTGTGTGAATGGTCCAGCCAGCGCTGTAGTTCGAAATTGGGGCCAAGCGTCTCCGCCATGATGCGAACATCGTATTGGCGAATCGTGAGTCCACTGCACTTTCCCGGGCCACCGACTCCAAACGCACCAACAACGAAGTGGCCACCGACAGGAAGCGTATTGGACAACATCTCGACATACGCTTTACGATCAGCTTCCTCGGTCAAGAAATGCAGGACCGCACGATCGTGCCAGACGTCGAATTTTCCTAGGTCCGATACTTCGGTGATATCGGCGTGCAGCCATTCGACCTGATCAGCGCAGGTTCCCAGACGCTGCCGCGTCGCTTCCAGCGCGGCTGATGCGATGTCGAGTACGGCCACCCGTTGGAAGCCCGCGTCGAGCAGTTTATCAACCAGGAATGATTGCCCCCCACCCACATCAATGACGCTGCCTCGATCAGGCGAGACGGATTCGATCAACTCCAGTGACAGCGCAGGGTCCACTTCGTACCAACTGACCGCATCCGTTGCCTTCGTTGTGTGGATTGCCTCCCAATGCTCGTGTCTGTCCATGCTTTCCTCTTTTTTTTGTGTTTACTGGCTATGAAAGGTTATGGGATGAAGATCAATTATTACGCATCTTCCACAATCTGATTGAAAACGCGATCAAGTACAGTCGACCAGTGAAAGTGGAGCCGGATTAAGTCGTTGATTCCGCCGGGACAAGCCCGGAGCGGAGATCGATCTTAATTAAAGAAGCGAATGGCAATACGTGATAGCGGTGGTAGCTGCCAGTTGTCGCTCCGCCGGGACAAGCCCGGAGCGGAAGCGGAAGCGGAAGCGGAAGCGGAAGCGGATGCGGATGCGGATGCGGATGCGGATGCGGATGCGGATGCGGAAGCGGAAGCGGATGCGGGCTGGTTCGGTTGCGGTAGCTGCTAGTTGTTGCTCCGCCGGGACAGGCCCGGAGCGGAAATCGATCTTAATTAAAGAAGCGAATGGCAATACATGATAGCGGTGGTAGCTGCCAGTTGTCGCTCTGCCGGGACAAGCCCGGAGCGGAAGCAGGGTTGATTGGTTGTGACGCGGAAAGCAAACCTGAACAATAGAATTGCCGGTCAACCACAACCTTTTAGCAGTGCAGCCTTGGCCCCACGCAGCTATAATGTCGAGTGGTGTTTTCGTTTGTTGTGACGGTCACAGCAGGCAATGCAGTATTCCCATGGGAGCCGAGGCATGTCAGGGCCATCCACCGGGTTGGACTACAGTCATTACGTCTGTTTTCCCGACGACGGAAGACGGCATGAGATAATTGATGGGGAGCATTACGTGAACCCAACAACGAGTACATACCACCAGACAGTTTCTCGACGTATTCAATTCGAACTCTACACTCAAATTGAACTGCGGAAGCTCGGTCAGGTTTTCAACGCACCGGTGGATCTTCAGCTTGGGAATCACAACATTGTCCAGCCGGACATCGTGGTCGTGCTAACAGAGAATCAGCACATCATTACGCCGACGAAGATCAAAGGGATACCCGACATGATCATCGAAATTTTGTCGCCGTCGAGTATCGAGAATGATCAGATACTCAAACGCCGCATCTATGACTCGGCTGGCGTCCCTGAGTATTGGATTGTCGATCCCTTGGAGCACTGCGTTACGCAGTTGGTCCGAGGAACGCATGGGTTCAGTGAACCGACGGTGCACGCCAGCCAGATCACCACTTCGATTCTGACTGACGTATCGCTTGACCTAAATCAGGTTTGGGGGGGCAAATCTTAGTCGGTTCCAGATGTGGGGCGAGTTAACTAGCAGCTAGAGTGCGATAATTTTCGCCCCAGATAAATTGACCGAATGAGCACAAACTTTCGGTTATCGACCGCTTCCGGGCGGTGGAAAGCCACCGGCTGCGGGCTGGCCTGGTGAACGACCTGACCCAACTCCGTTCGGAGCAGTGTCCTTCTTCTCGATTTTGGCCTTGGGTTTCATCTCTTTGACAATCTGTGCCCACAATGTGCCCATGTAGGCTTGGGCGACTTGGGGCTGCACCGCCTCAAAACTCTCACCCTGAAACATTTGCTGATTGGACTGGTAGAACTGCTGCAGTTTCTCAGGCGTGAGCTCTTGTTGCTGCACCCCCTGCCAAGCGAGCGAACCCTCGATGCGTTTCTTGAAACTCTTCATCGTTTGTCCCTGATTCGAGACATACGTTTCGAGCGGTACTTGCTGTTGAGCCAACTGTTGTTCGACTTGCTCGATCGTCTGCTTTACCTGAGCTTCCGGAACATCGACTTTCGCGATGGCGTACGCTTCGACCAAACGGCTTTCGATCAAACTATCCAAGGTTGACGA
>CAZHTX010000633.1:0-3045 GCA_964535475.1 uncultured Pirellulaceae bacterium
GAAAAGGCAATGCGAGCAGCTGCGAGGCGGGATCGCTGAGTGTTCAAAAACAGGGTTGGCTTGAACTATTCGTCATAATTGAACCAGCTAAATTTTCTGACGCGATCGCGCCGATCGCAGAATACTGAACTGGCAAACCGCTATTTGCCGATGCCTGAGGTTGGCGGACCAGGGACACGGACGCTCGCCCTCTGCACCGAAATCTTGCCGAGTGGGAAATTGGATGATCCCCGAAGCAGGTTGCATGCCACTTCCGCGATGGATTCTCGATGGCCGACCAGCCTCGCGAACGAAGTCAGGTGCTGTGGGGTATTGGCCTCGCGGCACTGACGCTGTTCCTTACCCTTGCATTAATCACGCACGACCCGGCTGACCCCGTAGAGTCACCGGTTTGGCCGCTTAATGTCTTGTACCAACCCGATTTGTTGGTTTATCCACCCCACGACGCGATCCAGAACGCTTGTGGCTATTGGGGTGCGTTGGTCAGCGGCGGTTTGTTGAACGGCCTAGGCTTTGGGGCTATGTTGCTGACGGGCCTGCTGGGGCTGACCGCTTTTAAATGTATTCAGCGCGGTGGTGTCCAAGCGCCCGTACCACGCTCGTTAGGCTGGACATTAGTCAGCTTGGCGGTGATGACGGCAGCTTCCCTCTCTGGAGCAACGGCCAACGGAATGCCCGTGTATGGTGCGGGCGGAGCGATCGGGGCGATGTCGGCCACTTGGTTGAGCGATCAATTTGCCCCGGTGGGCAGCTGGATTCTGACGCTCACCGTGTTGCTGTTTGGACTATTTCTATCGACCGACTATTTGCTCGTTCAGTTCGGGCAAGCTGTCTTGGTCGGCGGCACGCGAGCTTCGCTGGGTGGAATAAAACGAGCCCGCCACGCCACTTCGAAATTGCCCCGTCGCCGAGTTACCGACGTTGATCAAGGCGTAGTCCTGGACGGGGAAGCGGCGTCCGAAGAGCATCCAGCCATCCGCATTCGTGGCAAACAACTCGATGACGGCACACCGATGGTGGGACCAGCGTTACATTCCGATTTAGACAGCAACCCGGGAGCCAGCGAGCCGGTTTCGTTAGTTGCGGGTGTCAAACAACGCGTGGCTGGCGCCTTGGGATTGGGTGGCGGCGGGCAAGGATCCGATCATGATGCTGCTGATGGCGATGCGGATTATTACGAAGAAGCGGAAGATGAAGATCAAACCGCAGGCGCGCTCGCTCCGACTCGCGAGTTGGAAATCGACGGCGACACCAAACTGCTGCGCAACGATAGCGAACATGAGTCGCCCGAGCTGAAGATTCGCACTCCCTCGAAACGTCGAGAGCAACGCGACGAGCTGGCCGATGCCATTCAGGAGACACTGCCTGATGACGCCGCCGAGTATCTCCTCCCGGCACTCGATTTGTTGATCGAGTCTGATGACGTTTGTTATGACGAACAAGCCAAAGAAGTGCGTCGCAAAGCGGGTATCTTAGAGCAAACGTTCCGCAACTTCGGCTTCAATATTCGCGTCGTCGAAATTGAAACCGGTCCCGTGATCGCTCAGTATGAAGTCGAACTCGAAGCGGGTTTACGGTTAAGTAAAATCACCGGCCTGGCGGAAGACTTGGCGATCGCCCTGCGCGTGCCGGCGGTCCGCATCGTGGCGCCGATTCCTGGTAAAAACACCGTCGGCATTGAGGTTCCCAACGAGACTCGCCAAGTGGTGCGACTGCGCGACGTGATTGAGGAATGCGGAGCCGCCTCGCGGAAGATGAAGATCCCGATTTTTCTTGGCAAAGACGTGTCGGGAAACTCATTAACGGTCGACTTGGCTTCGATGCCCCACTTGCTAATCGCGGGACGTACCGGTACGGGCAAAAGTGTTTGTCTCAACGCCATTATCTCATCCATGTTGATGACTCGGCGTCCTGACGAAGTGCGAATGTTGATGATCGATCCCAAAATGGTCGAGCTGTCTGGCTACGGACGTCTGCCCCACTTGATGCACCCCGTCGTAACCGACATGAAGAAAGCCGAAGCGATCCTCGGCTGGGCAGTCGAGAAGATGGAAGAGCGTTACAGCCTGTTGGCTCAAGTCGGGGTCCGGCACATCAGCAGCTATAACGAATTGGGACGCGAGGAATTGGCGAAAAGGTTGGGAATCGACAACCCCGACGAAGAGGAAGGATTGATTGATCACTTACCTTTCATCGTGATCATTGCCGACGAGATGGCCGACTTGATGATGACCGCGGGTAAGGAAGTTGAACAGCATATCATCCGTTTGGCACAAAAGAGTCGGGCGGTCGGAATCCACTTGATCTTGGCCACCCAAAAACCAACCGTCGATGTGATCACCGGTTTGATCAAGAGCAACCTCCCCGCCCGCATCTCATTCCAAGTGGCCAGTCGTACCGACAGCCGCGTTGTGTTAGATGAAAATGGTGCGGATAAGTTGTTAGGCAACGGAGATATGCTGTTCCTTTGGCCCGGAACGAGCACTTTGCTGCGTGGCCAAGGAACCTACATGTCTGATGATGAGATCCAACGAGTTTGTGACCACTGCAGCAGTGGCGAACAAAACTTTGTTGGCGAGCTGATGAATCTGAAGGTTGCCAACGAAGAAGAAGAAACCCCCGTCGGCATGAGCAACTTTAAGAAGCGGGATGAGCTGTACGAGAGTGCGATCGATGTCGTTGTCCGCGAAGGACGTGGCAGCTGTTCGTTGCTGCAGCGGTCGCTGGGCATCGGTTACGGGCGCGCCGCTCGCTTGATCGATTTCATGGCCGAGGATGGCATCGTCGGGCAATACAACGGTTCGCAAGCTCGCGAAGTGGTGCTGTCGATTGCCGACTGGGAAGCGATGCAAGGTATCGAGACGGAACCGGAGGAGGAAGAGGAAGAGCCGGAAGAATCCTCTGAGGAGCAGAGCACGCCTCGCCGCACGATGCGACGCGGCGAGGGTTGGGACGACGAAGAACCAGCAGCGACGTCCGAATCGTCGACGGCCAATTAAGGAAATCAGCCGCCACGCGCCAGCGCGCGGTTCCTCGGCGGCGTGT
>CAZHTX010000634.1:0-3044 GCA_964535475.1 uncultured Pirellulaceae bacterium
GTTTTTTCACAAAATTATCTACTGCTTCGACGTCCGTTTCCGCAGCCAGCAGCAAAGGGGTGGCGGCTGTTTTGTTAAGACGTTCGTTGCCCGAATTTTGCGGCGGATGCAACGCGTTGACATTCGCGCCATGGGCGAGCAAACCGCGCACACAGGCCATGCTGTCAATGTTGCCCGAGCCGATTGGGGGTGGCGTGCCGTCGCCTCGCAGCGGTTTGCGAACCCAACTGATGGCGTGCAGCGCGGTGTAGCCGCCACGGTCATCGTTCGGATCGGCACCCGCCTTGAGTAACAGCATGGCTAATTCGAAATGGCCGTTCTCGATCGCCAACAACAATGGGCTCAGACCAGCTTGCGGGCCTTGTCTCGCTCGCCGTTGAGGCCGAATTACTTCGTTACAATCCACGCCCGCTTGCAAAAGCCGGCGAACCACGGCCGTTTTGCCGTTGCGGACTGCAAAGAAGAATGGGGTAAAGCCTGATCGCAGCGGTTGACGATAGTCGGCTCCCGCCTCAATCAAGACATCGACCACTTCCACGTTTCCCTCCGCGGCGGCCCACATCATCGCGGTTTGTCCTTTGCGATCTTTGGCTGCGTGGTCTGCACCATGTGCCAACAATGCTTTGACGGATCCCACAACACCCGTGCGGGCCGCAGTCAGCAGCGCGGTTTCGCCACCAGCCGACTCGGCTTGCGGCTTGGCCCCGGCGGATAGCAAGGCTTCCACCGCTCGCACATCTCCATTGGTGCAGGCGATCGTCAACGGCGTCACGCCGTAGCGATTTTCAGCATTGACCGCGGCGCCGGACGCGATCAAACGCTGCACAATGGCAAACGCGTCCGCTTTGTTTGCGGCATGGAACACAGCCCAGTGCAGCGGTGACATACCATCGGCGAGCGGCTGGTCGATCGCCACTCCCTGTTCCAGCAACGCGAGCGCCCGGGCAAAGTCTCCGGCTCGCAGCGCGCCAGCCAACCTCGCTTGATCGTCCTGTTTGAGCTGGGCATCCACGTTCTTGGTATCACCGCGTTGTCCTTCGTCGTCGGCAAAGACCAGCTGGTGAGAGCCTACACTCGCCAGCACCGCCAGCATCAGCAATCGCAAGCACTGCATGACTTCACTATTCCGTCCGCTGCTGTGCGGTCGCAGGGGTTGATTATACATCCAACGGCTCGAACAACTCGTCAAGTTCCCCTTTGCTATCAGCGAAAGTATCCAAACCAACGCCCACTTTGTTTAGGAGAGTCAGGTGCAGATTGGCCAGCGGAGTGGGTTGATCAAATTGAATGTGTCGCCCACCTTGCATATTCCCGGCGGAACCGCCCGCGACCAAGATTGGCAAATTGGAATGATCGTGGACATTCGGATTACCCATCCCGCTGCCATAGAGGTAGAGGGAATGGTCGAGTAGTGATCCGTTGCCCTCCGGCGTATCTTGCAACTTTTGCAAGAACTCGGCAAACAAGGAAACGTGGAATTGATTGATCTTGGCAACTTTGGCAATCTTTTCCGGATCGTTCCCATGATGCGTCAACGGGTGATGAGGGTCGTTAACACCAATTTCAGAATAAGTCCGGTTGCTGGTCTCGCGAGCTAGTTGGAAGGTAATGACACGGGTGATGTCTCCCTGCAATGCCAAGGCTTGCAGCTCAAACATTAACCGCGCGTGTTCCGCATACGACTCGGGCACGCCGCTAGGCCGATCGAGATCAGGCAGCGGGTTCTCGTGGGAGCTCGATTCGGCGCGTTGGATGCGGCGTTCGACCTCGCGGATTGATTGCAAGTATTGATCGACTGTATTGCGATCTTGGGGCCCGAGTGACTTTTGCAAGCGGGCAATTTCCTCGGTTAATGAATCGAGCAAACTGGCCCGGCGACGCAACGCGGTCGCTCGGTCGGCCGCGCTTTCCCCCGCGCCAAATAACGACTCAAATACGATTCTGGGATGCGCTTCGGCCGGAAGGGGCGTGGTCGGCGAAGACCAAGAAAGGTTGTTTTGATAAACGCAAGCGTAACCGTTGTCACATTGGCCGACGACGGAGAGCAAATCCATCGACAACTCCAGCGACGGCAGTTGGGTTTGTTGGCCGATGCGTTGGGCGGCGAGTTGATCCACGGTGGTGCCCAGGAAATAATCGGTGCTCTCGGTCCGTTTCGCTTTGGCCGCGCTGAGGAACGCCGCATTGGAAGTGGCGTGCGTACCGGGATACGCGTTTTGCAGTTCCAAATTGGAAATTGCCGTGACGTGTTGCTTGACCGGCTCTAAAGAACTCAACGTGGGCGAAAGTTGATCGAGCAAGGAATCTCCCGGGGGAGTCCAACTGGTAATGTCACTACCCATCGGCATGTAGACGAAGCCCAGTCTCCGCAGGTTATTCGGGGCCGCCGGCGTTTGGGCAGCCGCAGTCAGCGCCGGGACCATCGCGTCGAGCAACGGCAGAGCGAGTGTGGCGCCCACGCCTCGCAGAAAAGTTCGCCGCGGTAGAGCTTTTCGAGTGACCATTATTCGGCTGTTCTCATCTGAAAAGGGATACTTTTGACAACGCCTAACACTAATGATGAAAACCGGTAATCATCAGCTTGCGCATTGCGAACAATTTTCCGAATCGCAGCGGCATCCTGATACTCAACGCCGCGTCCAATCGCATAGGTTAACATTTTCTCCGCCATGGTGCCGACAAACTGTTCCGGCCTCTCCAGTAAACCCGACTCAAGACCGTCAACTCCATCAAACCGAGTACCGTCTGGCAGCCCCCCCGCAGCGTCAATCGGGTTGCCATTTTCTAAGACTCGCCAGCGTCCAACCGCATCAAAATTTTCCAATGCAAACCCGATCGGATCAATCCGGTCATGGCAACTCGCACAGGCCGGATCGGCACGATGTTGGGCGAGACGCTCGCGGCCTGATAATGATGCCGAAACCGTGTTATCGCTGAGCGCTGGAATATCAGGCGGGGGAGGTGGTGGCGGAGTCCCCAAGAGGTTTTCCAAGATCCAAGTCCCGCGCAGCACGGGGGACGTTCGAGTCGCGTAAGAGGTCACG
>CAZHTX010000635.1:0-3035 GCA_964535475.1 uncultured Pirellulaceae bacterium
CATCGTGGGGACCTATGACCCGCCAGATAGTGGCTTTGCGTATAAGAAACTAAACATTATACCCCGTAAGCCAAGCTTCTTTAAATGATCGCTTTGTTTGGATCGTTTCTTTAGCGGGTCCGGTTCGTTGGGGAAATCAATAGGGCCTTTCCATGTGCATCCTAAGTTGCCGCAATTGGGCAATAAGCTAGTTATCCGCCGCATCCTCCACAGCCGCCGCAACCACCGCCTCCGCCACTGCAGCCCCCTCCCCCACCGTCACCGCTATCAAAGATGGCGCCTCCGTCACCCCCGGACATGTTGCCAGCTTGGGATTTTAGGCTGTTGTAAAAGCTCGCGTCTTCGCCAATGGCGAACTGGCTCATGAAAGCGGCGCCGTACAGTCCCATCAGAAATGGCGCATCCATTTGCGGAGTCAACTCTTGTGCTTGGGTGTTCACGTCGGTCACTTTTCCTTGGCGGCTCGACATGGGGTACTGGTCTTGCAAGCGTTTGATGCATTGATCTCCCATCCGCGTACGTCGCGGAAATGAGGCGATCAACGCGATCAATGTGATGCCAGTTACGATCAGGAGGGCGACCAAAAAGCCCACGGGGCGATCTCGTGTTACGCCAACAGCACAGCGAGCAATTCCAAGCAACAATAGCAGTCCGATGGGGCCGGCGGATGTTAAACCTCGCGATAACTTTTCACTCGCAGAACTCCATAAATCAAGCTGTTCCAGCTTGATGGATATTCTGTTTAATTCAGGATGTAGCTGCTTGGAAAACTTATCGAGCTTCATTCCTGGCTCTTTGCGGCCGATTGCCTTTTCCGCGGCATTCATGATGGCCATATCGTCTTCGCTATCCGTAAAAGTCCTGGCAGCTGTCGTTGCGGTGGCGCTTGTAAACCCTTGCAAAGTTGGCTCTAAGTTAGTCGTCAGACCCTCGGCGCTGCTGACATCACTTACCAGTCGATTGCCGACATAATTAATACGCCCTGCTGCTCGTAGCCGAGCGATGACCGCCATCACAGCGCGGTTGTAGCCTCCCGCCAAAATCGCCGAAGCAGCCCAGCCGAGTTGATCGGAGCTGGGCGGCAATTGTCCTGCCGCGACGTCTTTACGCAGGCGAGATCGCAACAACAGACTGAACGCCAACGCTACAAAAAATAGCGTGACGTAGATCAACAAAAAACTCGGCCCATCGACCGCAAAGAATCCGGCCCCCAGCATTTGCTCGGAGGCGAGCACGGCAACCGGTGCTGAAGCGCAAGTGCCGACTGTTGCCACTTGCGCCCACGCTGGTTTGGGAATCACCCAGTTCTTGCCGCGGTCGACTCGTACCGATTGAATCGATTGGCGGAATCGCTCTTCGCTGGCTGGCCAAATATCTTCGGGGGGCGCTTCGTTAAAGGTTCGGAAGTAGGAATCGATTGTTTTGGCATACAAGTCTTCGTAACGCTCGCGCTCTTGTTGGCCCCCTTTGGTAGGGCCATGGTGCAAGGGTTGTCGTAGCACATCACGGCACAGGTCGTTCCAGTAGCTTCGGGTGTAGACCATGTGAAGATGCCAGGCTTGGTCGACGTCGTCCGACGGCGTAACCGTATGTCCGGCCGTCATCGCCAGTTCCAGGAATCGCTTGTATTCAACAATAACGCGCCGTGCGTAACGCATTGTCCAATTATTTTCTCGCGCCAAACGCTCGCTAAATTTCAAGCGGCTGTTTGAATCGTCTAAATCAAATTGTTCCAGCCGAATGCGAAGCGGGGGGCCAGACTCGGTCGATGCGTTGCTCGATCCCTGGTGGTTTTGATCTGCGAGAGGGCGAAGCATACTCAAGCCTCCGAATTGGAATCCGCGTTGCGTGGCTGGCGGTCCAGCGAGAGTGAGAGCCGCAGACGCGTGTTCTGCTAGGCTTAATCTTAGCCGTTTGAGGGCGCTGCATCTCGAACGGCATGGTGGTCGAGTTTGCAGGGTATATGTTCAGGCGTTCCCTGGTAGTGGACTTCCGGGCTCCCGCACGCGTAACCGTCGGTTCGCAGAGGCTCACATTCGAGCTGGAAATCCGCTTGCTTTGCGCCGCAATACTTCGCTTGTGGCTTATGACTGCGAATCGAGAGCTTCATTTGGCATTTGAAACTCGCGGGGGGTAATGATGTACAGCGATACCTGTTTGTCATCGTCCGCTGAGGGCATCGCGAATGCCAAGTGAATTTCCTTGGGAACATTGATGGCGATTTCAGCTTGCTCTTTGCGAACATCGGGGATCTGCAAGGTGAATTCTTCGCCAAGATTTTGATATGAAAACTCGCGCACACCCCGGATTGTGCTGCGTTCAACTTTGATTTTCAGCTCGATATGATTTTCTTGGACTGACGACATTACTTGGTATTCTAGTCCGTCTTTTTCCACTTTCGCATGGTTGGGTGCGATAATAAATGGTCGTTCTGTCATGACGCTGATTGTAGCAGCCTGACCGTTGAAAACTCGGAACTTTGGACTATGCAGGATGTTTGTCCCAGGGGCATGCTGGATTTCTTTGAAAATCTCCGCGTATTGCTCTGGCTGCAGCAAGCAAGTTACCACCGGGGCACGATTGGCCTCCGACTTCATAATATCCCAGCTAAGTGGTAGCGATTTGAATAGGTCCTATTCCACGCTTATAATTTGGAAGTCGATGGTGAGTTTCTTGCTGATTCCATATTTCTGAATGCGGGTCAATTCTTGATTGATCAGTTTGTGGAAACTATCGGGGCCTTGTGCTGTTATCTTGCCGCCGACGATTACCTTGCATCCCTCCGGCGCGATCGAGTCGAGTCGGGAGGACAAGGCCAAGGTCGCTTGATTGAAGTCGCAGTCTAGTTCTTTCTGAATGCAGCCAATGGTAGGTAAGCTGGAGTGGTAAACGATCCTGCTCGCTTTATCTGCTTTCTCGAATTCGACGGGAGCGAAAACGTCGAAAGCGGGCGGTGCAGCCGCGGGCCGGCTATGAAGCTCAAGGGGCGATGGCAAGGTTTGAGATGGGGTTGAAGCGGACGGCAGCGGTGGCTG
>CAZHTX010000636.1:0-3009 GCA_964535475.1 uncultured Pirellulaceae bacterium
GGCTGATGGAACGACGGCCGACGCGCTGGCAGGGATCAGCCGCCACGCGCCAGCGTGCGGTTCCATCTTTCGCGGAGCGAAACGCGACTCTAAGGCATAGCCGGCATCCTCCAGTCGGCCGCTCAGTTATCAAAAATACCAGCCCCGAAACCGTCCTCCTCCACGTTGGGGCCCGATCGTTTGACGTTATCCTCTTTGCGGACGCGATTAAAGTGAGGTGGCGGGGGTGACGGGCGACTTTCTGCTTGTTCCCGCACTGCTTGTTCCCGCACTGGCACATCCGCAACCACTTCGTTGCTCAACTCGCTGACTGAAAATTCGTCGTCATAGCGTGAGCGATAGCCCGGTTCGCCAGCTCTCGCCAACTCCTCTTCTAATTCATCGATCACCGCTTTCTGGATCATCTCGCGGCACTCGCTGTTGATCGGGTGCGCAACATCGGCGTACAGCTTTTGTGGCGAATCGTGACTCGCATCATCGTTGCCGCGAACTTTCACGCCACATTGATTGCAATATTGGGCTCGCAGATGATTTTTATGACCACAGCGCGGACAGTGCCCCGTCAATTTTCGACTTGGCATAGCCACGAAGGGGCCATTCACACCGTCGATTATTTTCAGGTCCCTGACCACGAAACAGTGATCGAACGTCACGGAACAAAAGGCTCGGAGTCGATCCTCCGAGCCTTCCATCAGCTTGATGCGTACTTCGGTAATCTCCACGTTCCGACCCTCCCTAACCGGTCGCGTGTAACTTGCACTTACGCCACAAAACGTACTGGGGCGGGCAGACGTGTGGGATTGGCCACAAAGCAAATCCCTGAGCGACGCGACGATAAACGGTTCACGGCGCGCCGCGCGTCGGCGGCACTCCGAGCAATTCCAAAACAAGCAGAACCACTTCCTGTCATGCTAACACCTGACAAGCCCACGTGTTGCATAGACTCTAGGGTGCGGTCAATCCAACCAGAAATCTTTCTAGCCGGCTCTGTTAAACGATTAACCATCCCAGCGACCAGTCGCTCGCGATTACCGCTGGAAAAAGCGTTTACCAAGGGCGTGCTGGTCAGCGGTTGATTTGGTACTTGTGAGCCGGCGTACACCGCCGCGGTCGATACCGCATGAGGCGGATAGACCACGACAAAAGGCCAACTTCCATTCACATCCAACGGCCGTAAACACTCGCCTCTGCCGGTGGCCAACGCGGCGCAATGAAAACCATTCGCGGAACGCGTTACTGGGTCGTCTTGGCAGCCCATAAAAAAGGGCACATCACTGCCCAGTTCCGCGGCAATTCTCAGCAACTGGGGGTCATTCGTCGGAATCCCACATAGCTTGGCAGCGGCTAACAGAGCGGAGGCGACGTCACTGCTCGCGCCTCCCATGCCGGCGCCGGCTGGGATCTGCTTCTGCAGGCAAGCCCGGAAACCTGCCTCAATCCCAAAAGTCTGTCGAAACAAACCCAAGCCGCGGACGACTAAGTTTCGCTGGTCGCTGGGAACATCGGCCACTAAATCAGCCGCGAATGACTCGTTGTCCTGTGCGGCAGCCAACTTTGCTATTCCGCTTGCGCCATCATGTTGATTCAACGCGGCGCGATGGCGTTGCTGCCAAACACCGGCTGCCGGCGACCATTGGCATTGGAGTGTCACCGGCGAACTTTCCGCGGGGACGCGCGAAACTCGCAATCGATCATGGCGATCGATGGCGACCATCACCGTTTCGAGCTCATGAAATCCGTCGGGACGCTTAGCCTTCAGCTCGAGAAACAAATTGAGCTTTGCTGGTGGAAACGTTTCGACGCAGTGGCCATTCACAGTTGCACAACATTCATCGTTGTAGATTCATCGTTGTATACATTTCCGACTGAAGTTTGCTTCTCAGTTGCCGTTCAACATCATCATACAGGAAATTCAAGCTGCCACGGGGTGGGCTACATGTGTTTGCACGTCTTCGGCCCGCTTCAGCGCCACAATTGCAATGCCCAATTGGTCCGCTTTGCGACGCGTCTCCTCGGCATCGACGACAATCGTGCGGTTGGCTTCGATTGCGATCGCCCGCCCACCGGCGTGGAACACGCGTTCAATCGTTTGCGGTCCGATCGTGGGTACGTCGAAACGCATGTCCTGGTCCGGTTTTGCCACCTTGATCAATGTCCACCCACCGCGACGGCACAGTTCGCCCGTGCGGCTGATACATTGATCGGTCCCCTCCACGGCCTCTACCGCAATCACCGTACCGTCCCGCACAGTGATCGACTGACCAATATCGAGCCCGCCCATTTGCCGAGCAATCTGCCAGCCGAAATTAATATCTTTGGCCTGCGCGGCGGTCGGGCTGTGGCTGGTTAAAATACCTTCGTTCACAAGCAACTCCGGGGCGAATTCAATGGCTGGACGGACTTCGATTCCGTTTCTCAAATAAGTTTCGGTCACTGCGGTGAGCAGGCTATCGTCTCGAGTATCTTTGTGGCGAAAAATAAAATGCGGAGCAAAGGTGCGGAGGCAAGTCAAATCGGGCCACAGGGAAAGCAAAATGGATCGTTGGAAAAGTAACTCCGCTTTGAATAGCTTTCCCGCTAAGGTCACTTGGCTGACTCGCTGTCGGCGAAAATAGCGAACGTGTCCCCCCAGCTTTCCCACTCCGCTCCATTTCACGTGGTCGCAAATGTATTCGAGGTGTGGATCGGCCAGCCCCGTCAACGCCAAACAGACCACTCGCCGCTCAGCTCGCACGAGCGCCTCGGCGACTTGTACGGGAAATCGCCCCCATCCGGCGACCAAACCAACGGTTTCCGTGCTGGCCGATGATCGCGACGGCTGAGGCCGGTACCCGCGTAACGGTTGTTTATCTCCAGGCTGATTGGTTGTCATCTGTGCCAGCAGTTTGCTCCCCGAAATACACAATGTTTATTGTCGAAGTCGTTTTTTTGTAAGCCGAATACCTGAACCCGAAAACCGTGGCTAGCGCCAAAACGGCTAACCGTGGCTAGCGCCAAAACGGCTAACCG
>CAZHTX010000637.1:0-3001 GCA_964535475.1 uncultured Pirellulaceae bacterium
AACCAACGCTGGGAGGATTGTCGCTTGGATGAAATTCTCGCCCAGTGTGCGGGGAACGTCGCCGTGCGATACCATTTGTCGGAAGATGCGATCGATCTCGATGCGGATCCGATCGTCGTGCGGGGCAACCCGGTTGATTTGGCGATCGTGTTTCGAAATCTACTTGATAACGCGGTAAAATATGGAGGCATCCCCCCAGTCGTGACAATTATCGCACGCTGCGTGGAGGGTCAGGGGAAGGTTTACGTGATCGATAATGGCCCGGGAATTCCCCGAAAACTACGGCGGAAGATCTTTGGCCGCTTCGTGCGGCTCGGCGATGAGTTGGAGCGGAGCAAGCAGGGGACCGGGTTGGGTTTGTATCTCGTCCGCACCGTGGTCCGCTCGCTCGGCGGCAACGTGCGGGTTCGCGATCGGCGGGGCTGTCCGGGGACCGAATTCGAGGTCACTTTCCCGAATGTCAAAGCGGGCGGTCGCACATCGGGTAAGCCACAAAAAAATACGGTTTTGGACCAGTTTCGACCGCCAGTAATCGAACACCCACCAGCCGACGTTGATTAAACTTTTTGGGGTTAACCCATTCGCTTGCACCGGAGCAGACTCGCAAACCCATGGCCCATCACATCTTGGTCGTCGAAGACGAGGAACATTTGGGGGTTGGTATTAAATACAACCTAGAGGCGGAAGGCTATCGCGTCACGCTGGCCGGCGATGGCCCCACCGCGCTCCGCCGGATTGACCACGACGCCGCCTCGATCGATCTGATCGTGCTCGATCTGATGTTGCCCGGGATGAGCGGCTACGCGGTCTGCGAAACGATTCGTGATCGCGGACTGACGATTCCCGTTTTGATGCTCTCCGCTCGCACGTTAACCGAAGACCGCACCCGGGGGTTCGACGTCGGCGCCAATCAATACATGGCAAAGCCGTTCGATCTCGACGAATTGATCAGCCGCGTGAAAAATCTGCTGCAATTGGCTGCCGGACAAGACTCGCGAGTCAAAAAAACCAAAGCGCCGCTCGTCGCCGAAGCTTGTTTCGGTCGCTTGCAAGTTGATTTCCAATCTCACGAAGTGACGATCGGGGACGAGCCCGTGAAAATGACTCCCAAGGAGTTGCGGCTGTTGCAGTATCTGATCAGCAACGAGGGCAGGGTGATCACACGGCAAGAGTTACTGACCGAAGTCTGGGAAGTCAGCGGCAACCTGCAAACCCGCTCGGTGGACCAATTCGTCGCCAGGTTGCGGAAGATCGTCGAAGCCAATCCAGCCGAACCGAAGCACATCCTCACCATTCGGGATGTCGGCTATCGGTTCGTCAGCGAAGCAACTTAATACCCGCCAGATTTAGCCCCGTGCCGAAACCTGTCAGCCGCTTTAGCGCTTGCGGCCAAAGATTAGCTTGAACCGGTCCCCAGAAGGGAGTTCTTCTAAACGCCCGCTGAAATGCCCGCGTGCTCGTCGCCGTGCACCCTCAGGTTTTCAGATGGCACCCGTTCCAGCGTAGAGGCGGTGGCGGTCACTTCGCTAGTAGGAAAGTGGCTTTTTGGGCACCGATTGTTTTTTGATAATATTCTTGCAGGGGGTTGGATATGCGCTGGCGCATGCTAAGATGCAGGCGTTCAGTTCCATTTTCTCCCACTTTATGGAGTGCTTGCTATGCCTCGCAAGAATCGGTCCGACGTCTACGATCCCACTCAGCACGGCGTCTATCACTGCTTCAACCGGACCACTCGCAGAAGCTATCTCCACGGGGTCGATCCGCTAACAGGCTACGATTACTCGCACCGCAGAGGATGGTTCCGTGTCCGAATGAAGTTCCTGATCAATGGGTTCTGCCTAGATTTGCTTTCCTATGCAATTATGCCAAATCATTGGCATTGTGTAATTAGGAATCGACCGGATTTGGTCAAGAAACTCACGGATCGGGAAGTCGCCATCCGTTGGCTGTCGCTGACTTCGAGAAAACCGACTCGAGGAAACAAAGGCGGGGAGATTCGCGAAGCTGAAATCAATGCCATTTTGAGTCGGCCCAAGCGGGTCAAGGAGCTCAGAAAACGGCTTTCCGATATTTCTTGGTTCGTCAAACTGATGTGTCAAACTGTGGCCCGTCAGTGCAATATTGATGACGGGTGTACAGGTCACTTCTTTGAGGACCGTTTTAAGCTGAAACCGCTCAAGGAGCAAGAGGACGTGTTGGCATGCATGGCTTACGTGGATCTCAACCCCCTGCGAGCCCATCTTGCCGATTCGCTCGACGACTCCAATGCGATCGTGTCGATTCGCGAGCGTCTGGAGACGCTTGATGGGACTGACGTCGATTTCTCGGATTGGCTTTCGCCGATCGAGTTGTTTGGAGAAGCGGATGGAATGCCCGTGGCGGTTGTCAACGATCTGACGCTGGAGGAAGTGCAGGAGCGTCGCCGGCAGATGGAGGAGAATTTGGGTTGTCTGCCGATGACCTTTGCATCTTACGTTGGTTTACTGTGGCAATTAGCGATCCAGTCGCGAGCTGACCTGCAGGGCCATGCGGCATTGACGGCGGAGCAGATGCGCGAGGTTTGCTGGCGGAATGGTGAGTCGATTGATCTGGATAGGTTGCGGGAGCAGATCAAAGATTTACGGCGGCGGAGCAACGCTGATTTGGGTGGGCACGCGTTGATCGCCAGCATGAAATTCTTTGCCCGCAACACACCGTCGCGGAAAGATCGCGTGGTCGCGGCAGCGTCTTCCCCCAAGTAGGCCGTTCGCTGGTCGCGGCCAGCAGCTAACGTTCTCCCGAGCATCCGGCGAAAAAAAATAAGCCGTCGGTTAGTGCTGAACGTGCGCGCCGAGCAGCCAAGATTTCGCAAGAACGAGTCAAAAATGACCACCCATTCCCATCTCACGCCGGCCTGCCCCCTCCGCAGTGCATCACCGCCTGCCCAGCCAGGCTGCCCATGCCGCAAATCACCGGGGCCTGTCCCCGCATATCACCTGTCCCCGATCACTGGGGCCTGTCC
>CAZHTX010000638.1:0-2998 GCA_964535475.1 uncultured Pirellulaceae bacterium
GCAAGTGGGTGACGATCAAGCTGTGCCCGGCCCGGCAGGTTGGCGGGCCGAGCGGTTGCTGGACATCAACCAGTCGGTGATTGATCCGCAAGCTTACGCCAGTCCCTTGATCGCCTCTTTTGAACCTTTTCCCGGGGCTGGTTTGTTGACCTTGCCGGTGTTTCAGCAATGGGCGTTGCAGTTGGGCAATGAATGGCAAGCTGTGCTGACGGTCAGCGATGGTGGGCAGAATGAGAATGCCAGCGGTGGTGTCAGTTGGCCCTTGTTGGCGACTCGCGGTGGCGACGCTGGGGCCGCCGGCCGACAAGTGATCGTCAGCTCGCCACCCGGTCCGGGCGATAGCGACCAGCCTTGGAACGCAATGATCGCTTGGCCGGTGTTCGTGCCGTTGGTCCAAGAGATGGTTCAGTGGGCTGGTGTTTCAACCCCCTTTCCCACCGCTTTCCAAGTTGGCACACCGCTCGCTGGACGCACTCCCGAGAGTGAGATGGGAACTCAGTTGGTCAACGAGCAGGGTGAGAACTATCCCTTGAAAATTACTTCGCGAGTCGGTCGCAGCGCGATCTGGAGTGCTGGCCAAGCGCGGCGAGTCGGTGTTTATCGCTGGGCTGACGGACCGGCCGCTGGTGAGCTGGTGGCGGTTGTCAATCACGATCCTCGGGAAGCCGATTTGGCAAAGCTCGATCGTTTGCCCGAGCCTTTCCAGTTAATTACTGACGAACAGCTGGGGGAACTTTCTGGCGGGACAAAAGAGCCAACTGGCAGCACTGCAAATAGCACTGTGGAGCCATCGGCCGTGGCGGGTGCTGGTGCGTCGGCAGGTGACGGGCGGGCTTTGTTCGGTGAGCTGGGTTGGTATTGGTTGTTGGCTGGCTTGGGCTTATTGATTGCTGAATCGACCCTCGTCCGTTGCTTGGAGGGGAGATATTGAACGCTCCGTTATTACTCGCTGAGATGCCAGTGTTTCAGATGTCAGTGTTTCAGATGTCAGCTCAGGCTGTCGGACGGGGTGTGGACTGGCGGTTGGAATCAGCTTGGCCGATCGACGTTGGTTGGGTGTGGTTGCTTGGCATCGGTTTGCTGTTGGCTTTGACTGGCTTGCAGTTTGGCAGACAACTGGCAGGTGCTGGTTCGCGATTGATGGGTGCGGGCGGCAACTTGGATGGTGTTGGCAGCGTTCAAGCGGAGGTTCATTGGGGTCGCTGGTTATCGTTGTGGGCGTTGCGGGCCTTGGTGGTCGTGGTCTTATGTTGGATGCTCGGTGGTTGGCGGATAGCTCGTTTTGAGACTGATTTGCCCGACCTGGTAGTGTTGATCGACGATTCCGAAAGCATGCAGTTGCCGGCGGGTGCGGAGCGGCAATCGGTGGCTGAGAAAACGCGTTGGCAAGCAGTGGTGGACTTGGTAACCACGGGCGAGGGCGAATGGTTGGAGCGGCTGGCTGAGGAGTATCGTTTGCGGTTGTTGAGCGTTGGTGCCGAGCGGGAGAATTTACCCGGCGATGTGGCCGAGTTGGTCGCCGCGTTGCGAACCACTGAGCCGACCGGCGAGGAGAGTCGTTTGGGAGATCAATTAGCGGCCGTGGTGGAAGCTCAACGCGGGCGTTCCACTGCGGCGGTGGTGTTGTTGAGCGACGGTGTGGTGACCGCCGGCGAGTCGTTGCGACAAGCGGCTGGGGGCGCGCAGGCGTTGCGTTTGCCGCTGATCATTGCCCATATCGGCAGCACGGAGCCACCACCTCAAGTGTCGCTCAGCGAGCTGGTGGCTGAATCGACTGCGATGGTCGGTGACTCGGTCAACGTGATGGCTCGTATTCAGTGGACGGCGGCGGGTGATCAAGCGACGCGGGTGATGTTAATTGATCAAAGCTCGGGCCGCGAATTGGCTTCGCAAGAGATCCGCAGCGAGAGTGCTTCGTTGTTAGCCAGTGGTGGTGGGCGGAGCGAAGTTATCAATTTATCGTTTTTGGCCGAGCAAGCCGGTTTGAGAGATTTGCGGGTCCGGGTCGAACCGCTGGCGGGCGAAGTGGCGTTGGAGGACAACGAAGGGGTCGTAACGGTTGATGTCCGCGACGATTCATTTCGCGTGTTATTGATTCAGGGTGCGGCCAGTTACGAGTTTCGCTTTTTGAAACACTTGCTCGAGCGAGCGACTAATCGCGACGGGACTCGCCCGTTAGTGGAATTAATCAGTGTGTTGCAGCAGGGCGATCCACGCTATGCCGATCAAGATCGCGCGGCGGCACGTTTGCCGCCGGTCGATTCGGAGACATTGGAGAGTCTCGATTTGATTATCCTCAGCGACTGTAATCCTGCTTCGCTGGGCACGGTGCTGCAAACGAAATTGGCGGAGTTGGTCGTTGAGCAGGGAGTTTCGTTGGTGGTTGTGGCGGGGCCGGATCATCTTCCCGCCGCGCTGGCTGGGACTCCTTTGGGCAAACTCTTACCAGTCGAACCCGATTCGGTTGTCGTGCCGCTCGCTGCTGATCAACCGTTGGCTTGGCAGCTGACCGCGTTGGGGCGGGGGCTGCCTAATTTAGCCATCGCGGCGGGCGCGGAACCTTGGAGCCGGGTGCCGCCATTGTATTGGTTGGCCGAGGCGACTCGGTTGCGGGCTGGCGCCCGCGTCTTACTTGAGGCGGCACCGCGTTCTCCAGCCGAACCACCGCGTCCGATCGTGGTCAGTCAACTGGTCGGGAATGGGCAGGTATGGTTGCAGCTAACCGATGAAAGTTTTCGACTTCGCGGCGATGTGGTCGGAGCTGACTATTACGAGCGATATTGGTTGCAAATGGTCCGCGCGCTGGCTCGGCGACGCGATCGCGAGGGCCAGGAGGCGGCCAGTTTGGATGTCTTGGGCGAGCGATTTCGCCGTGGCGTGGCGATTCCCTTTACGGTCCAGTTGGATTCCGCGATGACTGCGGCGGCGGGTGGCCAAGTGGAGATTGCCGTCGCCGGGGATGGGGCTGAAGTGAAGAACTTTACCGCCTTTCCCGACC
>CAZHTX010000639.1:0-2993 GCA_964535475.1 uncultured Pirellulaceae bacterium
CAAACCGTTTATCCGTCTCGCGAGGATCTCGCCGGTTGGGTCGACGGTGCGCCAGTGAAACAAATGTTGCCGGTCACCAAATCGGACGGCGGATGCTGTGGGAGCAGCGGATGTTGTTAGAGCAGGCGGGAGTCTTTAGGAATACCGCCGTCTGCCACTGGCCACCGTTGCCCTTTATGCCTCACGCCTTACGCCTCACGCCATGAATTTTATAAACCACCCGACTCGCAATTTGTTCTTCACGGGCAAAGGGGGCGTTGGCAAGACATCCGTGGCCTGTGCGACCGCAGTTAAGCTCGCTGATGCTGGCAAGAAAGTGCTGCTCGTTTCAACCGACCCCGCTTCGAATCTGGATGAAGTTCTAGGAGTCACGCTGGAGAACCATCCCACGCCGATTCCAGAAATCCCAACGCTGTTCGCAATGAATCTCGATCCAGAGAAATCGGCGGCCGAGTACCGCGAACGCATGGTTGGACCGTATCGTGGAGTCCTGCCCGATGCGGCCGTTGCCAGCATGGAGGAACAATTCTCTGGTTCTTGCACGCTTGAGATTGCTGCGTTTGATGAATTCTCGCGGTTGCTCGGCGATCCGGTCGCCACGGCTCAGTACGATCATGTCGTCTTTGATACCGCACCGACCGGGCACACGTTGCGGTTACTCACGCTGCCATCGGCTTGGGATGGTTTCATGGAGCAGAATACAACCGGCACCAGTTGCCTTGGTCCGTTGGCTGGATTGCAGTCGCAGCAAAAGTTGTATCAAGAGTCAGTCAAGTCACTCAGCAATGCGGCCGTCACGACGCTAGTGCTGGTCGCTCGCGCCGAACCCAGTGCTTTGCGGGAAGCGGCTCGAACCAGCGGTGAGCTGGCTGAACTTGGTGTGCGAAATCAACATCTAGTGATCAACGGAGTGTTCGAGGCTGTTGACTCGAGTGACACGTTCGCGGCGGCACTGCAACAGCGAGGGGCTGTGGCACTGAAGGCGATGCCCGATGAATTAAAGGCGTTTCCACAGACCATCCTGCCGCTGAGCCCTAAAGGGATTCTCGGAATTGGTTCCCTGCGTCACCTCGGTACTGCTTCAACCCATCAGCCGCAGGGCGCAAGCCCGCGGTTCCCATCAACCCATCAGCCGCAGGGCGCAAGCCCGCGGTTCCCAGGCGAGTCAGCAGACGACGATCTCAAACCGACTGAACCGGACGCTAACGCGTTACGGCTAATTCCTCCGCTTAGCGAACTGATCGACGACCTCGTTGCCCCTGGTCACGGCGTTATCTTGGCGATGGGCAAAGGAGGCGTTGGCAAGACAACGGTTGCCGCAGCCGTGGCTGTTGCGATCGCCGAGCGTGGTTACGAAGTCCATTTGTCCACGACGGATCCCGCCGCCCACATCGCGGCTGCCATGAATGATGAACGGTTGCCCAACCTATCGATCAGCCGTATCGATCCGGCCGCAGAGACCGCCAAATACTCGGCGGAGGTCTTAGGGATAGCCGGTGCAAATCTCGACGCGCAAGGCAAAGCACTGCTAGAAGAGGATTTGCGATCGCCCTGCACCGAAGAGATCGCGGTTTTTCGAGCTTTTGCCGATGCCGTTGCTGCTGGAACAAACAAGTTCGTCGTGCTCGATACGGCTCCCACCGGACACACGGTATTGCTACTCGATTCCGCACTCGCCTACCACCGCGAAGTGACTCGGCAAACAAGCGAAATGCCCGAGGCGGTCGAGAACTTATTACCACGGCTCCGCGATCCGAACTTTACTCGCGTCCTGATCGTCACGCTTGCCGAGGCCACTCCAGTACACGAAGCAGCGGCACTCCAGCGAGATCTGCGACGCGCAGAAATCGAACCGTACGCCTGGGTGATCAACCAAGTGCTCAGTCCTTTGCCGATTACCGATCCGCTCATGAAGCAGCGACAACATCA
Source organism: uncultured Pirellulaceae bacterium (assembly GCA_964535475.1). Taxonomy (GTDB): domain Bacteria; phylum Planctomycetota; class Planctomycetia; order Pirellulales; family Pirellulaceae; genus Laterigemmans. The sequence continues at coordinate 1,930 of CAZHTX010000639.1, forward strand.
CGAACAGCAATACTTGAGCGAAGTGCAACAAACGCTGGCAAATCGCGTCGCCATGATCCCCTGGCAGATCGATCCACCCACCGGGCTTCAGGGGCTAAGCCGATTAACACAAACACAGTTTATGGGAACCGGACGCTAGCGCGTTTCGGCTGATGCGTTTGGCTGACAGATACACAAGGAGTTCGAGATGGCCAAAGTTCAAGTGCTTGGAACCGGTTGCACGAAGTGCAGCTATGCACATCACTGTCCGGCAGATTTTTTTGAGCGAAGTGGATACGTGTCATGAGCCAAGCCTCCTTATACAGCAAACTCGCGCGAACTTTGCGAGCACTCAAATACCCGCTCGTCATTGCGATCATCGTGGGTATCGTCTGGTACATTCGCAGTCAACCGATTCCAGTTGAAAAACATGTGGTTACGACTGGGCCTGTCGTTCGTAGCGTGATGGGTACGGGCACGCTCGAAGCACGTATTCGCACCACAATTAGCCCGAAAATTCAAGGCCGCATCGCTGAAGTGCTGGTCGATCAAGGCTCGCTCGTCAAAGCTGGGCAGTTGCTCGTTCAATTAGACGACGAAGACTTGACGCAACAAGTGCGGATGGCGACGGCAGTCATCGGTTCGTCCGAGGCGACGCTGGGGCGGTTTCGTGCGGAGATTGAGCAGGCCAAATCAACGTTCATCAAAACGGAAGCGGACTTTGTTCGCAACCAGAAACTGGCCGCGGCGAACTCGACCAGCCAATCGGAGCTCGATCAATCAAGGGAAGCGATGGAACTCGCAAAGTCGGAGTTGCTCAGGGCCGAAGCAAATCTGTTAGAGGCAGAGCAGCAAGTGCAACTTAATCGCGAGACACTGAAGTTCCAAGAGGCACGTTTGGACGACGCCAAGTTGCTCGCTCCGTTCGACGGCCTGGTGATCGAGCGAGAACGCGACGCCGGGGCAATCGTCGTTCCCGGTTCACCCATCTTGCAACTGATTTCGCTCGACGAACTGTGGGTTTCGGCTTGGGTCGATGAGACCGAAATGGATCAACTCCAAGACGATCAGCCTGCGAAGATTGT
>CAZHTX010000640.1:0-2988 GCA_964535475.1 uncultured Pirellulaceae bacterium
AGAACAAGGACCGCGAATTACTGATCAACGAAGTCGCTCCCCGGCCGCATAACTCGGGACACGTCACGATCGAAGCAGCCGAAACGAGCCAATTCGAACAACACCTCCGAGCCATCTGCGGACTCCCCCTCGGATCGCCGGCTGTTCGCCGCCCCGCTGCGATGGTTAACTTGCTGGGCGAGCTTTGGGAAGATCACGTGCCCGATTTCGCCAAAGCCCTTGACCAACCCGATGCTCATCTGCACCTTTATGGAAAACGCGAAGCTCGCCCGGGTCGCAAGATGGGCCACGTGACCGTGCTGGCTGAGAGCGCCGAGCAAGCGGCAGTCCGTGCCAGAGCCATCCGTCAACTGCTGTAAAGAAGTTGCCCGGATGACGTTAACCGCTTTGACGTGGTTCTCAGTGCCACACAGCCGTGCCCCCCACATCATCGGGCATGTAACTTGCAAACGTGAACGCCAGAGGTTTTAGTTGTTGATTCAGCAGCTATATTCCAGCAGTTAAAGCTCAGCAGCCAGCTCGTTTGCTCACTCTGCTTTTTTGATTCTCTCGCCCTGAAGTCGCATGTCCACTTTTGAGATTACCGCAGTTGACCCCGTCTGTGGGATGCAAGTTAAACTCAGCAGCGGATTGAGCACAAAATACGAGGGTAAAACTTATTATTTTTGCAGCGAGTCTTGTCGTGCAAAGTTCGAGCAAGACCCGGCCGATGTGCTAGCCAATCCGGCTGCCAGTTCATGCTGCTCCGGGCATCAGCCAAGCGGTAATCGTCGGCAGCTCGATCCTGAAGAGGCCGCCGGCGCGGTTTTTACTTGCCCGATGCATTTGGAAATTGAACAGATTGGACCGGGTGATTGTCCTATTTGCGGGATGGATCTCGAGCCCAAAGATTTTGACCCCAGCGCGCCGGAGGATGACACCCAGCTGCGTGACATGCGGCGTCGATTTTGGATCGGCTTCGCCTTTGCCTTTCCTCTCATGCTCCTCTCGATGGGCCCCATGATTGGCATTCCAGTCAACAGCTGGATTGGAGTTGGCGTCAACCATTGGATCCAGTGGATCTTAGCAACACCGGTTGTCTTCTGGGCCGGGCTTCCTTTGTTATCACGTGGTGCGGCTTCATTCAAAACCTGGAACCTCAACATGTTCTCACTAATTATGGTGGGAACATTAGCAGCTTATCTATTTAGCCTGTTCGTGTTGCTGTTTCCTGGCCTCATACCGGCGGCGTTTTCTGAAGACGGACAGTTACCTGTTTACTTCGAAGCGGCTGCCGTGATCACGACCTTGGTCTTGTTAGGCCAGTGGTTGGAGTTGCGAGCTCGTGCGCAAACGGGCGGGGCGATTCGCGAACTGATGAATCTGAAGCCGGAAACCGCGCACCGGCTCGATGAACAAGGCGAACAAGACATTCCGCTCGCCGAGGTCCGCCGCGGAGATCGGCTGCGACTCCGGCCCGGTGAAAAGGTGCCCGTCGACGGACGCGTGTTGAGCGGCAGTTCCCGCGTGGATGAATCGATGTTGACCGGCGAACCTGTGCCGCTGGCCAAACAGGTTGGCGACCAAGTTACGGGCGGCACATTGAATCAGACCGGCACGCTGGAGATCGAAGCGGAAGCGGTCGGTGACGAAATGGTGCTGAGTCAAATCGTGCAGATGGTCGCCGCGGCCCAGCGGAGCCGAGCCCCCATCCAGCGATTGGTCGACGTGGTGGCCAGCTACTTTGTGCCCGCCGTGATCGTGTGCGCTGTGTTAGCCTTTTTGGGCTGGGCTATTTTCGGTCCATCCCCAAAACTGGCGCACGCTTTTGTCGCCGCGGTCGCCGTGTTGATCATCGCTTGCCCATGTGCCTTGGGGCTGGCCACGCCGATGTCGGTCATGGTCGGTGTCGGGCGTGGTGCTCGGGAAGGAGTCCTCGTCAAAGATGCCGAAGTGCTCGAGCTGTTGGAAAAGGTCGATACGATTGTGATTGATAAGACCGGCACGCTGACCTTGGGACGCCCCTCAGTGACTCAACTGATGCCCGAGGCGGGCTGGACCGCAGACGAATTACTAAGACTCGCCGGCGGGGTGGAACAATTCAGCGAACATCCGCTGGCGCAGGCCATTGTGCGGCACGCGCGTGAACAACAGATCGCCATCCCGGAGGCTGAAGACTTTCTCAGCGAAGTGGGCGGCGGGGTGCAAGCTGAGGTAGAGCAACAACGGGTTGCCGTGGGAAGTGCGCAATATATTGCCGGTCGCGTCGACTCGGTGGAGGCGTCCGAACTCGATCACGCGGCTGAGAAGTTGCGCAGCACCGCGGCCTCCGTCGTGTTCGTCGCGATCGCTGACCAATACGCCGGGTTGATCGCCATCGCGGATCCCATCAAGCCGAGCACCAAAGCTTCATTAGATCTCCTGCACCATCAAGGCAAACGGCTGGTGATGATGACCGGCGACGCCGAATCGACAGCTCGCGCGGTGGCTGCGGAGTTAGGCATCGACGAGTATCACGCCGGTGTTTCACCCGAGCAAAAACATGATTTCGTCCGCGAATTGAAAGCTGCCGGCAGGATCGTGGCGATGGCCGGGGACGGCATCAATGACGCCCCCGCGCTGGCCGCCGCGGATGTCGGCATCGCGATGGGCACGGGGACCGCCGTGGCGATCGAGTCAGCCGGAGTGTCGCTGATCGGCGGCGATCTTCGCGGCGTCGCGGCGGCAATTCAATTGAGTCGCAAAACGATGGCGAACATCCGTCAGAATCTGTTCTTCGCTTTCTTTTATAATGCCCTCGGAATTCCGTTGGCTGCCGGCGTCCTCTATCCTTTCACCGGTCTGCTGCTCAGCCCCATGCTGGCCGCTGCGGCGATGAGTTTCAGCAGCGTTTCAGTGATCGGTAACGCACTCCGGTTGCGAGCCGCACGCTTAACGGCCTAGCAATGGCAAAATGTAAAACCGCTGTCCTCAGCTGTTTGCATTGTAAAACCGCTGTCCTCAGCTGTT
>CAZHTX010000641.1:0-2973 GCA_964535475.1 uncultured Pirellulaceae bacterium
TAGCCACGGTTTCGTTAGCCGTTTTAGCGCTAGCCACGGTTTCGTTAGCCGTTTTAGCGCTAGCCACGGTTTCGTTAGCCGTTTTGGATCTGGGGTTGCTCATTAGCAACCAAAACTCAGCCCCACGAAAGACTCGCTCCCTTCGCCCCCGGGACTGGCCTTCGAAAGAGAAAGTTCCGCATGGAAAACCTCATCAAGGCCAGTTTCGGGGGAGAAGGGCTGGGGATGAGGGGGCCCACGATGTGATACGCCGGGGCTCTCAGCCCAGCGACACCAAACTAGCCGGGTTTGTCAGCGCCCGGTCAGCCGCAATTAAAGAATGATTACGAAAAAGTGGAGAATGAAACCTCACACTTTCTGCCGAGCTAGTCACGTGCAATAAAACGGTGGCTAGCGCCAAAACCGCAAACGGTGGCTAGCGCCAAAACCGCAAACGGTGGCTTTACCGAATCGGCTTATCTTGCGGTGCCGCCGCTTGTTGGATCGAACCAAAGTTCTCGCGAATAACTTTCCAATCGCTGGGGGGACGCGCTTTGATAAAGGTGTCGATGAACTGCTGCAGGTTGGCTAGCACGGCATTTCGTTTCATCGAACTAAAGTTGTAATGATCCCAGGTTGGGGCTTCCTTGAGATCAAAATTGGGAGCATAGATAATCAATGTTTCCGGCAGAAAAGTTTTGCCGCCGATCACAATCTTTACCAACCGGTATTGAGCTCTGTCGACTTGCTGCTTGGGCCATGCTTCCAGCACGTAAACGCCCGTTTTGCCCTCGGGGGCTGGCACTTCGCGAATCCAATAGCGATTTTGAATGTCCTCAGCATCGAGGTTGAACACGAACGGCAACGGGCTGGCAAAAATCTTCTGACCACGCATTTCAGGCGGAATCACCTGAACCTTGCATTCTTTCTTAGTACGATCAAACTCGATCAACTCCGAGCCGTTGCAGACCCAGTACTCGCCAAAATTCTTCGGGTCCGACTCGTAGACCGGCTTGCCGTCCTTGAAACCCTTGAAAGACTTCAGCACGTCGACGCGAAACATTCCCTTGTCCGGGGCGGCATATTTGATCGAGCCATGGGCCCAGGTCGCGTGGACTCCTGCCGGGGCGTCGATGGCGTTGAAATGCCAGCGCGTAAATTCGCAAGTTAAATTCTTAGTCCCTTGGCTTTGTTTTTCCCAAGCGGCCAGCAGTTGCGTTAGTCTCGCTTGTTCCGCTTCGCTGGGCGGGGCAAAGGGACGACCTGGTTCCACGCGGCGTTGCCCAGTACCGTTGGCTTGTGCCCCATTGTTTTGTGCCCCGCTGGCTGGGTTTCCAGCGCCTGGATTGCGGTTCGCTGGATTGCCGTTCGCTCGATTTTGGCCCGCTGCATTTGGATTGCCGGCAACCTGCGCTGAGCTGACGTCGGCGAGCATTGATAGCGCGGCAAGTGCGGTGGCAGCCAGCGAAAATCGTTTTAGCGTCCCTGAAATCATCGATCCATTCCGTCCGTGGAGGTAGCGTTTTCCCGCGATAGGTTCCTACTGTAGCAACTTTGCGGGGCTCAGTTAAAGCCCGTTTTTTGCCCGACACAGAACCTCGCGGAAAAATGGCTCGGGATGCTACATGTCGGAGCCGGGCAAGGGACGCAGCACAAACTTGTAGATTTTGCTGACCGTGCCTTGGTAGCGGGGGTTGGCCGCCAGCACTTTCCAGTCGGGGTGTTGGCGAAAAGCGTCCCACGACTTGAGTCGCGCGGCGTCATTCGGATACGCGGTCAAGTAGCTCAAGGAGGGCGCGTAACGGCTGATCAGCGCTTGCCCGAGGAACACCGGTTCGATGCCGCAATCGAGGAAAATCGGCACTTCACCCGCGTTAAACATTTCGACTTTCAGGTCGCCCAAGTGTTCGGTGGCACTTTCGTAAACTCGCAATTCATAGACTCGCGAGTCGGGCGTGCCGATCGAGGTGGGCATTTTGGCGGCCGGCATGCAGTCCATCGCCAACAGCAGTTCGCTGGAGACACGGCTGTAGGGCGGATTTTTGGGGCCGCCCGCCTCGAACGCTTGTTGGCCAGCAGTGTACGTTTCATCGGCGTCTAATTGGGCGACAACTTCAGCCACTTGATTGGCCGACTTGTAAGTGATGAACACAAACCGGTCCGAGGACTCGGAGTTGGCGACGGGAGCCAGCAAGCCGACCGGACCGGTGCCGGCTCGTTTCAGAGCGGGTGCCAGCGTTCCGCTCAGGTAGGTGTCGAGCGCCTCGCCGTCGCCAGCTGCGCCCAAGCTGTATTGGCGAATTTCATAGACTTCTTTGGCCGCATTCTCTTGTGCTTCGCTGCTCCCGCTGCTGATCATCGCAATCACTCCCGCTATGATGCCGTAAACTTGAGGTCTTCGCATGGCAATCTCCTAAGGTGGTTCGAGTTACCAAAAGCTGGCAACCGGAAGAACGAAAATTTTGCCGTCGCCCATCCGCCCGCTGCGGGCAACGGCGACGACTTTTTGTAAAACTTCATCAACGCGAGCATCGTCAACCCACATCGTGATTTCAATTTTGGGCAGGAAAGCCTCGGCATATTCCGACTTGGTGTATTCATCCAAATAGCTTTTTTGTCGCCCAAATCCTTTGACCTCGGTTACGCTCAGCGCTTCCAGCGGGGCACGGCGAAGCGCCTCCAGCACTTGTTCGGCCAGGTAAGGTTTGACGACAGCCACCACTTGCTTCACCACAAAGTCCTTTGTCGTACTTGCCGAGAATCTCACTTGCCGAGAATCTCAGATGATCGATCGTGAACTGCTGAGTGCCCAGGATACTCGACCGGAGTCCCGCTGTCGTCTCCGCTTAGCCGGCCAGTCCCTTTGTAGAGCGATTGTCCCCAATCGCTTGCAGGACCGCACACATTGTAGAGCGATTGTCCCCAATCGCTTGCAGGAACGCACACATTGTAGAGCGATTGTCCCCAATCGCTTGCAGGAACGCACACATTGTA
>CAZHTX010000642.1:0-2966 GCA_964535475.1 uncultured Pirellulaceae bacterium
CCGCCAATCGGTAATTGAACATCGATGGTAATGGCAAACTGCTGGCGTTCCCCACTAGTCGCAAGGGGGCATCGCCTCAGCCCGGTCATAGGCCTGGATTGTTGGCAAATGAAAGTTGCCGTGCTTGCTGTCGACCCGCAGTCCCTGCTGTTGGGCTTGTTGGTAATCGCTCCGCATGAGGAAGTGAACATCCGCACCTCCGCGAGCCAGCAGCCCGCCGTAGTACCCGCCCAAAGCTCCGGTTCCGATTACTGCAAACGAAGGGGACGACATGAGTTCTCCAGCGGGGTAAAAAAAGCGTGCGCGAACCAACGGTACACCAATTGCCTATGGTAGACTAGCCTGTGGTAATCCTGTCAAAGTGGCACGGCCATGATGCGACAAACATTAACGCTTCCGGCTAAATATTTTGGCGTTATGGCCAAAGTTTGGCGACAGTTTATCGAATTAAGAGCAGGCATTTAGAACCCATCCGAAAACCGTTAGCCGCTTGGGCGTTAGTGGCGGTTCTTTTGGGTTTTCGGATAGATTCTTAGTCACCCCCTCAAGCTGTGAGCACTGCCGTGTTTTTCGGTTTTTTCATTTTAGACCCGGTTTATTTTCTGTTCGTGATCCCGCCCATGTTGTTGGGATTTTACGCTCAGTACAAGGTGAAGTCGTCCTTTGCCGCAATGTCGAAAATACCGACTCGGATGAGTGGTGTTGACGCCGCTCGACGGATGCTCGATTCGGCCGAATTGCAGCACGTTGGTATTGAATTGATTTCAGGCGAATTGTCGGATCATTACGATCCGCGTGCGAAGGTATTGCGGCTTAGTCATGCGGTCTATCAAGGCCATTCGATGTCAGCCGTCGGTGTCGCCTGCCACGAAGCGGGGCACGCGATTCAGGATGCGCGGAGTTACGCGCCGCTGGTCATCCGCAACGCTGCCGTGCCGGTTGCCAGCTTCGGCTCGAACATCAGCATGTTTTTGTTCATCGGCGGGATGTTTGCTCAGATGCCGATGTTGATTTGGGCAGGGATCATTGCCTTCAGTACCGTGGTCTTCTTCCAAGTGGTAAACTTGCCAGTCGAATTCGACGCCAGCAACCGAGCACGCCGCCAATTGGTGGACTACGGCATCATTTCGGCACAAGACGAACACTACGTGGCCAAGGTCTTGAACGCGGCGGCACTGACGTATGTTGCTGCCACGCTGCAATCGATCATGACCTTGCTGTACTTGTTGCTGAGGGTTTCTGGCGGTCGCGAATAATTTCATTTCGCTCGCCATTGTTGAAATTCTATGACCGACACGTCAGACATATTCTTTGACGCACCCACCGTGCCGATCGCGACAACGTCGGCCGGCCCGGTGGGCAGTTTGCCCTTGACTGACGAAATGCTCCGCACTTGGAGCAGCGGCGATCTCTTTGGCCTCACCCAGGGAGCCGGCATGGGCTGGGCTCCCCGCGATTTGCTGGGCGACCAATTTCTAATTCTTTCCACGCAGGGTGGCTTGCGAGCTGAGAATGGCGAACCGGTAGCCTTGGGTTATCACACGGGGCACTGGGAAGTCGGCTTGCAAGTACGAGCGGCGGCCGAAGTTTTTACCGCCGCCCGCTGCGTTCCCTTTGCGGCCTACTGCAGCGACCCTTGTGACGGCCGCACGCAAGGGACCGACGGGATGTTCGATAGTTTGCCGTATCGAAACGATGCGGCGGTCGTCCTGCGGCGGTTGATCCGATCGTTGCCCCGCCGCCGCGGCGTGATGGGGATTGCGACGTGTGATAAAGGCCTGCCAGCCATGATGTTGGCCTTGGCCGCGATGCATCATTTGCCGACAGCGATCGTACCTGGGGGAGTGACCCTGCCGGCCACCGTGGGCGAGGACGCGGGCAAAGTCCAAACGATTGGCGCTCGCTATTCTCAAGGTGAAATTTCGCTCGAAGAAGCTTCGCTGGAAGGGTGTCGGGCTTGCGGAACCCCGGGAGGTGGCTGTCAATTTTTGGGCACCGCGGCGACGGCACAGGTGGTTGCTGAAGCGTTGGGATTAACGGTCCCGCACGCTGCCTTGGCCCCCAGCGGCTCGGCAATCTGGCTCGATGTGGCGCGCCATACGGCGCAGGTGCTACGCGAGATGCACCAAGCCAAACGTACCACGGCCGACATCCTGACCCCCGATGCGTTGCATAACGCGATGTTGATGCACGCCGCCGTGGGTGGCTCCACAAACTTGTTGTTGCATATTCCAGCGATCGCCCACGCGGCCGGTTTGACACGTCCTTCTGTGGCCGACTTCCAAGCGGTTAACGCGGCGGTTGCCCGATTCGTGGATGTGCTGCCCAACGGCCCGACCGGCCATCCCACCATCCGTTTATTTTTGGCGGGAGGAGTACCCGAAGTTGCTTGGCATCTCCGCGAGCTGGGTTTGCTACGGAGCGATGCGATCACCATTACCGGCATGAGCTGGAATGAAATTCTTGACCGTTGGCACACCAGTGAGCGACGCCGCTTTGTCAGGGCACGACTCCTGGAGGCCGATGGCGTCGACCCCGACGAAGTGATTTTGCCACCAGCTACCGCGCGGGCTAGAGGTTTGACCAGCACCGTCTGTTTCCCGCTTGGTAACCTTTGTCCAGAGGGCTCGGTGATCAAGGCCACAGCCATCGACCCCAGCGTTGTGGATGCTGACGGTGTTTACCGCATTCGTGGTCCCGCCCGTGTCTTTGTTTCCGAACGGGCGGCCATCGCGGCCGTCAAAGATCGACAGATCGAAGCGGGCGACGTGATGGTTCTGATTGGACGCGGACCGCTTGGTTGTGGCATGGAAGAGACCTATCAGATTACCTCCGCGCTGAAATATTTGCCGTGGGGCAAACATGTCGCGCTGATCACCGACGCGCGTTTTTCCGGAGTCAGCACGGGCGCTTGTATCGGTCACGTGGGACCGGAAGCGTTGGCGGGCGGACCCATCGCCAAAGTT
>CAZHTX010000643.1:0-2947 GCA_964535475.1 uncultured Pirellulaceae bacterium
GGGGAATGCCCTGGGGCTGATCACGATCGACGGCAAATATCCCCAGACCATTAGGACGACCGGTGATGGAAATTGGCTCTCAGTCCTCTACCCTGATCGCCGCGTGGAAGTGATCAGGCTAAGTAGCAACGCGCAAGGCAATGTCAGCGGGCGCAGTTTCTTTTGTTTTCCCACCGCGCCGTCCGAACATATGTTACCCGACCCGCCACGGTTAGCGTCAGTTTGGCTTGCATCCCAAAGTCGCATGTTAGTGGCCGGCGGTGAATACCCAGCGCAGGTTTGGGACTGGAACAATTTACCGCCCTTCCAAAGTTTATCCCCTCCACAACTTGTGGAGGCTGCATTTCCTCAAACCGAGAATAGTTTGCTGTATTTATGGGATTCGCGGGCACTGTCCCCACGACGCCCGACGCCGGTCGGTCTAGCGGGACCATCGCAAAAACCACTGGGCGACCCCATTCCATTTCACATTCGAGAAACCTCACACTTCTCCGCCGGCGGATTTATCGCCGCTGCGGGTGATGGAATTATTTACATCATGGCGCGTGACTCGGCGCAGCTGCTGGCGAAAATTGAAACGCCGACTGCCGATGAATCTCGCCTTCGCTTTAGCCGCGATGGAACAGCGCTCGCGTTCGCTGGTGGCGGTACCGTGCGGGTCTGGGTCAGCCACGATGCTTGGCAAACCTATCGGCTGCGAGGAACCTTATCGGTCCACGTCGGCTCAACCCACATAGTCACTGACGGGGGAGACACCGTATTCATGGAAGCCGATTCGAGATTCGCTGAGTACTCGGTGGACGACGGGACACCCCAGCAGACCTTCGACTCTGGCGACCTGAATGCGCTCGCCCGGCTCTGCTTAAGTCATTCGGAAAATATCGTGGCAGTCGGCACCAGCGACGCCATTCAGCTCTTTGATCGTCGCAGTGGTGCGTTGATCGATAAGTTTGCCTGCATCAGCGAAATTACCTCGCTGTGCTTCACGCCGGACGACTTGCATCTGCTATCGGGACACAACGACGGCTCGATTCGCGCGCTCCACTTGTCCACCAGGCAACCATTGGGGGTTTTGTACCAACGACGAACGTCCAGTAAAATTCTCGGTTTACAGTACTTTCCAGATGACCAACAGCTGTTTGCGGTGGCAAAACAACTTGCCGGAGTCTCACCCATTGTGCTGGGGCAACCGTCACGAACTGCCCCCCAAACGATTGCGGCTCCCTAACGCCTGATCCGACCAAAGCCAACATGAACTTAGCGGACTTCGAGCAACTCGTCAGACAACGCAAAACCGTCAAATACTTAGCTCAACAGGCTTTGCCGGTGAGCGACCATTCAGCCACAATTCGCAGGCTGATCGATTGCGGCGGCTGGGCACCGTTTCACAAAATCTGCAGCGTCGAACATCGCACCGCCGACCCATCTGCGGACTCGGACAAGCTAACAGGTATCGAACCGTGGCGATTCCATGTGCTCTCGGCAGCCAATTGTCGCAAACTTAGCGAGCGAGTCGTCGATTTGCCGGCCGCTGGCAAAATTCCCGCCATGCTCTCTGCCGCCGATGCCATGATCATGGCCACTTGGCTGCCCAATCCCCCTGCCCACGAGGCAATTGCGACAGGAGAAGCTTTTGAACCAACGCTGGGTAACGTCGAACACATCGCGGCCGCCTCCGCAGCCGTGCAATCGTTACTGCTGGCCGCCACGGCGGCGGGTATCGACAATTACTGGTCTTCGGGCGGCGTGTTGCGTTCAGCGGAAATGTTCGAGCAACTAGGGATCCCGGCAGCCGAACGATTACTGGGAGCAATCTTCTTATTCCCCCGGGCCCACGCGGAAACTGAAAACATGGAGCTTGCCGAAAGCAAGCTAAGACCGCAGCGGACGCCGCTATCCGCTTGGACGCGCTGGATCGAATTGAGCGAGTGATCAATCAAGCAACCCCAACGCCGGCGCGAAGATCAGCCAACGCGTCAAAGGTGGACAACTGGTTTTGCATTCGCACTATCGAGGATTGTTAGTGTAACATTAATTAACCGGGCCTCTTTCAACCGCTGATATCCGACGCTTGATCTCTCTATGTCAGAAGCATTCCGATATTTACCGCACTACACCGTGACCGACTACAGAACTTGGCAGGGAGACTGGGAGCTTTGGCAAGGAATCCCCGTCGCGATGACCCCCAGCCCTTTTGGCATCCATCAGCGTGTCGGCAAGAACTTAGTCTTTGAAATTGAGCTTCAAATTCGTGCACAGGATGATTGTACGGCTGTCGTGCTTTACGAAGTTGACTGGTTAATCGCCGAGGACACGGTAGTCCGGCCCGATGTGTTGGTGATCTGCGGCGAACCGCCCCGTGGCCACGTCGAACATCCGCCCACGTTGGTTGCGGAAATATTATCACCATCCACTGCAACCCGAGATCGTGACGCCAAACGTTGGCTCTACGAAGAAAATGGGGTCAGCATTTATTTGCTAATCGATCCCGATGCGCAAACACTCGAAATTTTTCGGCGAACCTCGAACGAAGCTTGGCACCATGAGTCGATCCAAACAACGGTTGATCTCGCCGTTTGCGAAAATTGTTCGCTGCAGCTGCAACGATCAGCATTGTTCCGCTAATTATCTCTAGCCCAATGTAGCACTATCCTCAATCGCTTGCCTGCACTGCAAACACCCGGGACACCAGCATGCCCTGGTGTCTAGCTTTTAGGCGATCCGGGTTGAGCTCGACCGGCTGAAGCCGCGACACCAGCATGCGCTGGTGTCTAGCCTTTAGGCGATCCGGCTTGTGCTCGGCCGGCTGAAGCCGGGACACCAGCATGCGCTGGTGTCTAGCCTTTAGGCGATCCGGGTTGCGCTCGACCGGCTAAAGCCGGGACACCAGCGTGCGCTGGTGTCTAGCCTTTAGGCGATCCGGGTTGCGCTCGACCGGCTAAAGCCG
>CAZHTX010000644.1:0-2944 GCA_964535475.1 uncultured Pirellulaceae bacterium
CCCGCGCCAGCGTGCGGTTCCCTCATCAGCCGCCTCGCGCCAGCGTGCGGTTCCCGGTGTTGTGTCGTGCTGTGGGAACCGCAGGCTGGCGCCAGGCGGCTGATGATGCACGACTTCGTGCAAGCAAATTACGTAAATTAATTTGCCCGACCCCAACGAGTGCTGTGGGAACCGCAGGCTGGCGCCAGGCGGCTGATGATGCACGACTTCGTGCAAGCAAATTACGTAAATTAATTTGCCCGACCGCAACGAGCTTGCCTTGCCTCATTCGGTGAAGCAGTTTTATTAGCTAGCCTGGCCATGACATCCCACGCGATATGATCCCTGCCCTGCCCGCCGGCGGCGGGGAAAGTGAGCCTAGACGGTCGCTTGGCAGAGCGCTTGAAAAGAGGCCGAGCCGCGAATGAGATCAAAATCGGGCTCCGTTGCCAGCAAACCGCGGATGCTAGGTTCCAGCTCGATCGCCCACAACAGTTCGGCAATCGCCAGCTCGGTCTGATTCAACAACGCCAAGTAACAGGCAAAATTGAAATGCAAAACCGCGTCGTCGGGAAGCACATCAATCGCACGTGCCAACATTTTCGCTGCTCGATCGGGTCGGCCCAGCCGCTTGAGGCACCAGCCCAGGGCAATCCAACCTTGACGCTGCTGGGGCTGACGGCGGAGCGCTCTTAGCAACGGCCCGATCGCTTGACGATACCGCCCCAGTAACCGCAACGACTGGCCGATCACCAAGTCACGACGCCAAGCCAATTCGGGGGGCGGGTTGGCGGCGATCGCCGATCGCAATGCGCGGCGAGCCAAGCGAATTTGCAATTTCCGCGCAACACCTAGCCTGGCTGCAGGTACCGTGACCAGCTCGATCCATCCTTCCGCCGCCAATAGTTTGCCGCCCACATCACCGCGACTCAACTTTTGTTCATTAATCATCGTTGCCCCCTGCTGACGGCCCTTACGCCTACCTGCTAGCCAATTCCCATTCTAACGTTCACCTGCTGTCGACAAGCCCAATCCTGGTCAATCTGGGAACTTCGACTCAAGTTCAACGTCAAAGCCAAGACTCAATTTCCGTCGACGGTTTTCCGTAGATGGACGCGAGTGCACTGGTTCGTCCAATCGTCATAACACATACAACCCACATGACGGGCATGGACTGAATTAATCCAGGCAAGATAGGCGGTCTAGGGAAAACAAAATTTGAGCCAGAAAGCAAGCGGACTATACTCGCGTCTTAGGTCGAGGTCCGTGGCGACAATTTTGCTTCACTCGACTGGCTCGTCCGGTCTGGATTTAGAGAAAAATTTGACCTCCTGTTACATCATCACCCGCTGGCGGATTACGACCGGCAGCGGCCTCACGTCTTCGATAGGTTGGCTTTATGGCAACCCGTAAACGGCGCCCCGTGGAAAAGAAAACATCCGATCAACGCCAAGCGAGCCGATTTCGGCTTCGCCGATCACTGCTGGAAAAGCTGGAGGAGCGCCAATTGCTGGCTGCCGGACCCCAGCTGATTGGAATCCAGCCGAATCAAGGGTCATTGATTGACGCGGGCATGGATCCGGTTACTCAGTTGAACGTCGCCCCGCGAGTGTTAACATTCCGGTTTGACGATGGTCAGCAGATTCATCCGGATACGCTTGACGCAATTCGCTTAACTCGAGCGGGAGTTGACGGTCTGTTGGACACAGGCGACGACGTCGCCATCGCTCCAGGCTCGGTGCTGGTCAATTCGCAGGCTGAAAACGAGGTCTTGGTACGGTTTGCGGAATCGCTGCCGGATGACCGGTACCGCATAGAGGTATTTGCGTTTGATGATCCGTCATCTGGCATTGTGGGGTTGCGGAATACGGCCGAGGACGGCACCACTGGGGTGTTGCTGCAGCCGCGCGACAGCAGCCAGCGGAAGGAGCTGCGCGAGTTCGAGTTGCGGCTAGGCGCTTTGGTCGAATCGGTGGTGCCGCAGCCTGTCGTGCGGTCGGGCGATGGGACTTTGCAGCAGCAGCGTGATCAGGTCACGGTGTATTTCAACGAGCCTTTGTTTTTGGAAGATGTTCCGGGCACGGCGGCTACCGATCCGACGACCGGTGAGGTGATTCCGGGGACTGGGGTGCCGACCGATCGTTCGGCCCACAATCCACGTTTCTATCAGTTGCTGTACACGCAGGATTCGGTCCGCAACACGGACGACTTTTTGTTCTTGCCGACAACGGTGGAATTCAGCAACGAGACGCAGACCGCCACGTTGACCTTTGCTAAGGATCTGGAATTATTGATCCGCGAGAACGTGATGGATGGCGTGGGCGGTGGCGCCTATCGGTTGCGAGTTGGTAACGCGGTAAACTTGCCCGCCGGTGTTGATGGTACCCAGGGGGTTCCGACTTACATCAGCGGCGACTTGGCCAATTCGATCGATTTGTTTTTCGAGCCCGATAGTTCGCAGAACTTTGTTTCCTCGGCGCGTTCGACGTTACGAACCACTGGCGAACAGACTACGACCGTGGAGTTCATCTCGGTCTCCGACGGGGTCGGTGCCAAGTGGAATCAAGTTCGCTTTGTTGACAGCGGCGCGGGTGGCTTGGCGATCACTGTCGACGAGACCGATAATTACTTTGATCTTGTTGTCGATTTGGGCGGTGCCAACCCTCGGCCGAGCGTGCGGGCGTTGGTTGATCTGATCAACGATGCGGACGTGACCGTTAATGATGGCGCCAGTTTGCGCGTCGAAGCGATGATCGTTTCGGGCAGTGGTGATTCGCCGCTGGGGGCTGGGCTAGCCGCGATGGATCCAATCCGCTTGTTGGCGGATAGTTTCTCCACCGCGTATGACGTTGGCATGTTTGGTGGCTCGCAAGTCACTAGTTTGATTTTCGATGAAACGATCAGCCCGGTCCCCTACACGATCGATTTGCCCGGTGGTCCCAATGACCCTGCGGCTCGCGATCTG
>CAZHTX010000645.1:0-2939 GCA_964535475.1 uncultured Pirellulaceae bacterium
GACGTACGCAAACGAGTGCTCGCCGACCGCGGTTTCGGCTCCCCAGTCGACGCGAAAGCCTAAAGATCCGCCGGGATGCTCCAGCGGGAAAGCACTCAGCTTACCCCCCAAGCCAACCGTGATCGTCGCGGCGGGAGTCAGCGGACACCAAGAGACCGGCAAGGCCACCGGAAAAATGTGCTCGTTAAACAAATGCGTTTGAATCGCCTCGAGCTTGACCGGGTCGCCCCAAATCCGCACCTGCTCAACCGGTCGCTGATAAAGGATGTCCAACAGAAAAGTCAGCCCCATCACGTGATCCAGATGAGCGTGACTGAGCACAATATCCAAGTGGTCCGTTTCGATCAGCGCGGGCAGACGATAGATACCACTACCCGCGTCAAACACCAAGCCGGCCGCCGGCAAAAAATAGCAGGAGGTGTGGCGTTGATCGTTTGGATGGTAACCAGCGGTACCCAAGCAGTGGAGTTTCATAACGCCCAATATAGTCCCCGGCTAAGCCACTGCCGAGCGTGCCAAGCCACGATATTTTCGCCCCGCTTCAGCCGGCGGGAAAGCACGCTGCAACTGAGCCCCATTTTTGCGGAACCAAGAAGCGACCAGCGACAACGTGTGCGGATAGGGACCGTGACCACGATCGACCGTTTGCTCCGCCGCCACCGCCCAACGCTTGACGGTCTTGCGAACCGCCCCGTAAGTGGCCGGACAAGTCGGTGCCGAAACCACGTCGTTAACCTCGCCAGCCCGGATGAAATACCAAGTCCCCAGGCCATCGTGCCCTGGTACCGAATACACAAATGTGTACTTTCCCCGAGCCTCGGCCAACCAGGCTAGTTGGCGGTACAGATAGTTCAGCGAACGCCAGTCGTCGCGAAGCTTGGCGGCGTGTTCGAAGTTCAAATCACGCGCAGCCCGCTCCATCGACTCCTGCACCTGCATCAATGGTTCCGCATTGAATCCATCCAGAAAGCTCCGCGCCTGATTGAGTTGCGAATTATAAGACTCCAGCGACACGGCCGCCGCGCAGGGACCGCTGCAAGTGCCAATCTCAAATCGCAAACAACCCGGCCGATGGTCCACGTCGAACAACGACAGCTGATTGGAAAAATGAAATCCCTGACTGTTCTTGCAATCGCGCAAGCGAAAAAATGTATTGAGGGCGTCGACCGCTTGCCCCATTCGCCCAGCCCCGCGAAATGGACCCTCGCAGGCAAGCGTGTCCTTGGGCGGAACCCGCGAGAGAAAAAAATAAGCCGCCGGTCCACGCCCCAAACAAAGGTAAACCGACCGCTGACGACGCGGCATCTCCTGCACATTCCAACGCGGTGTCCACCGCCGAATCAATTGCTGCTCACGCAACAAAGCGGCAAACTCCGAGGAAGACTCCTCCCAGACAATTCGCTCTGCCGCCGTAATGATCCGGCCCGCCTTCTCCTCCGCTACCGCCGGATTGAAATAACTCAGCAAGCGATTCCGCAGACTCTTCGATTTCCCCACGTAAATTAACCGCTCGTCGCGGTCCAGCATGCCATACACGCCGGGCAATTTGGGCACTGAAGTCCGCACCGCCTTGCGCAGCTCGCCCGGCAGTTTGCCACCCACTTCGGTCAACTCGCGGGGCGCGTGCGGATCGAGGGAATTGGGGCCGAAACCAGCAAATTTAACGTCTTCCGTCCACATGCATCCCTGCCTCCATCCTTGGTGACCATAAGGTTTTTCCACACGGTATGTGTGGTTTTTCCTTACGGTTACGACTGTATTTAACGAGGTTTACGATTTTTTGGCAATCCACAGTCTGACGCATCGCGGCCAGCGCCTGCAAGTCACTCAGCAAATTAATTGCTATTGCCCCCATTTTTGGTTTATCTGTAAGTTTTGGAAAACCGAATTTGATTAAGCAAAGCATGTGTGCAGAAACTTCAGCTGGGACCTGGGAGGTTAACAATGGCGAGACCGCGAGCGAGGGAATTGACGGAGCGGGAGTTGGCGATCATGCACGTGTTTTGGGACTGTGCGGATGCAACCGGCGAGGAGGCCCGCGAGCAACTGGAGGTTCGCGGTGAGTCGCTGGCTTACGTGACGGTGGCCAACGTGATTCGTGGTTTGGAAGCCAAAGGGGTGCTGCGTCAGTTGAACAAGGAGCGACCGTTTCGATTTCGGGCCGCCAAAACGTTTGAGGAAGTGTCGCAAAACTTGCTCTCCGATTTGATGTCGCGGCTGTTCTCGGGCTCGCGGCAAGCGATGTTGGTGCAGCTATTGGCTCGCCAGCGTTTGTCTGAAGATGAGCGAGCATTTTTGCAAACGCTGCTGAGCGAAACGGACTCCGGCGACGGTAGCTTGGACGGATTCGTTGATAGCGACGACGATGGCTCTGGAAAGGACTTGGGAGCTGGACATGCAGACAAATTTTGAACTGAACTGGTTGGCTGTGATTTGGCTGTGCGGTGGTTTGCAAGCGGCCGTAATTTTGGCCATTGCTTGGTTTTGGGCGAAGCGTCAATTGGATCGTGCTCCGGCCGTTGCGGCGCGGACTTGCGGTTGCGGGTTGTTGCTCGCCAGCTTATTGATCGGCGGTAGCTTTTTGCCGCTGCCGCGACCTGTGGCTATCCCGGTCGAGTGGTTTGGCGAGGGCTGGGGTGCGTCGGCGGCCGAGCATGCGCGGGCTGATGCGATCGTGGTTGACGCTAAGTTGTCCGCGGGCGATCTAGCAGAAGTTGCTGGAGCGACAGCGGAGTCGGACAGCATGTTTCGCGGGAAAAATTCGCCTGCCTTGCAGACCGGTTCCGGAGTCGATGTTCGCACCGCGCTCACTTGGTTGCCGACTTGGGCGAGGGGGTCTGATGGTGGTTGGCTGCCGAGGTTGGCCAGTTGGGGATTGTTGGTGGCTGGGTGCTTTGCCGTTCTGATTTGTCTCCGCATCGCGTTGGGGATTTTGACTG
>CAZHTX010000646.1:0-1099 GCA_964535475.1 uncultured Pirellulaceae bacterium
CTGTAAATTCAGTTGCCGCGAGGAGGCGGTTGAAATCCGCAGGTTTGCGATCAGACTGGGGAGGATCACTCTCGTAAAAGCGGGCAGAAGCCCCCCATATTTTACGACCCCCCTCCTAAACGCATTCTCTGCTTATTTCAAACATCATGAGCTACTTCAACATTTTCAGACGACACGACCGTCGTCCCGCCTGCTCGGTAATTGCCTGTTTCCTGATTTCTGGCAGCGTATCGGCTCAAGGCCCGATTCAGGCAATCGAATCGCCAGCGACCGGCGTCCCCTGCGATTGCTCGACCGCCGCACCGACGACCGTTTCCGCAGCAATGCCAGGGCCAATGGTTATCACCTCAACGCCCAGTGGCCCAGTGTCGCAGCCCGTTCAGGTTTACAGCCAGGGGAACTGCGGAGTTCCCAGCGGCACTTCGGGCATGTCTTTCGACCTGAACGTCATGCTGACCGGTCAAGTTAATTCCTTGCAAGAGACCGTCGATACGATGACGGCTGAGCAGGAAAGTATGGTCGGCGCCAAGACGGAGCTGGAAACGCTGGTTGCCGAACTCCGCGAGCAACTCTCCACAGCGGAAGCTCAAGTGGCCAAGATGGACGCGATAACGACCGAAATGGAAGCCTTGCAAACGGCCAAGTCGGCGCTCGAAGCGGAAAAGGAAGCGTTGGCCAAGCAAGTCGCCGAGCGCGATCAGCGGATTGCCAAGCTGCAATCTGAAATGGAAACAGCGACCGCCTTGGCGACCAAACAAGTGCAAGACCTGTCCGAGGAACTAGCTGCAGCCCAAAAAGCCGCTGAGGAAGCAACCGCACCGCCAGCCGAAGAAAACCCAGCACCAGAACCTCCTCCCGCTCGCAGCGAAGAAGAGGAAGAAGCGACCGAAGATGCCCCAGCTGAGGATCCGCCCGCTGAGGATCCGCCCGCTGAAGATCCGCCCGCTGAAGATCCGCCCGCTGAAGATACTCCGGCTGAAGACGCACCGGCTGAGGACGTGCCTGCTGAGGACACTCCAGCTGAGGACGCTCCTGCTGAAGACGCTCCCGCTGAGGATGTGCCTGCTGAAGATCCTCCCGCTGAAGATCCTCCCGCTGA
>CAZHTX010000646.1:1199-2927 GCA_964535475.1 uncultured Pirellulaceae bacterium
GCTGAAGATCCTCCCGCTGAAGATCCTCCCGCTGAGGATCCTCCTGCTGAGGACACTCCAGCTGAGGACGCTCCAGCTGAAGACGCTCCAGCTGAAGACGCTCCAGCTGAAGACGTGCCAGCTGAAGACGTGCCAGCTGAAGATCCTCCTGCTGAGGACACTCCAGCTGAGAACGTGCCCCCCGAGGACACGCTGGTGGGCGATTCGACTGGCAAATAAGGCCAGGGAGTGCGATTGTGACACTCGCAATTTGAGCCAGCTAGCGAGAGCTCTTCTGCCTTTCTCTCGCTAGTGTTTCGGCTTACCGACTCGGGTCATTTCGTTTCTTTAACACCTGACCGGGGGTAACGCTCAACGGCCTCGACTGAGACAATAAGGTTTTGGACTCAGTTGGAGCGTGTGGGCGTATTCCCTTTTGGTGACAACCGAAATGACAGTGAAGCCGCTAATTTTATCGATGGGCGATCCGGCCGGAGTGGGCCCGGAATTGTGTTTGCGAGCGGGCAGCTGGTGCCGAGAGCGGCATTTGCCGCTGGTGATCAGCGGTTCGGCGACGGTGTTGCGGGAGGTCTCCTCGCGACTTTCCCTACCTTTGCCAGCTTGTTTTCAGCCCGCCGACTGGGACTTGGCCGTCTCCGCAGCGGCGGGCGTATCGATTGTCGATCTTGAACAACCGATCGGGCGAGTATCGCCAGGACAAGTAAACGCCCAGACCGGTGCAGCTTCGCTAGCTTACGTGGAATACGCAATTGAGCGAACTTTGCAAGGACAAGCGGCCGGCGTGGTGACTTGCCCGATTCACAAAGAAGCTTGGCACGCGGCTGGTTGCCCCTTTCCCGGTCACACCGAATTGCTAGCCGCACGGGCGGGTGCCGAGCGACACTGCATGATGCTGGCGGCTCCGGAGATTCGTTGCGCGCTGGTCACCGTGCACGTGGGATTGGCGGAAGTGGCCGAACTTTTGTCGGTCCGCGGTGTGCTGGAGACGATTGAGCTGGCGGGCGCTGCGGTCGGCCGCATGTTGGGCCGGCCACCGGTGATTACTGTTTTGGGATTGAACCCGCACGCCGGCGAGGGAGGCTTATTTGGCAATCGCGAAGAAGAGCGGCTGATCATTCCGGCGATTGATCGCGCGCGGGCCGCTGGTTGGCAAATTCGTGGTCCCTTGCCACCCGACACGGCGTTTTTGCCTCGGATTCGGCAAGAAACAGACGTTTTTATCTGCATGTATCACGATCAGGGGCTGATTCCACTGAAAGCGATCGCCTTCGATGACGCGGTAAACGTAACGTTAGGGCTGAGCATCGTGCGGACCAGTGTTGATCATGGTACCGCGTTGGACTTAGCATGGCAGGGCAAGGCCTTCCCCAGCAGCTTATACGCGGCACTCACGATGGCCGCCCAACTGAGTGAAATCTGGACAGAGCCGATGACCCCTGGAGCAACAAATCATGTGGCAAAAAATTAAATTAGGCCTGCTGACGCTGGTTTTCGTGCTGTTGTTGGTGGTGACTTTGCAGAATACCGCACCCACCGAGACCAAATTGCTGTTTTACGAAGTCACGATGCCGCAAGCGGCCAGCATGTTTTTGGCGGCCGCAATCGGCTTTGCCGGAGGTGCACTGGCTGTCGGTTTGTTCCTCACGCGTCGCAAAACGAGCTCAAAACGTTAGCCGCTGTCCTCAGCTGTTTGCATTGTAAAACCGCTGTCCTCAGCTGTTTGCATTG
>CAZHTX010000647.1:0-2917 GCA_964535475.1 uncultured Pirellulaceae bacterium
AATGCTGCGCCGACATCAGCGAAAAACCTCCTTAAGGCTCGGCAGTGCCATTCGTGACACGTACTGCTTGCTTGGCTTCCAGATGCTCACCAGCCAACCTCTGGCCATACCTAGATACCGTCCGCCGTAATTGTCCGCTTGCGATACGTGCCGTGACTCAATACCTGGTTCATCCCGCAATACACTGCGAATGCACACCGAATAGACATTGCTCAGCCCCTGCCACATTGCTGCCACATTGCTGCCACATCGCTGGCACATCGCTGCGACATCCCTGCCGCATCGCTACTAGCTCGCGAATCTGCTCGCTGGTGGCATAACGTCCACGGCGGCACACGTTGATGGTTTAGCCGAAAAATTGCCCGCGGCGGTAATAATTGCCTACTGACGTGGTTCAATCAAATTACTTGCCGCAGGAGCAAACTTTATGAGCATCTCACCAGAAGACAGCCACCCGGTACTGGGCGATCACCTTGGCGAAGTAGGTCTTTGCTGGAATGACACTGACGAAAGTCGCCCCCCGCTCATGCTGACAGCAGACTATCGTCTGTATCTGTCACCGCTGTTCTATTGCGAATTCCCAATTGACAAGTTTGGAAGGCCATTTAAATACCCTCCAGCGTTAATTCTGTCCGGTATTATCTACAGGCACCTCGCTGAAATCAGTTGGCGGAAAGTCCCAAAGACGTACCCTCACTACAGAAGCTTGCACCGCTATCAGAAAATATGGCATAAGAACGGCTTCTGGTCGCTGCTGCAGCTTCGTTCAGAAATGTATCGGGACTATGCAGCGCATGAGCGATATCAAAAATTGCTCGGGCAGTACGAATGCGCCCTAGAGCTGGCGAAGAAGCGTTCTCAAGCGGATGCCAACCGTCCCTTCGGGACTGCTGATCTGCCTGTCGATAACGTTGGCGCTCGACGAGCCGAAGCCAGGCGTCTCAGAGCAAGCCAGCCTCGCGAGCCTCGACAGTCGAAAGAGCAGCTGGAAAAAGAGTTCAACCAGATGCTCAAAGAACTCAGCGGCAAGCCTGCCGTCGCCACTTCACCCGCTCAACGCCGTCGGAATTCGTCAAGTTAGCTTTTTTGGTAGGTATTGGTGAGTAATAACTATTGGATTGCCCCCACATCTTTTTCCGCCCGTTAATTTGAATGAGCGGCATGTTTTCAAACGAAGTTACAGTGCGATGGACCGCTGGATAATCACCTCCAGCGCCTCGCACCCAGAAACGCCCCGTTGCTTTCGGAGGCCGTAAATCACGGCGAAAATCACTCGAACTCAGCAGTTACCCAGCTGCGAATCATTCAATTCAGTGTGAACACTCCTCAAAAAACACTCAGATCGTGCCAACACGTTGTCAGAACGGTTTATCGAAAAGCGATGAAAAATGGCATTTTTGGTGGCAAGAGATTGGATGGAAGAAGAGCTACCATCCCTACCACAAAGGTGGAAAAACACCGATTCACCGCGATTCTTATTGCGCAATCGCTGGTGACAAGCTAAAGCTGAGTACAAGGTCCTGGTGACAGCCTCAAGCTGAGTACAGGGTCCTAACGCCAGCTATAAGCAGCCACACACGGAATCGGGTGAAATGGGGCCATCAAACAAGCCCCAGACTCAGACAATTAAATTGTCTCGGAAGCCAATTTGGCAAGTCTTGCGCGATGGATTGAAGCTACCAAAGAAGCGGTTTGCCAGTTGCTGATGGGCTTCAAACACCTCTTCCCTGTCATCGAGATACCGGATTTCGGTCCCGGTGAGAAAGGATCGATCAGTTCAAACATCGGTTCGGTTGTAGGACGCGCAAGCGGTCTTTGATCGTCAAGCCTGGCGCGATGATGAGGAATCCGCGAGTGAATCGGCTGCTCGTCTTGCGGCGTACCCAATTGATCGTCTGCCAGGATCAGGTGCGGGCCTAGTCTCGCGAACATGGCATCGAGATCATCCGCGAGCTCTGCGACGCCGGCAAGTCGGGGCTAAACTCCGAAGGACGGCCGGCGTTCACGGAGATGATGGAGGAGTGGATCGCTAAACGCAGCGATTTTGAATACGTACTTTGTTTGGATTTGTCGCGTTGGGGCCGGTTCCAAGACATCGACTTGCCGGCCCAGTTCTCGGCGATCTGCACGAAACATCACAAGCAGGTCATCTATTCGACGATCGGCAAGTCGAAGGAAAACGATCCGCTGTATCCGGTCTACGTTCAGTTCGAACGGTTTCCGGGGGCTCAATACAGTCAGCCAGCTGAGCGACAAGGTTTGGCGTGGGTGCGTCAAGATCGCCGAACAAGGATACCTGGCGGGGGGCCGCCACCGTACGGGTTATCGCGGTTGTTGCTGGATGAGAAACGTGAACCGCTGCATGTTCTGGAGGCCGGGCAGCACAAGGGGCTCCAGAGCCAACGGGTAACGTTGACTGAAGGGCCGCCGGAACAAATGGCGGTGATTCGGCGGATCTTTGACGAATTCGTCGAGGAGGGTACTCAGAGCACAAGATCGCCGAGGGACTCAATGACGACGGCATTCCAACGCCCCCAGCAGATTCAATTCGCAGCGACGGTGGTATCACAAAGTAGACGGCTTACATCGTCAAGCCGGGCCAGTCAGTAAAGGCGTTTTCACCACCTGCTGTGATCGCCGAAGCGTTCCGCTACGCGTGTGGAATTTTCCACAAAACGCGTTGCGGACAATTTAATTGTCTCGAACGCGATGGAGATGGCAGTGTAAAAGGGGACCACCGTGGCAGCCGAAACGGATGGTTTTGGCTGTCGAAAAGGGGGCCACTTGGTGGCCCTGATTCACGGTCTAGTTTTGGTTAACGATTAAGGTACGGCTTTGCTTGAGCTGGTAACTGTCGCCCTCGATCGCCAGAATCTCCACTCGGTGGGTTATTCGGGACGACCGCCCGCCTGGTATG
>CAZHTX010000648.1:0-2908 GCA_964535475.1 uncultured Pirellulaceae bacterium
CCGGCAGTTCGTTGTCGCCTCCCTTCGGTTGGTCGCCTCCCTTCGGTTGGTCGCCTCCCTGCGGTTGGTCGCTGGCTTTCGGTTGGTTATCGTCATCCCCAGTGGCATCGCTGGGCAAGCCGGTCTGGGGCGCCGTGAATTGGTCTTCCGATGGCAAGATGATTTGGTTGGGTGCGGTGGCGTTAAAGCGCTTTTGCAGTTGGCGAAGATACTCCAGTGTTTCCAGGGATGATGAAGCTTCGATCAAGCGCGTTGTCCGGCGACTGCCACCCTCGGGAGGAAGCTCGCCCAGCTTGACGAGTAGATTTCGCACGTCTTCCATTTCGGTTTCGTTCGCCCACAGCAGTACTTGGCGATAGCGCACGTTGGCAGCCACGCGAAAGCGATCTTTGGAGGTTTCTTCCTGACCGCCGCCGAAAAAGCCGAACATCATCCGTCGGCTGCGGGAATTGTCTTCTTCCTTCTCCACTCCCATCAGAAACTGAATCGATTCAGCCACTTCGCGAGCATCGAGCCGACGAAGCTGGAGGACTTCGAATTTTCGCGCCGAACCATCCAAGCGATCGGCCAGCGATTTGATGATGTATCGATCGGCGATTGAACCTGACACGATCAAGGCTTTGTTTTCCTTGTCGACTCGCAGCCGGGTCGTTGGTTCGAGGATATTCATGTCGCCCACGATTTCCGCCAATCGTTCGGGGTTCAGCGAAGTCAGTCGCAGGACCTGGACACGTGACTCGACGTCGGCCAGCGATTGCAAGCTCTGACCGGGAACGTCGACTTGTTTGATAAACTGGGCGGCGATGGCTAAACGATCTGGGGGCGCGTTGACGAGCAGCGAATTGCGTCGGTTATTTGTAACAATCGAAATTTCCGGCTTTTTGTTCTCGGGTATTCCAGGTTGCTTGCCACCGCGTTGCTGCATCATCTGCTGCTGCATCATTTGCATTTGCCGCATTTGCTGGGGGGAAACCGCCTGGTCGGCAGCAGCGGCTGACTTGTCTTCGATGCCGAGAAAAGCGGACAACATCCGTTTGGCTTCCTCGGCTGGCAAGTAACGAAGTTCGAACTCCCGCGCTAAATCTTCCCGCGCTTGCCCCGATTGCTCTTCGCGAATCAAGGAAGCGATCTGGCTCAAATTGATCGCGGTGTCCATTGCCTCCAAGCGGTTTGTTTGCTCCAAAGCGACCAGTCGGCCATTGCCGCTGATTAACGGCTTTAACTCCTCAGCCAACTTACCCGCCAGTAACCAGCCGCAGTCGAGCGACGTTCTAACAAACGAATTGGGCTGCAAGTTGGCGAGTTGGTCGGTGCTGACACGGGGCACGATGGCGGGGTTGATATTCTCCGTTTTGACAACTGCCAAACCACCATCGAGTTCCAGCATCGTAAAACCGCGAGTCAACAAATGACGATTAAAGAGATCGCGAGTTTCCGCCACCGTGTATCTGCCGGGGGAAGCCAAGTTAACAAAGCCGCCGGGCAATTCCTGCCAGTCCAGCGGCAATTGCGAAACATCGGCCAGCCACTCCATCAAAGCTGGCCAAGGTTGATTGCGAAACGAGAAGGCTAATTTGCCGTCGTCGTCGGGGCGGACTTCCAGTTCTTTGGGGTTGGGCGGCTCGGAAGGTTTTTCGGCACGGGAAACATGGCCCGCTGCATCATCTTTGGCGGCCGGTTTATCTCCGGGTGAGCCGCCTGGTGCGCCTCCGGGAGGCTGCCCCGGCGCCTTGCCAGGAACTTGCCCCGACCCGCCGCCAGCTTGGGGAGGCTTGCCCGGGAAGCCGCCCGCGGCCATCTTGGCTTTGATCTGAGCCGCCTTGCTGGCCGGTACCGAAATCTTTTGCCCACCGGGGCCTTCGATCTCCACCATTGGCTCATCCTGGACGATCGTTAGCGCGCTGAAGCCCAGGAATAATAGAAACGCCCAATTCATGTCAAATGATCTGCAGTGATGATGAGAAGACCTCGGCCCAGCGACACCCCCTCTTATTATGCACGCAGCAAGCAGACTTTTCAATGATTTCCGGCGACGCCTATTTCCAGCGACTTCGCTCGGGAATGAATATTTCTAGCGATTCCAGCGTGGTGGGATCGGTGCTGGCGGCAAATTCGAATCCAAGTTGGGCAACTTTATCCGCCGCGGCGGTTAATGGCTCTCGCTGATTGATGATTAAGCGTGCATTGTCGTAGATGTCGACCGCGGCCAGCACTTGGGGATTTCCAGTTTTTTCACCCACGCTTCGTAGGCGGGCCGCAGCCCGCGCCGTCCGTTCCGCTGCGTTGATTCCAAAAGCGGCGACCTCCGTGGCGGCAGCCGTGGCACGCAAGCTGGCTTCCAAGTCAGCCATCATGCCAGCGACAAACATCAGCCGCATGCGGCCGGGGGAACTCTCCAAGTTCTGCTGGCCATCGCTGCGGACAAAATTGTGCCGGACCAAACCTTGTGACCAGCTGACGAATTCAAACTCCAAACTCCCCGGATGATGGCCACCAATGTTAACCAGCTGCTCATCCTGGACCGTGTGACAACGGTAACAACTCTGAGCCATCAGAAACACATTCGAGGGATTTCGCATGCCCTGCGCAATCGCGGTGGCAATCCGCTGCTGACGATGTTCCGCCGGCTCGGTTTGCCGCGTCACGGCCGGTCCACCATAGTCGTGGTGCCCGTCGAACCAATCAGCAGCCGCGCCGTGGCACGATTCACAGGAGACTCCAGCCACCGTGACGGGGCTGCCCGCTTCCATTTTCTGCGTGTAATGACAGCCGATGCAGCGATCATCATATTTAATCGAACGGACACCCAAGTTGCGAGCAATCTCCTTGGCTTTGGGGCGGCGGTGCAATTCCTCAAACGTTTTCGAGTGGGGCGTCTGCCGCCAAACGGTAACTTCCGAGGCATGAC
>CAZHTX010000649.1:0-2839 GCA_964535475.1 uncultured Pirellulaceae bacterium
GCCAACTCGTGCAGCACCACCATGGCCGTCTGGGCCGGGGTCAGTCGCCACAGCAAGGCGTCGGAGAGTAACAGCCGGCGAAAGCCTGGTAAGAAGCCAGCCACCATGGCCGTGCAAAATGATCCACCCGTCTCCCAACGCAAGATTTTCAGCCCGCGAATTCCGGTGGCGGTCAGCAATTGCTGGCACCAATCGGCCAAACGAGGATCTTCGATCGGATGCAGTTTCCAAATCTTGCCCAAGATCGTCGGCAACAGCAGCGGCAGAGCGACCAGCGCGCACAGCCCGCCGACCATCGCACCGCTGGCTGGATCAATCCCCAAAGCAAGCTGGCAAATGTCAACTAAAGTCAGCAGCACCAAGACTGGCACCACCAGCCAGGCCGCCTGCATGCGAAACATGTTGATCAAGTACTGCAGCCAACGCGTGTCGATCTGCCGTGGATGCGTCGCTGCATCAAAGCGTAATTCACAAAACCACGACCAAGCCGTTGCCAACAGGGCGGGTGATAACAGTAACAAGGAACGCAATGCGACCGATTGGTCGATCAACGGCAACTGGTCTAATAATCCAGCCAGCCCAAAACCGACTAACATCAGCGTGCTGATCGCCAGTCCCAGCCAGCGCATGAGGTCCATCTGCACGCCAAACGCGACCGCCGCCGCTCCGTAGCCGACGTCCCCGGAGAGCACTTGACGCGAAGCCGAGCGGGCAGCCAAACGGGCCAGCAACGCCCAGCCGACGAAGACTCCCAAGCTGGCCATGACGGCTCGCAGCACGGGAACATCTCGGGCCGGCAACGAATCGCTGGCGAGGGCCGAGATTACCAACAGGAACCAATAAAGTGGCATGGGCAAGTCGGGTGAGGCCCGAACCAAATAAGCAGGTAGCGAGAAAATGAACCTATTCTATCAGCGGGCGAGCCACGTCAAACGTGAAGCGAACGAGGCTTTAGAATAGTCAAACGGCCGACGATCACGGGGGCTCGCAAACGCGGAACCAAGCAACTAACCGGGCAATTCGCTGCGGTTACAACTATTATCGCGATCGCTCCGATATTTCCACCTGAACAAAAGGATCGTAGCTCATGAGCGTTGTTGGCTCTACCAATCCTCAGCCACACCAGAAAATTCAGACGATTTGCCTGATGGTGTTGGCGGCTGCGGCAATCATCTACTTAGTTTATTGGTTGCGGCCCGTCCTCGTGCCCTTGGTCGTCGCTTGGTTTGTGGTCAGTGGTTTACGGCCGATTTTGATCACGCTCGAACAGTCACTTGGTGTGAACCGCGTGATCGCCGCGGGGATCACTTTTTTGACCGGCATGTTTATGTTGGTGCTGTTCGGGCTCGCGCTGTGGGCTTCGGTGATCGATTTGTCTCAAAACGCGGATGCATACCGTCAACGTGTGCTCGAAATCGTTCAAAAAGTGGAAGATTCCTTCCCTGACCAATGGGCGGCGACCTTTCTAAATAAGGGCCTGTTGATCGACGATCGCATTCCACCGCAAGATCCACTCGACTTGACTGCGGAGCAACCAGCGGAGCCCGCTCCGGAAGCAGTTGAATTGGCAGCAGAGCCAGAGCCAGCAGAGCTTGCTGGGGCGGAAACAGGCGGTGAGACGACGGCACTGGGGTCGCTCTCCGGAGTGGCTCCGCCACCGGTGTTGCCTCCATCGGCGGGGCTGGGTGGTGCGATTGGCAAATCACGGGCGGGGCGTTTCTTGGATTCGATTTTGCGGGATGGTATTTCTGTCATCTCCCAAGCGCTGCTGGGCTTGTTTTCGAGCAGCGTGATCGTGCTGATTTATGTATTTTTTCTGTTAATCGGTTCGCCTGATAAATCGTCCAACGCAACATTGAACCAGATTGATTTTCAGGTGCGATCCTATTTGTCATTGAAAACCGGTATCTCTTTGGTAACTGGTTTCGCTTTCGGCATGACGCTGTGGTTGTTTGGCGTGCCGATGGCGCTCACGTTTGGCGTCTTGGCCTTCTTGCTGAACTTCATTCCCAACGTGGGGCCATTATTGGCCACGATTCTGCCGCTGCCCCTGGTGGTGTTGCATCCGCAGGCCGGTTTGGGTTGGATGGCTGCCGTGATGGTTACCGCCAGTGCCATTCAGTTGATCAGCGGTAACGTGATTGAGCCAAAGCTGATGGGCGATTCTTCGGATCTACATCCCGTCACGATTCTCTTGGCACTGATGTTTTGGGGAATCATGTGGGGGACGATTGGGATGTTTTTGGCGACGCCAATCACGGCGGGAATTAAGCTCGTGTTGCAGCGACTCGACGCCACCCGGCCGCTAGCCGACTTGATGGCCGGCCGCCTAGCCAGTTCGGTGAACGCAGCCAGTTCAGCCAACTCCGTGGGGACCGAACCGGCTTGATTGCAAGCTCTCCTGCAACATCGCCTTAAGTAGCCCGCGTTAAGTAGCCAGCCTCAAGTAAGCCAGCCTCACGTAAGCGGCGAGTTCACCGCTCGCTGCAAAGCCGGTCTGCTGACACTGTGGGTTAAGCTGGCCCGTCCGCGGACACGGGTTCAAAAGCATCGCAACCGCTGATTGCGGTCACTTTCAAATTCAAAGCGGCGTGTTGTGGATGACCACACTCGTCCACAAAGTCTTCGGGTGCTTTGTGTTGCTGGTGGATTTGCACGAGCTCTTCCTCTTGCGGATGGTGCTCGCCGAAATGAGTGCACACACCGCACTGTCCGGTTTGTACTTCAAACATCGTGTTTCTCCTCCTGCTTAAGTTAATAAGTAACTAATCCGAAAACCCAAAAGAACCGCGGCTAGCGCCAAAGCGGCTAACGGAACCGCGGCTAGCGCCAAAGCGGC
>CAZHTX010000650.1:0-2835 GCA_964535475.1 uncultured Pirellulaceae bacterium
CGAGCGCTCCTACTTCGGGACCGGCGACTACCACACCACGATGGAGAACCGGTTGCCGCATCAACTCACGGGCTCTTGCGCTGCGACATGCCACCCACTATGTTTTTGACGACTCGCGGGAGACGCTAGACACCGCCGTGTTTCGCGAGCGGTTGCGAATGCACGGCGTCACCACGATTAATCTGCGACAATACTTGCCCACAGTTGATAAAATTCGCCGACCAGCAAACGCGGAGCGGCTAACGCTGATTACCAAACTGCTGGCGATTAACTTAGAACCCAGTGAATAACCCATCAGTCCACGGCACCCTTTGGCAGCTCCCCCGGAACCCAATGTACTTTTTCGCAAAAACCTCCCTCCGCCTGCTGCTGACATGTTTGACAGTATGCGCCGTGGTTTGTCACAACGAACGGGCCGCGCCGGCACAAGAAACTATCTCCGCGGCGCGCTCGATCGCAGTCGCGCCCCACGCCGGGGCGATTCCCCGTGCGTCATTCTTCGCGATCGAAACGTTGCCAGAGGAAACGCGAGAACTCTCGCAAAAACTGCTGGCCAAGGCCTTGGATGGAGAAGCCTTCTACACGCTGGTCGGGCAACTCAAGCCAGTTTCCGAGGGTTTCTGGGGAGGTTATTACACGGTTGACGGTTCCGCTGGCGTTGACGATTCCGCTGACCCGAACGAGCCCGCAAAAGGCGGTGCACTGTCCGAAGTCAAAGGGGTCCGCGCGGCACTTGCTCCCTGGAACATTCCCGAGATATTTTTCGCTGATGTCCTGCTGTACGGGGCGGTGCAAAACGGACAACGTTACGCATCGGCTTACGTTGTCCATCTGCCCAGCTTGCGAAAGCTCATCGAAGAGCAAGAAGCTTTCTTCACACGTCTGGGGATCACGGTAGATACTCCGCCCGGCGAAGTAATGTTAATGATCGAACGCTGCCGGCAACCGGGTGATCGCTGGCGGGGACTGGGCTTGGTGTTTGGCTATCCGCGGCATGCGATCGACTTCTTTGTCGAGGCTGGCATGCACCAGCGGACGACCGGCGAGTTTATCGAGCGGGACTTTCGACAGATCCCCACCCGCGGCAGTCGCACGGGGCGGTTTGTCTATGCCGTTCCCAAACTGAGCCAACTGCAACCGGAGGACATCCGCTTGCGTCGCGACGCCGCGCGGCTCTTCGCCGAACACCGTCGCTTGCGCGAGGATCCGCTGTCCTCGCCGCAGCAAGCCGGCGCATTCTTGAGAGATTGGATGGACAACGGCAATGGAGTTTGCCATCCCGATCACCTCATCGCCAAACTTCCCCTGATGACCGATGCGGAACTGGATGCTGAAATAGCTTCTTGGGAGAACCCTGAACCAAGCTCGCCGAAAACCTCTTTCAGCCATCTGTATTTGGTCTTGAGTCAAGCTGAATTTGACGTGCTCGTCGACTCGGAGTTTGTCCGAGACCAATTGGCGACGACCGGCCGCAACTCCCTGGCGCTCACTGACGTCAACGATCAGAACACAGTGCTCCTCCTGCAAGGGCGCGACTCCTATCTGCAAATTCTCAGCCCCGGAAATGAGCATGGGCATCCCGTTGGAAGTTTTGGAGTCAGTTTGTCTGTCGCGAGGTCAGTCGAACGGGAGCAGCCTGAGCGGGTGATAACAATGCAATCCATCAACGCTTTTCGAGTCGACGAGATTCCTTCGATTTCGCCGCAACGGGAAGCGGGTGAAGAAGCTGGGCACGAGCTACCCGACGAAAGTGCACCGAGAAAAGATTCTGGTGAGCAAGATGATCACCAGAACAAGCTCATGAGGAACATCACCAGTTTGACAGTGGCGGTACCGCGCGACGCCGCCGCTGGCATGCGAACTGAGTTCGAGAAGCTAGGCTGGAGCATCACTGAGTTTGATTCGCGAACCTGGATTCTGCGTGGCCCGGAATTTCGACTGCTGCTCTCGCTCGTCCCCGAGGGGCGAGCGGCCAAGGTAGCATCGATCGGTTTCAAAACGGATCCAGGTACCGAAAGTATCGAGTCCCTGCAGCTGTCAAATTACATTGACCTTTCTGTCGACGGAGCGGGCGCGGGCTGGCTTGACTTTACCGAATGATTGGCACACTTCGATCGAACGATTACCTTGGGGAGACGACCATGAACCGGATTGCTCTTTTCTTTAGCCTGCTATTCGCCATCTTTGCTGGTTGCGAACGTAACCAGGCGGAGGTCAACTTTGGACCATTGTACGAGCGATCCCTACCGGTGATCTCCGGAGCCGCGTTACAGCAGATTGTCAACAAGCAGGCTACGGATGACGGGCCGGTGTTGGTTGAATTCGGAGTCGATTTCAATTGTGAACGCTGCCAAGCGATGAAACCAGACATGCTCGAGCTATCCCAGAGATTTAAGGGACGAGCGAAGGTTGTGCGAGCCGACTTTGGCAAGAATGCCGCCTTGGTTGCAAAATATGGTGGCACGATTTGTCCCACCTACGTCTTGTTTAGCGGGGGAGAGCCGGTGCAAGTCCGATCCCACCCCACATCCCTCAGTCTGTTGGAAGCAGACTTGGAAAGTCAACTTTAGAAACGTCTGCAATGTAAAACCGCTATCCTCAGCTGTTTCATGTAGGCTGGGAGCAATCGGGGACAATCGCTCTACAATGTAAAACCGCTGTCCTCAGCTGTTTCATGTAGGCTGCGAGCTATTGGGGACAATCGCTCTACAATGTAAAACCGCTGTCCTCAGCTGTTTCATGTAGGCTGCGAGCTATTGGGGACAATCGCTCTACAATGTAAAACCGCTGTCCTCAGCTGTTTCATGTAGGCTGCGAGCTATTGGGGACAATCGC
>CAZHTX010000651.1:0-2830 GCA_964535475.1 uncultured Pirellulaceae bacterium
GGAGAGGGAAATCACGACGTTTTCGGGGATTCCTTCCACCTCTGGCATCGAGATCCATTGATGATGTTCACCGGGACGCACCGCCACAAAGGCAGAGAGCAGTGAAGCGGACCGGAGGAAATCGCGTCTTGTGACATACTCTGATTTGAGGTTTCCAACCGGCACGTCGATGGGATCGGGTGAGGATTCATCTTCCCCTGAGCTGAATGGGATCACTCGCTCGCTCTCGCCGCCAAACACAAAAGGTACGCCTGGAATTACGACTTCGTAATCACCGGGAGCTTGGTCGGCAAAGCGGAATACGCCGGTTGTCGGATCAATGGCTTGACTGGCATTGACCGGAACGCCTTGGAAATTCGTACCCCGCAGTTGGACTTGGAAATCTCCCGAGAACGGCATTGTCGCGGCTGACAGGTGGTCCGGACGAATCACGACATCAAAATCACGCGGGGTAAAGTCAAGGACGCTGACGTTGATCGTTCCTTCCGCAGTTAGGTCGCCCGGATCGGCGACGGTGTAAGTGAAGGAGTCGTCACCGATAAAAGTGGGCGACGGAGGCGTGTATAAGACCCGTCCGCTGCTGGCCTCGATTTGGACCGTACCACCGGCGGTGGTGGAGCCAACCGACTGGAAGGTCAACGCTTCGAAGCCGTCGACGTTCTGTTGATTCAGCGTTTCCACATCGAGAACGGCGACGGCGGTTGAGCCGCGAGCAAAACTGCGCTCAATCGTGGGCGCCGGTGGCGCATCGTTCACGGCAGTGATGGTGAAAGTCACCGTTGCCGAAGCGCTCGCTCCGTTGCTGTCTCGGATCGAGTAAACGACGCGATCTTCCCCGAAGAAGTTGGCGTTTGGTTGATAGCGGAGCTGAGTGCCATCGGGGCTGATCGTGGCCGTCCCGTTATCAACGCTGACGATCGCGCTGAGGGCGAACGTCTCGTCGGGATCGTCGTTGGAGTCGTTGGCCAGCACGTCATAATCGGCGCTGGCGGCATCCTCGGTGATGGTAAAGCTATCGTCGACAGCGGTGGGTGGTGGGTTGGAATCATTGACCGTAACGGTCACTGTGGCGGTGTCGGTCAGCGTTCCATCCGACAACGTGTAAGAGAAGGTTTCAGTCCCCACGAAGCCTTCCGCCGGTGTGTAGAGCAAGTGGGTGCCGCCGGTGCCGATCCGCACGTTGCCGCCATTGGATGGGATGCCGACGGAGTCCAATCGCAGGGTCTCGCCGGTATCGGGTGCAGCGGTATCGTTGTCGAGCACGTCAATGCGATTGTCTTGCGTGTTGCCAGCCAATTCGATGGCGTCGTCGACTGCGGTGGGTGGGTCATTCACGCTGGTCACGTTGACGGTCACGGTGGCAGTCTGCGAGCTGCCCGTTTGGTCGCTGACGACGTAGGTGAACGTGTCGGTCCCGAAGAAGTTAGCCGCCGGCGAGTAGGAGACGATCGATCCATCGGTGGTGACGCTGCCCCCTTCGCTCGATTCGGTCGAGACGCTGTCAATCGTGAGCGTCGTTCCGGCACTCAGAACGGTGTCGTTGGCCAGCACATCGATGGTGTTAGCCGTGCTATCTTCGTTAACGGTGGCCGCATCGGGTTGAGCCGAGAAGCTGGCGTCAATCTCGATCGATAACGAGCCATAGCTGACACGATTGACCGGTACTTCGTCATCGCGATCAAACAGCGCGACTTCGTTGCCATCATCTTCAGCCGGATCGGTCGTAATTGTCAGCGTGCCGGCTTCCAAGGCCCGCATGCGAGCGGAGAAGATAAATCGCTCACCGGGACCCAAGAAAGTGCTTTGCGAAGAAAAAGCGCCCGCTTCTTCGATCACACCCGTTCCTGGAGTGCCCGATTTGCCGCTGTTATATAGATCGGAGTAGGTGAAAATGGTGGGAGCCGGATCAGGGTCCGCGGCGGTGGCTTCTGGAGTAAAGAAGCTTGGTTCCGCCAAATTTTCATCGAAGAAAATATCAAGGTAGAGCGCGAAAATGCCTTGGGCTTGGCCAAACAGCCGCTCATCATCGCCGAAGATGTTCACATTGAACTCTTGGCCGGGAGCCAACTGCGTCAGCACGTTGCCATCCAAGTCGGTGGCTTCCAGCCGGACGGTGA
This sequence comes from uncultured Pirellulaceae bacterium, assembly GCA_964535475.1. GTDB lineage: Bacteria > Planctomycetota > Planctomycetia > Pirellulales > Pirellulaceae > Laterigemmans. Next base: position 2,118 of record CAZHTX010000651.1, read on the forward strand.
CCAGCGGTTCGGCACCCACGTTGATGGAAAACGTCTGCTCGCGATCGTTACCCGCCGCATCGGTTAACCGCACGATGACATCTTGATCGCCAGCTTGGTCGGCGGTGGGTGTCCAAGTGATCAAGCCGGTGGTGGCGGCAATCGTCAAACCTGTCGGTCCCGATACCAATTCGTAGCGGAGCCCAGAACCTTCCTCGTCGCTCTGCAAATCGGCCACGTAGTCGACACCGACTGTCGCTTGGCTGGCGGGTTCGGAAATTGCCGCAGGAACAACCGTGTCGTAAGTGACGGTAATTGAAGGTGATTTGCTGCTGACCACGTTGTTGACCGTTTGGCGGGCAGTCACGGTGTGCGTGGCGTTCCCCAAGGCAGCAAAATTATTGGTTACGACGGTGACCGAAGTGCCCGTGGCTTGACCGACGCCAATCTGCACATCGCCCGCCAAGATTTCGACGGTGGCCCCCGGGTTAACGCCCGTCACGGTAAAGCCGATTGGAGCTAGGTTGGTAACTCCGTCGCTGGCGCTAAGTCCTGAGTCGCTGGCCGGTTGCAGCGTTATCCCGGTGGGCGCTGCTGGCCCCACGTTGACGGAGAGGACTTGCAAGTCCATGGTCGAGGAACGTGTCGAGGGATTCGTGCTGGGCGAGGTGCTGGCGGCTCGTACTCCCACTTCAACTCGCACTTCACCCGAGAAGCCGGCGGCTGGCGTGACG
>CAZHTX010000652.1:0-2827 GCA_964535475.1 uncultured Pirellulaceae bacterium
ATTCTCCGACCAGCAAAACAGTGCCGTAGAGCCGACCACTCTGCCTGAACCGGGCGAATCAGACCGTTCGGCGGCCTAACATGCTTCTCACCGCTGTCGGTGGCGAATACAGTGGAGCGTTGATTTCTTCGCTCAACGCCCGAGGCCGCCACAGTGAGATTTTCGTTTAATGCTATCAGGCTCCGTCAAGCCAGTTCGCCCGCAACGTGTTCACCACCCGCGCATGATTTGCCACTGGCGAACCGACAATGGCTGAAATCGAGTCTGCTCGGAGTGGCAATGCTGATGTTCTTCATCTGCACTTTGCCGGCGCGGGTTTCGGCCCAAGACAGGATCACCGGTCGCAACTTTGCCACCCGCTCGGAAGTGATTGCACCTCGCGTGATGGCCGCCACCAGCCAGCCGTTGGCCACGCAAGTCGCCTTGCAAGTCCTTCGCGAAGGGGGCAACGCCATTGATGCGGCAATCGCGGCCAACGCCACTTTGGGTTTAATGGAACCGACGGGCAACGGGATCGGAGGGGACCTGTTTGCGATTGTTTGGGATAATGAAACCAAGCAACTCTATGGGCTTAACGCCAGCGGTCGATCACCACGGTCTTTGACGATCGAGGAGTTTCAACGCAGGAAGCTAACATCGATACCCGCCCTGGGGCCTTTGCCAGTTTCGGTTCCAGGTTGTGTGGATGGTTGGTTTGAATTGCATGGACGGTTTGGGAAAATGCCCATGCCGGAGATCTTGGCCCCGGCGATTCGCTATGCCGAAGAGGGATTTCCGGTCTCGGAATTGATCGCCCATTATTGGCAGAAAAGTGAGCGGCTGGGCAAATACCCCGGCTTCAAAGAAACCTTTTTACCTGGCGGTAAAGCGCCCGCCAAAGGTGAGATCTTCAAGAACCCGCAATTAGCCAACACACTTACGGCGATTGCCAACGGTGGTCGCGACGCTTTTTATAAGGGTGACATCGCCAAGACCATTGATGCTTTTATGCGAGAGCATGATGGTTTTCTCTCTTATGAGGATCTTGCCACTCATGAAAGTGAATGGGTGGAGCCGGTGTCATATAACTACCGTGGTTATGATTTGTGGGAATTGCCTCCCAACGGCCAAGGCATTGCCGCTTTGCAAATCTTAGGCATGCTCGAACAGTATGAGATTGCCAAGTTTGGTTTTGGCAGCCCCGAGCATTTACATTATTTCGTTGAGGCCAAAAAATTGGCCTTCGAAGATCGGGCGAAATTTTACGCCGATCCCGCTTTTGCCGAGATCCCCGTTGGTGAACTGATTTCGCCCGCTTATGCGAAAACGCGCGCCGCGCTAATTCGGCCCGATCGCGCTACGCGGCGGGTGGCGGCTGGGAACCCGGCCTTGGAACGGGGCGACACCATCTACCTAACCGTTGCCGATCAGGATCGCAACATGGTGTCTTTGATTCAAAGCAATTACCGTGGCATGGGATCGGGGATGTGCCCGACCGGTCTGGGGTTTTGTTTGCAAGACCGGGGCGAGTTGTTTGATTTGCGTCCCGGCATGGCAAATTCGTATGAACCGGGCAAGCGACCCTTTCATACCATTATCCCCGCCTTCGTCACCAAAGATGGCTTGCCGTTTCTCAGCTTTGGTGTGATGGGCGGAGCGACGCAGCCTCAGGCACACGCTCAAATCATGATGAACATCATCGACTTTGGGATGAACATTCAAGAGGCGGGCGATGCCCCGCGGTTGATTCACGTTGGTTCCTCGCAACCAACCGGTGAGGAGATGACCGATGGTGGCCAGGTGCAATTAGAATCTGGCTTCGCTTACGAGACGGTGCGGGAATTGATGGAACGGGGACACAAAGTCCAGTGGGCTGTCGGTCCCTACGGTGGCTATCAGGCGATTCGTTACGACGCCGAACAGGACGTGTATTACGGGGCCAGCGAGTCGCGAAAGGATGGTCAAGCCGCCGGTTTTTAAGTCCATCTTGAAGCTGGCCGCTCCGTCTGCCATCCTCTTAGGTTCCCGCCACCCACCTTTTCGACGAGATTTCATGCCGTGTATCGCCTGCTCTTCATCTGCTCGCTGCTGTTCGCGTCCCAACTTGTGGCTGAAATTCCTCAAAGCTGGGGACAACAGCCGCCCGTAGTCAGCGGCGAGGCGGCAGACGCGGAAGCCATCATCGGCGGGCTAGAGCCAACCGCCGCGGCGGTGCCCATGTATCCGTTTTTCGTGCTGGCCGTGGGGATTGCCGTCGTTTTAGGCTTGATCATCGGCTTTAAGATCAATGCTTTCCTCTCTTTGATCATTGCCGCCCTGGTTGTCAGTTTGATGGTGGGGGGAAATCCGGGAGCCAGGATGGACGCTGTCGTCACGGCTTTTGGTGGTTCGGCAGGCGATGTGGGGATTGTGATCGCCATGGCTGCCATCATCGGAAAGTGCATGCTCGACAGTGGTGCGGCCGATCGGATTGTGCGAGCGGCAGTGAATCTAACCGGCGAACGCAAAGCCTCAGCCGGGTTGATGGGAAGTGGTTTTCTGTTGGCCGTGCCAGTCTTTTTCGACACGGTGTTTTACTTGCTGGTCCCTCTGGCTCGCAGCTTACATCGCCGCACCGGACGCCACTACTTACGTTACTTGATGGCAATCGCCACGGGCGGAGCGATCACCCACACACTGGTCCCACCGACGCCGGGGCCCTTGTTGGTCTCGGCCACGTTGGGTGTCGATATTGGGATGATGATTTTCGTGGGTCTGTTGGTGGCCATCCCCTCGGCGATCGTCGGTTTGATTTTTTCCATCTTTGTCGATCGCGTGATGCCGATCCCGATGCGGCCTTTGGGTCCGG
>CAZHTX010000653.1:0-2826 GCA_964535475.1 uncultured Pirellulaceae bacterium
CTTGCTTTTCTCCTTATCCCAGCGGTGTTTCGTGTCGGCTGTTTCCGCTCTCCCCAACAAACCTCGCGATCCAGATAAACCTGGCGACCCGCCACCCGACGCCGGTGATATCCTGATCGGAGAACACTTGGCGGCGGCCCGAGCGGCGTTGTGGCGTTCGGCGCTGGCCAATGCCACGCTGCGGTTGGTGACGGTGGGGATGGCTGGACTGTTGATCTTTACCATCGTCGATCAATGGATTTGGGGGCTGGACAAAGTGGCCCGCCTGCTGCTGGCGATGTTGGCGGTGGGGTTGGCCGGTTGGTGGATCGTCAAACGCATTTATCCACTGCTGAGGATGCGAGTCAGCTCGGAATACGCCGCTTTCAGCCTCGAACAGGACGCGCCCGAACTGCGGCACGCCCTGACCAGCTACGTCACTTTGCGGGAAGATCGCGGGGCTGGCGGGTTGCGAGGCATTGTCGTCCGTTCGATCGGAGCCCGCGCCGCGCGACAGCTAAAGTCAGCCGGCATGACGATGCCTTCGGAGTCGGCCGGGACGATGCGGTTGGCAATGATCGCGCTCGGCATTTTCGCGCTGCTAGCTTTCTATTTTGCCTTGTTTCCCTCCAGCAGTTTTCAGTCGCTCGGTCGCTTAGCGGCTCCGTTGGCTGAAATCGCTCCACCCACGCGAGTGCGGATCAGCGAAGTGACTCCTGGGGACAGCGAGGCGGTGTTCGGTCGCCCGCTGAAGGTGACCGCCAAGATCGAAGGGCTGCTCAAGAACGAACTTCCACGAGTTGATGTTCGCAGCCCGGCTACGACCAGCTCCATCGCAATGCGACCAGCCGACACGCCACGACTCTTTGTCGGCGAGCTACCATCCGAACTGATGGCGGAAAATTTTTCTTATCAGATTTCTGCCGGCGATGCCCAGTCACAGCTTTATCAAATCGCCGTGCGGGACGAGCCGACGCTGGTGATTAACTCAGTGGAGTATTCACCACCCGCTTACACCGGTTTGCCCCGCCGCGTGCTCAGGACCGGAAACATCGAAGCGCTCTCCGGGACCACGGTGACGATCACGGCAGCCACCAATCGCCCGGTCGAACGAGGGCGAATTGAGTTCAATCCGCGGAGCGTCAATGGACGCTCGTCCGCCACAGCTGGTTTTGCCGAACTCGACATTTCCTCCGACGGCAAGACAGTGTCCACCACTTGGGACCTCCGCGCGAAACTGGGCGGTGGCGGAGCACCAGCGATCGATAGCTATCGCTTGCGCGTCTGGGACGAAACCGAAACAGCTAACCCTGACCCAATTGTCTACCCGGTGCGAGTCATTCCCGATCTCGCCCCCGAAGTGCGAATCGCGGTTCCGGCCACTTGGCCCAAGGATGTTCCCCTCGGCTCGCAGCAATTAATCGAAGTCCGCGCCCTCGATCCCGACTTTGGCTTGTCAGAAATTCGCTTGAGAATTCGCCGTAAGACGCGGGTCGAGTACGAACCGGTGCTATTTTCAGACCCGCAGGGTGTGCGTGGAAACCAAATCGCCCTCTACCGTTTTCGCCCCTCGGATCTCGGCTTCAACGTCGGCGACACGATCACAATCGAAGCCGTTGCCCGCGATAACCGACCACTGCCCATCGAACCTCGCCAACAACCAATCGAGTCCGTTTCCGATCCGATTGAGCTTCAAATTGTCGCGCCTCCCAAACGTAACTCGCCGGTCGAAGATGGCGACGGGCTGGAACCTCAAGACAATCAAGCCAGCGGCGAGCAGCAACAAGATAACCAGCAAGAAGGCGAAGGCGAGCAAGGGGGCGGGGCTGGCGCCGAGGGCCAAGCAGCTGATAGCCAAGCTGGCGAAGGCGAAGGCGGTTCCAGCGGCGAGGGCGGTAGCGAACAGGAGAACCAAAGCGACGAACAAAACAAACAAGGTTCAGGAAGCGGCGGCTCCGGCGAGTCGAGTGAATCCGACGCAAACCAAACCTCCGGGGATTCACCTCCCGCTGACGATAATCAACAACCATCCGAAGAGAACAACGGTTCACAAACAGGCGATTCTAACGCGAACCAAGAACCACAAGACTCCGCCGATCGCCAAAGCCAAGAAGGCGAAGGAAGCCAACAAGGCCAATCCGGAGATCAGGCCGCTGGAGATCAGGCCGCTGGAGACCAGGCCGCTGGGAATCAGCCCGCCGGAGACCAGGCCGCTGGAGACCAGGCCGCTGGAGACCAGGCCGCTGGAGACCAGGCCGCTGGGGATCAGGCTCAATCAACCGACGGGTCGCAGTCGGCGACCGATAGCAACGGCAGCCAATCCGCGGATCGCGAGTCGCCTAATCAACCGCCAAGCAACGATGGCGAAGCCATTGAGCGGATGCGAGATTACTTCAAACGCAAGCAAGAAGAATCTCAAGGCGGCAACGGGCAACAACAACCGCAAGACGCTCAACGACAACCGCAAGATAACCAAGCTGCTGGAGATCAAGCTGCTGGAAACGAGCGCGACAATGCACAACCCGCAGGCGAACAACAACCGGGTGAAGAACAACAACCGGGTGAAGAACAACAACCGGGTGAAGAACAACAACCGGGTGAAGAACAACAACCGGGAGGCGAACAACAACCGGGAGGCGAACAACAACCGAGTGTCGAACAGCAACCAGGCGGCGAACAGCAACCAGGCGGCGAACAGCAACCAGGCGGTGAACAACAACCAGGCGGTGAACAGCAACCGGGTGCAGAACAACAACCGAGTGGCGAACAGCAACCGGGTGGCGAACAGCAACCAGGCGGCGAACAGCAACCAGGCGGCGAACAGCAACCAGGCGGCGAACAGCAACC
>CAZHTX010000654.1:0-2823 GCA_964535475.1 uncultured Pirellulaceae bacterium
GGGCGTAACCTAGCTTTGACTAACGGCTTCATTTCCGGCCAGTTCAAAGTGGTTGCCCGATGGTGATTGCGAAGAGTGGAACGAAGTGAATGTCCGAGACTTCCGGGTATGGCCTTCTTGCACGATTTTAGCGAATTTCGCACATGAGCAGTGTACAGATGCTGGATTCTATCGCCAGCCATGAATCGGCCGTTCGCGGCTATGTTCGTTCGTTCCCAGCAGTGTTTCAGTCCGCCACGGGCTCATGGCTGACGACTCATGATGGGCGTCGTTATCTGGATTTTTTTGCCGGTGCCGGGGCGCTCAATTACGGCCACAACAACCCACTCGTTAAAGCGGCTCTGCTCGAATACATCGCGGCAGATGGAGTCCAGCACGGTTTGGATCTCGCCACCGAAGCCAAGGTCGGTTTTCTAAATACCTTCACCGACACAATTTTGCGGCCCAGGAAGCTGGACTATAAGCTGCAATTTACCGGCCCCACCGGCACCAATGCCGTGGAGGCGGCCACCAAGTTGGCTCGCAAACTTAAGCAACGCAGCCACATTGTTGCCTTTACCAACGCCTACCACGGCCACTCTTTGGGTTCCCTGGCGCTGACCGGCAATCAGTACTATCACGACGAACATTACGGATCTCATAACAACGTCACGCATCTTCCTTATGATGGTTATTTGGAAGATTTTGATACGAGTCTGTTATTGGAGAAAATGCTCGCCGACTCCAGCAGCGGGTTGCCTAAACCTGCGGCCGTGATCCTGGAAACCATACAAGGCGAGGGGGGCGTGCGAGTTGCCAAGGTCGATTGGCTACGTCGCGTGGCCGAGTTGTGTCAGCAACATGACGTGCTGTTGATCGTTGATGATATTCAAGTCGGTAATGGCCGAACCGGAACGTTTTTCAGTTTTGAGCCCAGCGGCATCAAGCCCGATTTGGTCTGTCTGAGTAAATCGATTGGCGGCGGTTTGCCGATGAGCCTGTTGTTGATTAAACCGGAGTGTGACGGATGGTCGCCCGGTCAACATACGGGCACTTTCCGAGGGAATAATCTCGCCTTCGTGGCTGGTCGCGCATTGCTTTCCTACTGGGAAAGCGACGGCTTTGCAACTCGCATCGCCCAGTCGGGCCAATTGATCGAATCACGGCTTTGTTCCTTAGCAGCCCGTTACCCGCACTCCGGCTTCCAGGTCCGCGGTCGTGGCATGATCTGGGGACTCGACGTCCAGTCGGGTGAACTCGCGCAACAGATTTCTTCCACGGCCTTTGAGCAAGGCTTGGTGATTGAAACCTCGGGTGCCACCGACCAAGTTGTCAAGTTGCTGCCACCCCTGACGACCGAGTATCAGGAGTTGCAAGCTGGGCTTGATCTGTTAGAGCGTGCCGTGGAGATCACGTTAGCAAAACAGTCTGATTCCGATCAATCCGCTCTACCACAACAACCGTTGGTGCCGGCCCAGCCTGCCAGCCCAGCCCAGCTCGTTTCCCTCCCGATTGTCTCGCCGTTGATGATTTCTGATTATGGGAACTGAGCACTCTGCTTTGGCGTCGCTGCCTGTTGCGACCAAAGGTCTAACGGCTGATCTGGCTAACTCTCCAGACACTTTTTTAACCCACTTTGCTCTTGCCGCTGAGCGGCATGCCGCTCGCACGGCTGTCGTTTTTGAAGATCAAGTTTGGTCGTATCGTGATCTAGAGCTGGCGGCAAATCGCATTGCCAATTGGCTGCAGCAATATCAGGCTTCCGCAGCGGCGGAGGGTTCGCAATTCATCGGGCTCTGTCTTGATCGCTCGGCCACCGCAATTGCCGCGATGATTGGCGTGATGTCGGCAGGTGCCGCCTTTGTGCCGCTCGACCCAGAGTACCCGGCTGATCGATTGCGGTTGATGGTTGAAGACGCCGGCATTCAATTGATCTTATGCGATTCAAAATACACCGACTTGTTTAAAGAATCGGGTGCAACGCTGGTTCAGCCTGATGATGCCAGCATTGCGGCCGCGGGGGAACATTCACCAAGGGGCGATGTGCCGGCTGACGGTTACGCCTATTTGATGTATACCTCCGGCTCGACCGGGAAACCAAAAGGTGTGCTCATCGATCACGCCGCGCTGGCAACCTATTGTGCGGCCGATCAGCAAGTTTACCAACTGGTCCCCGGGGATCGCACTTTACAGTTTTCCACGTTGAGCTTCGATATCGCCGTCGAAGAGATTTTTCCACCGCTGCTGGTGGGCAGCTGCGTGGTTGTGCGGCCCCGCTCGCGGAGCGACGAGGAGAACGAACTACTGGCCCTGATCAACCAGCATCAAATTACGGCACTTCATCTGGCAACCGCATACTGGCATGAATGGGTCGATCTGTTGCATGCTGCGGGTCAGCGGGTACCGTCCAGTTTGCGGATGGTGCTGGCAACTGGCGAGAAGGTCTCTCCGGTGCATTATCAGCGCTGGATCGATTTGGCCGATCATTCAATTTTGTGGTGCAATGCTTACGGACCGACCGAAGCAACCGTGACGGCAACGGTCTTTATCCCCGAGCCAGGTTGGCGGGGTGAGAGCATGCCAATTGGCAAACCATTGCCCGGCTATCAGGCGGTGATTCTCGATGATGCCAGTCGTCCGCTAGGTGTTGGTGAGACGGGCGAGTTGTATTTAGGTGGCACCGCGCTGGCCCGCGGATACCTGCATCAGCCCGACAAAACGGCGGCCGCTTTTCGGGTCATTGATTTGCCCGGTCAGGGTGAGGTGCGGCTATATAAGACGGGAGATCTGGCCAGATGGCTGCCCGATGGAAATATCGAATTTGCTGGCCGCGTCGACCATCAA
>CAZHTX010000655.1:0-2820 GCA_964535475.1 uncultured Pirellulaceae bacterium
AGGTTCATCAACTGCGTGAACAAGACATTTACGTCGAGTCGATAAACCAACAGGTCATCACGAGCGACATCAAACGTCTCGCCCTGCAGGCGATCGACCGCAACGAACGTTCCGTCGGCATGCCTGATGACTTCACACGGCGAGCGGCCGATGCCAGGCAGTGTCCAGGTTGCCAGCTTTGCTGTTGCGCGGAGCAGCGGCGAACACAATGCCCATTGGTCACCCAGTTCGGCTTGCCATAACTGGCGCGGCGCTCGAAGGCTTGGGATTCGCGAGATGATCTGCCAAAGGCGTAGACGGTGTGATTGGGAGAGTCTCATTGGTGCGAGTCTTGATACCGTGATGAAGCATCCATTGGTGAATGATGTCCAAGCCGTTTTGACGTGTGGAGCGGAGGATGTTTCCGGCATAGATGGTCACCGTGTTCTCTTGTCCGTCGGTGAACCAAAAACGAAACCTCGCGTGCAGCAACCTTGCGTTCGGCGAGAGGCGTTTGTGATGCTCCTCAAGCGCGGCAAAGACTTCGTTGGCCTTGTAGGTTGTGGTCAGGGTGTTTTCACCAAGCAGCGACTCGCGGATTTCGATCAAACTGACTTGCTCGATTCCCAGCCCCTCAACGACGGCCTGAATGTCTTCGCCTTTATCATTTATCGGCTCTAAGTCGAACATCTCGGCGTGCGGGAAAAAGCCGGGATCGTCAAAGAGATGTGTTCCAAATAGCTGACAATAAAATCGCCGTTCGCGAATCGATTCAGCTCGCACCCGAAGCTCGCCCGTCTTCACGTTGTAAACCACCAAGTCGTATCCTACCGATCGGCGGACATCTGGACGTGGACGATCGTTGTGCATCACTTCATCACGCACAATCGGTCGGCCGTGGCGGAGCAGAAACGCAACGTCGTCTCCGAAATCGTACATCCAAACATCGGAACCGCCTCCTCGATGCCGGTCTCGATTAAAGGAATCCAACGATGACTGAATTTGCTTCAACACCGCTGCCGTAGGGTGCGAAAAATCCGGCACCTCGACCAATCTGTTCTGGTAGTACTGGAACGATTGAAAGCGATGGACAATGCGTTCGCAATTCGCGCGGCGGACGATTTCGGGATGCTCGATCCACAAAAACATCGCCAAATCGGCGGCAGACCATTCGTCGCCCGGCAAAGTAACTCCGTGTTTAGAAGCCGCCAGCAACAGCGACTCCATTCCCTGGTCGTTGTTCAGCTCGTTAGCGTGAAAGAAAGCTTCGAGAAATTCCGGCGGCGCGGATCGCGACGCGGAATTCAGAATTGCGATGAGCTGCGCGACTTGGACGTCGGAAAACTCATCATTCGATGGAACGGCAAAGCCGTGAGCATCGAGATGGTCGGTGAAACCGAGCAAGAACTCACGCAACCGTTTCGGGTTGATCGAACGAAGGAGCCCTGGGTCGTTAAATTGGCGAAACTTAATCCCTGTCATGGAACACTCAGAAAATACGTCGGTGGATGCGGACCTCCATGGGGTCAATAAGCCGGCTGAACGTTGCTAGCATAACCTCCTGTCGGCTGGGGTATTGAACCCAACGCCAGTGACACCTTTGGTCCAACCCCGACAGAATTTTTCCGAAATATTTTCAGCCCGGTCCACTAACCCGTGAGACCGGATTTCTCTAAACCAAGTGATCGCCAGAGTTTACGCTGCTCCTGCCAGTCCTCCAGTTGGACCACCGGACGCAATTGCTTTTCCGTGATTTCTGGCTTGCCCTCGGTCAGCCGCGGCAGGAACAGCAGCTTCTCCTGGAGATCAGGGGCCAACAGCACAAGGCTGAGGATCTGGGAAATCCTCGGTTGCGACACGTTTCCGATTGTGGCCAGGTGATTCAAATCTTGGACTTTCCCCGTCCGCAGCAACTCGTCGAAGCGAATCGCCAAAGCCATCAGCCGAGTGATTCGTGGCAGCGTACCGGGCAGTTCCGGTTCCTCGCACACGGCCACTTCCCTTCGCGTCGGCCCGCCGAGATCAACAATTTTTCGAACCTTTGCCATCACACATTCTCCTCATCGCGAGCGATTAACGAGGCGATCGCAGTCGGGTGATACGAGATCTCCAGAGCACCTTCATTTCGATCGTACTCCACGCGTTCGACCAACAGTTCAAGCAGTTGAATTCGCTCGTTGGGCCGCAGCAACGACCACAAGTGATCGAAGTCGCTCAACGCTTCGTCGACATCTCGGCGTTCCAGATGGCGATCACGCAACGATGCGAGCGCAACATCGATTTCGCGGACTTGCGATTCAGCCTTGTCGATCCGCTGGTTCAATTCTTCGCGACGCAGATCATTCAATTGGCCTGCCAGTCCGTCTGAATCCATACGCCCCAATTCTGCAACGTCGCGTGATTGCTGAGCTCGTGCTTGTCTCAGTTGCAACTCGAGCTTGGATCGCTGCTTTTCGGTCAAACGCTGGGACTGTTCGTAGACTTCTGATTTCAATCCTTCGTCTTCGACCAAGCAGCGGAGCCCTTCGACGACCGCTTGTTCAATCGCCGGTGCTGGAATCGATCCGGTTTGGCATTGACCATACCCACGTTTGATTGCAGTCTGGCACACGTAGTATCGATAGACTTTGCTGTTCTTCTTGGTCGGCTTGTGAATCATCGAGTAACCACACGATGGGCAGAACAACAAACCTTTCAGCAATGCGTTATGCCGATTAACCAAACGTCTGCCACTTCCACGCCGGTGCTCTTTCAGCATCTTTTGCACAGCGTCGAATGTCTCTTGCGTCACAATGGCCTCGTGTACGCCATCGTGTATCTGATCCTTGTGACGTAGCTTCC
>CAZHTX010000656.1:0-2815 GCA_964535475.1 uncultured Pirellulaceae bacterium
TCCGCGATCAAGTTCCAGGCTGTCAACTCGCAAGTCGGCACTGGTTGAGATGGCACTGGTTGAGTCGGCACTGGCTGAATGTTGGCCCTCGTCGATCGCCAATCGCAACATTTCCATCCGCTGCCGGCCGCTGGCGATCGGTCCTCCCGGTTTCAACGGCGAAGTGGCTGCGGGAATCAGCAGCACTTGCTCCAGCCGCAAGTGCTCGCGGCAGGTTTCAGCCAGGATTAAATGGCCGTAATGCACCGGATCGAAGGAGCCGCCCAAGATCCCGATTCGCGAAAAAGTATTTTTTTTTCCCAATTTACTTTTCTCCAGTGACCAAAGGTGTCACAGCCCTGGTCGATAATCAACGACCTCAGGGCAAATTAGAGCCTATCCGAAAACCATTAGCCGCTTTGGCGCTAGCCGCGGTCCTTTTGGGTTTTCGGATAGGTTCTTCATTGTTAGGTCTGATGTTCGGCGAGATACTCATCTGCAGGCGAATCCTAATTCCAATGCAAACTTCAACCAATTTACCCCAGTCCCAGCACGGAGAATTATTTCCTGGGGCTTCGGTCCCGACGACGCGGGGCGTTATCCTAGAGGGTCCGCCTTCCGATACCACCACAGCACCGTCCACCATGTCTCCAGTTGGAAAATCGTCCGGCTCAGGTTCCGAAGAGTTCTCGGCGGAAGATCCCCAGCAGGGTGAGCTGTTTGAACTCGACGCGCCCCCTTGGGAAGTCGAAGCGGACGATGCCACTGTGGCGGCGGAAGTGGTGTTTGCCGAGAATCCCTACGGGCCATTTCACTATCGGGTGCCGCCGCAATTCATCGACCAGTTGAGTGCGGGGATGCGTGTTCGCGTGCCGCTCGGTCGCGGCAATCGCAGTGTGTTGGGCTGGTGCACCCAAGTCGCAACCGGCATCCGCCCGGCTCGTTCGATGAAAGATGTCGCCGAGGTGGTCGACGATCATCCCCTCTGCTCGGACAAGATGGTCAAGTTGGTGTTGGGGATGTCGCACTATTACCAAGCTCCGGCCGGTCAAGTCTTCGACGCCTTGATTCCCTCCGGAGTTCGCGGCGGAGCGGGCACGCGTGAAAAGACGTTCCTGATGCCCAGCAAGGAGGCGCTCGACGACCAAGTGGTCGATGCCTTGCCGGTGAAACAGCGGGCCGCCCTGCGACATTTGATTGCCGCTTCCCGGCCGTTGACGGTTCCCGAATTGTCGACATTGGCCGAGTGCACCGACGAACCGATCCGTCAGCTACGCAAAAAAGGCTTGGTCGTGGCCGAGTCCCGCCGGGTGATGGATGTCGGCAGTCCGCTTACCGGACGCCAGCCCGTCCGTTCCGCCGAACGTGTGGTGCTGACGGCTGAGCAAGCCACAGCTCTGGCGAAAATCAGCGCGGCGATCGACGAGGGAGGGCCCAAGAATATTTTGCTGCACGGCGTCACCGGCAGCGGCAAGACCGAAGTCTATATTCGCTCGATTGAGCACGCCCAGCGTTTCGGGCGTCAAGCCATCGTGCTGGTCCCCGAGATCAGTTTGACCCCGCAAACGCGTCAACGGTTTGAGGATCGTTTCAATTCGGTGGCCGTGATGCACAGCCAAATGACTCCCTCCGAACGGCATTATCACTGGCAACGCATCGCCTCGGGCACTGTCGATGTGGTCGTCGGGCCTCGCAGCGCCGTCTTCGCACCGTTGCCCAATTTAGGCTTGATCGTGATCGATGAAGAACACGACGCTTCCTTCAAACAAGACACGGTCCCCCGCTATCACGCTCGCGATGTGGCCAGACGGCGAGCCGCGTTGGAGGGCATTCCTTTAATCCTTGGTTCTGCCACCCCGTCGCTCGAGTCTTGGTACGCAGCCAAGTCGGGCCGCGCGTCGCTGGTGCCGTTGGCCAAACGCGTCGAAGATCGCCCCATGCCAGCGGTCCAGCTGGTCGATATGCGGCTCAAGGAACAACGTGCCGGCGGATCGATCAGTCGACCGCTGCATCAAGCGATTACCGAGACGATTGCCGACCAGGGCCAAGTCATCCTGCTGCTCAATCGTCGCGGGTTTTCGACCTCCATTCAGTGCCCAGCTTGCGGCCACGTCGTCGGTTGCCCCGACTGCGATATGCCGCTCACCCATCACCGCGATGGCAGTAAAGCGGTCTGTCATTATTGCGATTATCAGATTCCCACGCCCCCCTGGTGCCCTGAGTGTAAATTCGACGGCATCCGCTACAGCGGGCTGGGCACGCAACGACTCGAACAAGAAGTCAAAGCACGTTTTCCCGACGCGTCGGTCGCTCGCATGGACAGTGACACCATGCGGAAACCGGGCAGCCACGAACGCGTGCTGACCGCTTTCCGCAAAGGCGAGTTGTCGATTTTGTTGGGCACGCAAATGATCGCCAAGGGACTGGACTTTCCCGATGTGACTCTGGTCGGTGTGATTAACGCCGATTCCGCCCTGCACTTCCCCGATTTTCGCGCCGCCGAACGAACTTTCCAACTGGTCACGCAAGTTGCCGGACGGACCGGCCGCAGTAGCCGCGGCGGTCGCGTGTTAGTGCAGACCTTCTCCCCCGATCACCCAGCCATCGAAGCGGCTTCGCAGCACGACTATCACAAGTTCGTCAAGTACGAGCTGGAACAACGCCAGCGATATTCGTATCCGCCCCACGGCCGCGTGGCTCGGATCATTATTCGGGGCAGCGAAGAGCGAGCGACCGAAGCTTTTTCCGAAAAGATCGTGGAAAAACTCGAAGCGGTGCGAACACTCAAAGGGGCCGAAGTCCGCATCCTCGGACCAGCCCCGCCGCCAATGTCACG
>CAZHTX010000657.1:0-1352 GCA_964535475.1 uncultured Pirellulaceae bacterium
CCCAACCGCTGGACCAAGTACTTCAGTCGACGTTGAGGTCGCGGGCCGGCTGCGATCAAGCGACTATGCAGTTCCATCAAACCGCTCACCAACGGGGCAACCCGCTCGTATCGCACCCTGCCCAAATAAACCGCCAACTGCGGGTACGACCCCACGCGACCGGGACGGTAAGCAGTCGAACCTCCCACGTAGCAATCAACCCAAACCGTATTGCTACCTTTATATTTGCCTTGCTCTTGACCCTGGCCCACGCTGACAACGAGTCCCAGGTCATTGTTGAGCACGTTCACACAATTGTCGTCGCTGGTGGCAACGGCAATCTTCCACTTGTGCGGCAAGTAACCTGCGGGATAGGCGGCATCGGTCGTCGAAGCCGCCAACGTGTTGCCAGCAGTTGTGTTGCCAGCAGTTGATTCGGTCACGCAAGTGTCGAGCGAGTAGTCGAGCCAGGCAGCTTGAGGCAGGAATCTTCGCGCCAAGTCGCTGGCCAGCTCGCGCGCTTTGCGAGCCGCCTCCGACCCGGGCTCCAGCGGACAGCAGGTCACGTTTCTGAGCGTGTTGCCACAACTGCCGCGCGAAGTGAGTGCCACGGCGGCGAGTTCCGCGAGCAAATCGCCCGCCCGCCCCCAAGCCACTCCATGAAACTGCAGCCCCTGCCGCATGGTCAGCCGCAGGGTGCCGTCTCCAAACCTGTCCGCCAATTCCACCAAACGCGCAAACTGGCCGCTGGTCAGCGCCCCGCCGGTGGTCTTGACGCGGACCATCCAACGTCGCGTTGCGTTGGAACGGGTCCCGTTGGAATAACCCCCGCTGGGATCAGGATCAGGTTCGGGGCGTTGAGGTAAGGAGCGTTGCGGCAACGGGCGCAGCTTCTGGGCGTAAGCCCCCATCAGCCCCAAGGTCTGGCGAAATCGACGCGCTGTCCGCACCGTTTCGGCGGTTGCCGGTTGGCTCAGCAAACCGCTGACGCTGCGGATAGCGTTTGCTGCGTGATCTTCAGTAATTGCGATGCCGCCCTCCGCCGCTGCCGAATCCACAGCAGGTGGGCTGGGCGGAGATTCAGCAACCGCGGCTTGCGCGGGCAGCCACTGAATGCGGGACAAGCCGAGTTCGCCAGCCAAGCTAGCGGCCAGCGGCCCCAGTTCGGCAACGGCGGTTCCCACGAACTGAATGAGTCCCACGGTCCGGTCCAGAGAAACGTCGGCATCGACAACGATTACCGGCGCCGAGCTAGCGGCCGCAGCCCGTTGCAAAGTGATCGCCAATTCGCGTGCTTGCACCGCTTGTGCTTGATCCTCCCGCTCGCTAACTCGTAACAACTCGCCGCGCAAAACGGGTGCTGAATTGGCAGT
>CAZHTX010000657.1:1452-2813 GCA_964535475.1 uncultured Pirellulaceae bacterium
TATTCGCTGAGGATTTGCCCTAACCAACAGCCTTCGGCGTTTTGCACGACGACATCTTGGCCACGTTGGCAGTCGACGCTGTGAATCGTGCCAAACCAGTCGATCCGCTGCAGGTGGCCATAACGGACAAGGCAACGTTTCACGGCGACGGCACCTTATTGCAGCGACTCGGCGAAAGCCTGCTTGAGGGCGTTTAGTCCAGCCTCCGCGTGGGCCGAGGCGACGACCGCGTTGACTTGCAATTCACTGGTGTTGATCATCAGGACGTTGATTTCGGCTGCTGCCAGAGCACGAAACATCACCGTACCAACGCTGGTATGGCTCCGCAGACCGATTCCGCTGACGGTCAACTTGGCGATTTTTTCCGTCCCGCTGTAATCATCCAACCCATGCTTTTGCGCGAGTTGCTCGGCGACCGCTAGACAATCAGCCAACTCCTTTTCTTTGACCGTCAAACTGATGCTGGTGCGATCATCTTTGCCATCGATGCCTTGCACAATCATATCAACAAAGATGCCCGCTTGGCCAATCGCGTCGAACATGTCGGCGGCGAAACCGGGTTGATCCGGCACGCCTCGCAGCGTAACGAGCGCCTGATCATCGACCATCGCGATGCCGGTCAAAGTCAGTTCTTCCAAGGCATCATCGCGCAGTCGCGAGACGAGCGTCGCCATATCGGTGCGTTCAACCCGTTCGGCGCGAATCTGCGCCCAAGATTTAGCGTCGTCAGGTTTTTGCTCGAGGGCGAATTGACCGTGCACGATCCGCAAAGCATTTTGAGCCGCATCGCGAGCCACCATCGCGGAGATTTTGATTTCACTGGTCGTGATCATTTGCAGATTGACCCCCGCGTCGGCCAGCGCGCGGAACATCCGGTGGGCGACTCCGGTTTGACGTGCCATGCCCAACCCGACGACCGAAACTTTGGAGACGTTGTCGTCATGCGTGATACGTTCCACACCGATCGTGCCGGCCGCTTCGCGAAGCGCTTCAAGCGTGGCCCGTAACTCATCGACGGGGACGCTGAAAGAAATGTCAGCCCGCCCCGCTTGACCGACGTTCTGCACAATCATGTCGACGGCAATCTTGCGAGCCGCGATCCGCGAAAAGATCTCCAGGCTAGTCCCCGGCACATCGGGCACGCCGTGGACCGTCACCCGCGCTTCATCCCGTGTCAACGTGGCACCCGAAACCGGCGCTGTCTCGCTCTCCGGTTCATCGACGATCATTGTCCCCTCGGTGTCCGAAAAACTGCTGCGGACATGAATCGGCACGCGGAATTTCTTGGCAAACTCGATCGAGCGGCTGTGCATCACGCCGGCGCCCAGGCTGGCCAGCTCCAGCATCTCATCGTAGCTAAT
>CAZHTX010000658.1:0-2782 GCA_964535475.1 uncultured Pirellulaceae bacterium
TTGCAGTTGCAATTCGCGTTCAATGCGGGCCAGCAAGCGGCGCAGCGTCGCCAAACGTTCAAGCCAAGTTTTGGCGAGGTCTTGCTGATCTTCGAGCATTCGCCGGCGAGCCCGCAGCTGCGATCGCTGTCGACTCTCCTCAGCCCGCTCGTAAGCCGCTCGCGTGACGCTTAAACTTTGCTCAATCTCGGTCGCCGCAGCCGCCGTGCTGTCAGACAGTTCAATGACTCCTTGATGCGTCACCGCTCGCCAACCCAGTTCGGGCTGCAACGTAGCCGCGGTGATAACTTTTAACTCCAATTGCCGACCCCGTCGCAGATCCACTCGCACGCGGACGCGGACTGGCGATTCATCACTTTCTTGAATCTCCAGCAAGCCGCGGCTGGCACGTTGGTCGTCGCCGCTGATTTCAGTCAGCCAGCGGAACGATAATGGGGCACCCCCCTGCTCTGCTTCTTCCCCCGCGTCCGCGCCAGCCTCGGCTTGCTCGGGGGATGGAATTTTGGCGGGGCGGTCGAGCAAGGCGACGGTGAGCAATTTTTTTCCGCCCACATCCGCTGGCGGCAACGGCCAGCTGGTTTCCCAGCGGGCTGTTTCAAAATTCAATTCGGCAGTGTTTACCGGCTGGCCATCCCGGTTGGTTGCAATTTCAGTGGGCCGAATTTCAGTGGCTGGTTTTTCTTCGCCAGCCGCGGTGACTCGCATCGTCCCGGAGTCACCCGCCACACTTGCTTGCGGCTCAGCGCCCTTTTCCGGTTCTGCGGTGTCGGTGGGCATTATCGCGGGGAACTCGCTGAGTTCTTCATCCAGCAGCCCCCAGTCCTGCTGCCAGTTGGGCAGCGTCGTCGTCAGCCCCGAGCTTTCCAGGCTGTCGCTCTCCAGGTTATTGCTGGCGGCCGAGTCCCAGTCGGTGGCGTTCAATTCGGGGTTGAGCGTTTCGGGGTTGAGCGTTTCCAGCGGCTCGCTAATTGGTGGCAGTTCGGTAGCGGCGTTGGAGGTGGCAAAGGGGCCGCTCGTTGGTTGCCGAGTCGTGGCAAGTTGTGGTTGCTCCGGCGGGCTTGTTCGCAGCAGGAATTTGCTCACTGGAACCGCGGCGATCAGCAGGCCGATGCCGACCAGCCCGGCGATCGCCCGGGTTGGCCGGCTGGATCGCTTCGGCGGGCGTCGATTCAGACGTTTGTTTGTTTGTTCGTTTGGCCTTAGGGACTGACTTGCCTCCGCGGGGAATGGGCTGCTGAATTGATTGTTGTGATGCTGTTGTGTGTCTGGTACCGCGTCGGTCGAGGTTGTTTGACCGAGCAAATGTTGGATTGCTTGGCAGCCAGCCAGCCAAGCGGGATCGCCTTCCAAGTTTTCGACTGGCGGTGGTTGCCAGTTGGTCAACAAGGTTTCGCCGGAGGGCGTTTCCAACTGAAATAGTTCAGGCCGCAAGTACAACATCGACTGAGCAATCCGGGCTGGCAATAGATCCCAAACGAATTGCCCCTCGGCCGTGATCCCGATGTCTTCCGCTGGTCCAAACAACAGCGGCCAACGCTGGTCCACAAGTTGGCGGCGGATTGACGTCAGTTGCTGTTGCCAATGTTGCAGCAACGCAGCCGGAGGTGGCCAACCGAGTTGCGCGGACAATTGAGCCAGCCTGAAAACTTCAGGCCGGTGTATTTGCACTCGCGAGCTGGTGCGTGCGGCCGAGTTGTTCGCGGCGTGCGGGTTATCGAGAGCAACGTTGGCCAGTTGGCTGGGGAAGCGACCAGATTGATAGAGTTCTCGGGTGAGCTGGGCCGCGGTGGGGTTTGGGCATTCGATGTCCCAGACCAGTGTTTCCCCGAGCGCTGCCGGTTCGCGCATCGGGTTGGGCGGGTCAGCTTGCGGCGAGTTGGCTTGGCTGGAGACGCCGAGTGGGCTTGGCTGGCAGGTCCATGGTTGCAGTGAGTGGGCGAGCGGCTGGGCAGCTGGCGAGGGCGATGCTGGCGAGGGCGATTGCCCTGCTGCAGCGGTCGGGCTTTCAGGGGCTGTCAGTTCAGGGGCTGTCAGTTCATGGGCTGTCAGTTCATGGGCTGTCAACTGCTGGGCTGTTAACTGCTGGGCTAGCAGGCGAGCGGCGGTGGCGATTGTCAGTTTGCCGCTGCGCAATTGAGCGGCGATGGTTTCGATTTGTTGGGCGGCGGCAATTTCCGTCGCGTTGGTTGCAGCGGAGAGCAATCGCGGATCGGAGGCAGGTTCGCGGGGCATAGCCGGTCGCTCGGTGAAAGAAAAAAGTGACTAGATGGGGGGCGTTTAAGCTGTGTGATCGTTAGGGTTTGCTTAGATTCGTCAAATTGCAAGCCACCAGAATCGGATTCTCTGTCAATACCGGAAGAATTGATCAAACCTGAAGCGCCGGTTGTGCCGATAAGTTTGGCGGAGACGGTTTCGACCGGTCGCAACGGTTTTATGTTAGCGACTGCGGTAGAGAGCGTGTCAATTTTGCATTTTAAGGGGGGCGATGCGGTTTCAGACGGCGGGTTTTACCGAAAACTCGTGGTCACTCCGCCTCGATCGCGGCAACCGACAAGTTGGAGCCTGGTGGGGTTTCTCCGGTTGTTGCTTTGGAACGCCCTGATTTTCGGTCATGCGTACAGACGGCACCGGGGCCGCGGAGACAGTCGTGATGTTGAGAACGAAGCTTTCGCTCAGCCGAATCCTAACGGGCTTGGCGGCCTGCTGTGCCCTCGGGGTTACCAGCTCCGCTCTGGCGGGTCCGCCCCAAGTACCCGGGTCGGTTGAGCCTGACTATGAAGCG
>CAZHTX010000659.1:0-2779 GCA_964535475.1 uncultured Pirellulaceae bacterium
ATCAAATGTTCCAGATTTGGAGAAAATGGCATCGCGCTGATGATTCCGGCCGCGGCCGCGAGTGACGAAATGGAATGCTTTCTATACCAGATGCGATTGTGGAATCGCAGAGCAGAATGCGTCAAGTGCGATAAAAAGACGAAGTGCGCATAAAAAAACGCGTTCCGTCCCGTAAGCTATCAAGAGCCGGAACAGAACGCGTCGAATTTTTCATGGGCTACCGAGTTACTTGGCAAAATTCTCGCACATTCATTGTCAAAATCTCTGCCTGGCTGCTCGGTCGCAAGAAATTAAGTGCCGATGCGAGTCAAATTGACCGCTTTACGAATAAGAGTCCGCACGCCATCGCGAGTCTGATATCCGGTTAGTTGCAGCCGCTTCCAGCCAGCTCCACCTTTCGAATATACAATGATTTGTGGAATCATCCTGCCACGCATCAATCGGCTGGCCAACTCAGGATCACGATCCTTGTTGACCACAACCAAGCTAACGTCTTCCAAATCACCACTGCTTTTCATCTCGGCGATCGTGTTCGCCTTAAGCGTCTGGCAAGCTGGGCATGCATCCGAACTGACAATCACCATCAACGGCACGCCGTTGAGCTGTGCTTTTCGGTATGCTTCATCATAATCTTGCTTTTCAGCAGGCCCCGCGGGGACGATCGAAATCACAGCAGTCAGAAGCATCGACAACATAGTTTCCTGTTACCTTCTTGCGTGTCGGTGCACAGATTACGTCCACCGACAACGTGCCGGCGTTGAGAAAAGAGAGCAACTGAACGTACCTGCACATTCCTAGTTTTCCGAAAATCATTTCCTTACCAGAGCGATCGACCGGCCCGGCTGAACAGCCCTTTGAGCCCCAAATCGAATAATAGCGAGCGTTTTACGCCCGCCATAACTCCGGAAACCGACAATTGACGGCATCAAAACTCGCTCGTCCCGTAAGCAGATCCCGTGCCCGTCAAATGAGGATTAGCACAAACTGGAAGAATGGTCGGGATTGCAGTGACTTTGCGGGTTATTAAGGAGGGAGTATAAGAGTCGAGCTTGACTCCACAAGCGGCAAGCCAACCAAACGGTGCTTTATCGGTTTCCGCACTCCCCAGACGAAGGCGCAGGTCGTGCACGGGTTTTCCCCCGTCGCCGAGCGAGATAAACTGAGGCCAACAAACTAGTTAGGAACCGCCAGCGTTTCCCCCCGCGGCTATAAATGAACACTTTTCCAACAATGACTCCGGCCAGGATTTTTCCCCTCGCTCGCGTCAATTTCAAGTTGAAAGCATCGAGATGAAGCTGCGAGTGGGACTCATCGGGCTCGGAGAAGCCTGGCCCCAACGACATCGGCCATCGTTGAGAATGTTGCATAACCGGTTCGAAGTCCGCGCGGTGTTCAACAACGTGCCACTGCTCGCCGAGCAAGCGGCACGTGAGTTCGGAGCGGCCAAATGCGACGGATATCGGTCCCTGGTCGCTCGCAATGACGTCGACGCGGTCTTGATTCTGGAGAATGCTTGGCAAGGTTGGCTGCCAATTATTGCCGCTTGCGAAGCTGGAAAGGCGGTCTACTGGGCTGCGGAGCTCAATTTTGACGCTGACTTGGCGATGCAGCTAACCGAGCGGGTGGACCACTCGGGGATCGCCTTTATGGCCGAATTCCCCCGCCGTTTCGCACCTGCGACGCTCAGGCTCAAAGAACTAATCGCCACCCATTTGGGCGCCCCGCAATTACTGTTCTGCCACCGACGTTTACCAGACGGCGCCGGCAGAGGTCCTCAAGCGAACGACGACACCCATAAACTTCAACGTACCGAGGCCGAATTAGTTGGCTTGATTGATTGGTGTCGTTACGTCGTGGGACGAGAGCCAACGACGGTCAGTTCGATCTGTCACGGCAATCCTGACTGCCCCGATTACTGGGCAATCACCCTCGAATTCCCTTCCGTTTCACCATCCGCGGCACCAGTTGTCGCTCAGATCAGTTGCGGTCTCTACGTGCCGGCCAGCTGGCACGAAGCGATCAGCTTTCGGCCCCCTTCGGCGATGCAGATTCGCTGTGACTCGGGAGTTGCCTTCGTTGATCTGCCAACCACGCTGGTCTGGTTCGATGAAGCTGGCCGTCATCTCGAGTCACTCGATACTGAATTACCAGTCGGCGAGCAATTGCTGACTCAGTTTCACCGCGCGGTGACCAGCTTAGTGCGCAAGATGGGAGATCTCGAAGACGCCTGTCGCTCGCTGCATATCTTGCGCACCGCTCGAGCGGCTGTCGAACAAGGGCGCCGCATGCCAGTCACGTTCCCCGAGAAAACATTACGACGCTAGGCACCACCGTATAACAAAATCACCCGTCACGCGCCAGCGCGCGGTTCCATCAGCCGCCTGGCGCCAGCCTGCGGTTCCTTGATCAGCCGCCTGGCGCCAGCCTGCGGTTTTCACAACACAACACAGCACCGGGGGAACCGCACGCTGGCGCGTGGCGGCTGATTCCTGCCAACGCGTGGGCCGTCGTTCCATCAGCCGCCTGGCGCCAGCCTGCGGTTTTCACAACACAAAACAGCACCGGGGGAACCGCACGCTGGCGCGTGGCGGCTGATTCCTGCCAACGCGTGGGCCAGCGTTCCATCAGCCGCCTGGCGCCAGCCTGCGGTTTTTACAGCACAACACAGCACCGGGAACCGCACGCTGGCGCGTGGCGGCTGATGCCTGCCGACGCGTGGGCCGTCGTTCCATCAGCCGCCTGGCGCCAGCCTGCGGTTTTTACAGCACAACACAGCACC
>CAZHTX010000660.1:0-2759 GCA_964535475.1 uncultured Pirellulaceae bacterium
CTATCCGCCGATCGCCCAGCGGTCAAAACATTGACCGAATATTCCCCACCCGGAATAACCGGTACAAGTGTGTTCACTGGAAAAAAGTGCATTTTCCTTCAAGCTTGCCAGTTGGAGAAAATTTGTCAGTTCCAGCGGTGCAGTCAATTCCTTTAACTGGCGTTCCCCGTATCCTATGGGGGTTATTTTTCCCAGACGTTCTTTGGAGGCACCACCGCCTTGTCCCCTTCCAAACGCTACCGTTGGGCCGCACCCGGCGATGTTAACGCCTTTTTTGGGCTGATGTTGGACAATATAGCGGGTCTGATCCTGACGGTCAGTCTGCTGACGTTCGTATTCGGCTGGCCGTCGGACTTTGTCATCAGCCACATGGTACCCGGCACGGCCATCGGCGTCATGTTGGGCGATTTGATGTTTTTCGCGCTGGCGATCCTGATCGCTCGTCGCACTGGCCGCAGCGACATCACCGCCATGCCGCTGGGGATCGACACCCCCAGTATTTTCGGCATCATCTTTTTCGTGCTCGGCCCGGCCTTTCAGATTGCCAGCCAAACGATGACCGAACTCGATGCGGCCCGGCACGCTTGGCACATCGGCATCTGTTCTTTGGTCTTTGCGGGGATTTTCAAGCTCTGCTGCGCCCCGTTCAGCGGCTGGGTGCGGCGGATCGTGCCCCGCGCCGGGCTGCTCGGCTCGTTGGCCGCGATCGCCTTGGTGCTGATCAGTTTTTTGCCGCTGCTGGACATTTTCGCACATCCATTGCCCGGTTTCGTCGCCTTGGCGATCGTCTTGACCACCTTGATCGGCCGCGCGCCGCTCCCCGGTAGGCTACCCGGCACCCTCGGCGCGCTGCTCATCGCCGGTTCGATTTACTACTTGATGCAAGCGCTAGGCGTGACGGGCTACGAAGCGGCTACTCCTTCGGCAACCGAGTGGTTTCCGGGGGGCTGGACCTCCGCGTTCACCATGCAGTGGCTTGCCGCCGCCGGCGATTCGCTGACCTACCTACCCGTCGTCCTGCCCTTTGCGCTGGCCACCGTCGTGGGCGGGATCGATTGCACGGAAAGTGCCGCGGCGGCTGGCGATGAATACCCCACCGGAACAGTCATCGGCATCGAAGCGGTCGCCACGCTGGCTGCCGGATTCTGCGGCGGAGTGATTCAAACGACCCCCTACATCGGTCATCCCGCTTACAAAGCGATGGGCGGACGAGCGGCTTACGTGTTGGCGACAGCTTTGCTGGTCGGTTCCGCGGGGACGGTCGGCTATTTCGGCTTTCTGCTCGACTGGATCCCCAAGCCGGCGGTCTTTCCGATCTTGATTTTCGTTGGTTTGGAGATCACGGCGCAGAGTTTTCTCGCCACCCCGCGGCGGCATTACGCAGCCGTGGCCCTGGCCTGCGTCCCCGCGTTGGCTTTTTTGGCTGACAGTTTTCCCGGACGGTTGCTGGGGGATGATGCTTTGATTTCCGCCGGGATTACCGCGGAAACGCTAGCGAATGAAGAGCTGCGGCATAATTTGGTCACGTTGGGGGTGTTGAAAAGTGGCTTTATTTTGACCAGCCTGCTGTGGGCTTGGGCCTTAGCCTCGATCATCGACGGCAACTTGCGTCGAGCCGGGACGGTGTTGCTGGCCACCGCAGGTTTTACCCTGTTTGGCGTGATTCACAGCCCGCTGGCCGGTAATCGTTTATTCTTGCCACTCGGCCCCAGCGATTGGTCAGCCTTTGTGTTGCCGGTCGATTTGCGCGGAATCACTTTTGAGTACGCCGGGGGTTACGCCGTGGCGGGGCTGTTGTTAATCATTTGGGGCTTATGGTTAGGCCCGCGAGCGGCGGAAATTGCCGCAGTCGACCATGAAGCTGGTTTTTCTGGCGAAGGACATCAAGAATCATGAGTGATGCACCTCATTCCCAAAACTCCGTGCCGCGGACGCTCGAGCCCGAGTTAATGGACACCGCGGCCGATGCGGAGCTTTACGACGCGATGGATCATGCCGAGGTCAATCGCAACTTTGTCAGCGATTTTATTAACTTGGCGCCCGCTTGGGCCGACCAGTTGCCCGCCCCGCCCCGCATCATCGATCTCGGCTCGGGCACGGCGCGGATTCCCATCGAGTTGTGTCAGCAAATACCAGGGGCTCATGTGGTCGCGGTCGACGCGGCTTTGCACATGCAGCGGCTGGCTCAGCGAAACGTGGCGACGGCCGATCTCAAACATCGTATCACCCTTTCGGCCTGCGACGTCAAAACGCTCAAAGACTTTTCTGACGCTAGTTTTGATGCGGTGATCAGCAACACCTTATTCCATCACTTGGCCGATCCCGAAATGGTTTTGCGGCAAGCCTTACGAGTGCTCAAGCCGCAGGGGGGGCGGATATTTATTCGCGATTTATTAAGGCCAGAAACAGCCGCCGAGATCGATCGCTTGACCACCTTGCATGCTGGTCAAGAAGTTGAGCAATCGCGCGAGTTACTGAGGCAATCATTACATGCCGCTTTGACCTTACAAGAAGCCAGGGAGATGGTAGCCAACTGTGGATTGGACCCGCAAGCCTTACAGCCAACCAGCGACCGACACTGGACGTTAGTTGTTAGTTGTTAGTTGCTAGTTGCTAGAGGCTAGAGGCTAGAGGCTAGAGACTAGAGACTAGAGACTAGAGGCTAGAGGCTAGAGGCTAGAGGCTAGAGACCAGCCGCGGTTCCCCGGGCGCTAAGCCCAGCCCGGAGGGCGCCACATAAACTGCCGGGCCCGTGAGGG
>CAZHTX010000661.1:0-2748 GCA_964535475.1 uncultured Pirellulaceae bacterium
CAAACTGAACACGTTCGCCGTGGCCGTCTCGGGGTTCGCTTCAAACCAAATCGCAAACATGGGGCTGGCGGCAAATAACATCAGACCGCTGAACAAGTGCAATAGGAAAGCCAACACCAGCAATCGCTTGTAGCCAAACCTCTCGACCAAAATGCCGCCGAAAAAGATCATCAAGCCGAATCCGAGAAAGCCGGCCCCGAGAATCTGGCCAAATTGACCACCTTCAAGACCAAATTCGCTTTCCCAAGCACCGCCCGCTGCGGTTCGAGTGGCGAAACCGACGCCCGACGCGACCAGCGTCAGGAAGCTGGCCCACATCAGCCTAGTGCGGGCGAATGGAACGTCCATTTTGAACTCCACCAAAAAGTCATTAAGTGATTGCGAACGGAGCGGCCAATCCCGATACGGTGCTGGGGTTGCCGTTAAAGTACTTGCAGTGGGAGTATAGTTGTCCCTGGGCCCCAGTGTAAACGATGCTAAGCGGTTCGTTTTCAATCATTTGCTCTCGCCCCCTACGAAGCTGTCCCATAATCACGGCTGGGCGAAGCCTGCCGGCGACGAGCGTCCAGTTGACGAGGGCTCAAAATGCAAGCGAAAAACAAGGTGAGGCGGCTCAAAATAATCCGCCCTCTCCTCCGTTCGCGAGCCCCACACCGTCCGATGCTCAAGTCCGGCACTGTCTATTACATCACATCACACACTCGGGATCTGCACACCTGATGCCTCATCAAGCACCCTCTTTACCCCCCAACGACGCGTCACCGAACGTCTTACCGGCAATCCGCCAGCGCTGGAGCCCCTATCGTTTCCTCCCGCAAATCGTAGAGCAGGAAAAATTGACGCGTTGCCTCGAAGCGGCTCGTTGGGCGGCCAGCAGTTACAATGACCAACCATGGTCTTTTCTGCTCGCCAAACGCGAGAATCATGATGCATTCCAACAAGCGCTTGCCTGCCTCTTGGATGCCAATCGAGCTTGGGCGGCCAACGCGGGTGTGATCTTGCTGACAGTGATGCGAACCACTTTTCGCCAGAATGGCAAACCCAATCGCGTGGCGCTGCATGACTTGGGAGGAGCCACCACCAGCCTGGCTCTGCAAGCAACTGCGGAAGGTTTGCAGGTCCACCAAATGGCAGGAATTAATCTTAGCCAAGTCCGCTCGGCTTACAAAATTCCCACAGGTTTCGAGCCGCAAACTGCTATCGCCATCGGTTACCCTGACGAGCGTCCCGCCGCGAACGACGATCCGCTGGCCGCGAGGGATGCCCAAACCAGAGTCCGCTTGCCACTCAGCGAGCTGGTGTTCTCTGGAGAATGGGGAACCAGTGCTAACCTCGATGGTTAGTTGTCAACGGTCAACCTTGGCGGGGCTCAGGGAAGGGCGGGCGTCAAGCAACTCGCCAACAACGGTTCCTGAAAAGTAGGAAAGAATGATTTGCCCGACACGCAAGGCTCTGCGAACGCTTTTTGAATTCGACAAAATTCCTCATAGTGATCGAGGAACACATCGGCGATCACGGGATCAAAATGGGAACCACGGCCGTTAATGATTTCATCTCTGGCCTGGTCCACTGTCCAAGCCGTTCGATAAGGTCGATCGCTGGTTAACGCGTCGAACACATCGGCGACGGCCACAATTCGGGCTGGCAATGGAATCGAATGGCCGGAGAGGCCAGTCGGATAGCCAGTCCCATCCCAACGCTCGTGATGGTACTTGGCAATCACCGCCCCGCAACGCAGAAAATGGGTGAGCGGAAAATGCCGCACCGCCTCACCTAATATTTGCGCACCAATTTCTGTGTGACGTTTCATGCATGTCCATTCTTCCGCCGTCAATTTGCCAGGCTTTAACAACACGGCATCAGGAATCCCCACTTTGCCAATGTCATGCAAAATACTTAACCGACCGATCGCCAAGCTCTCCTCATAGGAGAGCCGGTAATGCTTATCTGCATGATCAACTAAGGCGGCGGCCAGCACGGTGCAGTACTGGCTGATTCGCATCAAGTGATTGCCGGTATCGGTATCCCGTGTTTCGGCAACTTTAGCGAGCAGAAAGATCGAGGCATCTTGAATCGAACGTTGCTCATCACGACGGTTCGCCATGATCTCAGCGACCAACGAGTCGGTCTCCGCCAGTTCATTCGAGAAACTGTTGGCCGCTTTGCGAGCGTCGAGCAGATTGCAATGCAGTTGCACGCGGGCCAGTAGAACGGCTGCGGAAACGGGCTTGAGCAGATAATCGTCGGCTCCCTG
Organism: uncultured Pirellulaceae bacterium; assembly: GCA_964535475.1. Taxonomy (GTDB): domain Bacteria; phylum Planctomycetota; class Planctomycetia; order Pirellulales; family Pirellulaceae; genus Laterigemmans. The sequence goes on from CAZHTX010000661.1 coordinate 2,255, forward strand.
CTCGTATGCCAACCGTAGATCATTGGTGGTGTCGCGCCCCGAGATGATGATGACCTGTGCCTGCTGAGCGGCGGGGATCGTTTTCAACCTGCGGCAGAGCGAAAACCCATCGGGGCCGGTTTTAACAATCCAGACCCATGAAAATTCAATCTATGTTGGTGGTGCTTTTGACTCTATTGGCAGCATCTTTACTGGCAACGTTGCGCAATGGGACGGTGAACGCTGGTATACCCTAGGTTCCGGCCAGATAAATGGTGTCAACAGCGCCGTCCAGGCGATATATGCAGAAGAGATCTCTGTAGTAGTTGGAGGAGAATTTGGCATCGCCGGAGGCGAGCTTTCCTCTAACTTTGCCGCATTCATCTCTGAACCAGATGTTTTATTCAGGACATCGTTTGAAGACATCCTGCAATGAAGACCCATTGGCTAGCATCATACCCAAAATCTGGTAACACCTGGTTTAGGATTTTTCTAGCGAATCTTCTCGCGCCAGA
>CAZHTX010000662.1:0-2745 GCA_964535475.1 uncultured Pirellulaceae bacterium
ATCAAGCGTCCGGCGACGAGGAAAATCCAACGTTGGGCGAGACCCAAGAATCGTCCCGCCAAGCGGCCATTATTGCGGAACGAAAACTCCAAGTGGCGGTCGCCGAGCAGGCAGCCGCAATCGCCAGCCAACGGCTGCAAGTTGCCACCGACGAACAGCGAGCCGCCGCCGAGGAAGCGTTGCAGAAAGCTGAGCAAGCTGTCTCGCAAGCAAATGAAAAATTGGCAGCTCCGATCGAGGCCGCCGACTCATTCGCACCACTCAGCGGCGCCAGTTGGGCACCCACCCGTTTCAAATTTTCGGGCAGCGATGACCCTCGCATCGAATTCCCCGCCACCAGCACGGGGCGTCGAACGGCGCTCGCCAATTGGTTGACCGACCCCCGCAATCCGCTCACCGCTCGCGTGGCCGTCAATCATATTTGGGCCCGGCACATGGGGCAGCCACTGGTGAGTTCAATGTTTGACTTCGGTCGCAACGGTGCCAAGCCGACACACCCCGAGTTATTGGATTGGTTGGCCGCGGAATTGATTGACAGTGGTTGGAGTATGAAACATGTGCATCGTCTAATTACCAACTCTTCAACCTATCAACTGCATGCTTCCACGTTGGGCCAAGCGGAAAACCTGCGGCGAGATCCAGAAAACCGCTATCTTTGGAGACGCCTGCCGACTCGCTTGGAATCACAAGTCGTTCGCGATTCCGTATTAGCGCTGGCGGGCCAACTTGACTGCGCTTTTGGCGGACCGCCGATTCCGGCCAACGAGCAAACGACTAGCAACCGCCGCAGCCTCTATTTCTTTCATTCCAAGAACGAGAGAAATCTCTTTTTGACAACCTTCGATGAAGCCCGCGTGACCGATTGCTATCAACGCGAAACCAGCATCGTGCCGCAACAAGCGTTGGCGATGAGCAACAGCCAACTAGTCCTCGACGCGGCTCCCAAAATTGCTGCTCGGATCTCTCAACGGGCTGAGGCTGGCGAGGACTTCGTGCGATCCGCTTGGCTGATGCTGCTGGGGATTGCGGCCAGTCCCGAGGAGACATCGGCCAGCCTCGCGGCACTGGCTGATTGGCAAGCACAACCCGATTGTGATGAACCGACCGCGCGGGGATACTTTATCTGGTCACTTTTGAACCATAACGATTTTGTCACGGTCCGCTGAGGGGCATGCGATGAACAACCACTTTGCCAACATATCACGCCGTAATCATCTGCTTCGGTTGGGCGGCGGCCTGGGAAGCCTGGCGCTGGCCGCCATGCTGCAGCGGGATGGCTACGGTCGCGACGGCAGCTGGCAACCACCGACCGGTCAGCCTCATTTTCCAGCTCGCGCTAAGAATGTGATCTGGCTGTTTATGAATGGCGGCGTCAGCCACATGGAGAGTTTTGATCCCAAACCGATGCTGACGAAATACGCCGGCAAAACGATCGCGGAAACGCCCTTTGCCGATACGCAAGATCCGGCCAAGCTGGCGTTGGAACGCTTGGTCGTCCCCGATGCCAATGGCAATCAACGTAACGCCCTCTACCCATTGCAAGTCGGTTTCAAGAAACATGGTCAAGCGGGTATCGAAATCAGCGATTGGTTCCCGCACTTGGCAAGTCAAGCCGACCGCTTGGCCATCGTGCGATCGCTCTGGACGACCGACAGTAACCATGGCGCCCAAACTCAATTTCATTCGGGTCGCCATCGTAACGACGGCGACTTTCCCACCCTCGGTGCTTGGGTTCATTATGGATTGGGTTCGCTCAACGACAATCTTCCGCAGTTTATTTCGTTAGGCAGGCGAGAATATTGGAACAAGCGCGATGGTCACTATTTGGGGCCCGCGCATGATGCGGTCCCGTTAAAAATCGACCCCCAAAATCCGCTCGACTACAGTCAACCGGCTCGCCCATTTCCCGCCACCGCTCGGAACATCGGCACCCAGTTAACCGCACAACTCAACAAGTTGCGCGAGGAAGATTACCCTCAAGACGAAGCGATGGTGGCGCGCGTGGCCGCTTACGAGCTGGCCTATCGCATGCAACGCTCGATCCCCGAAGTCGTTGATTTCTCCCAAGAGACCTCTGAAACCAAGTCACTGTATGGTTTGGATCACAATCACAGCAAAGAGTTCGGCAGTCAATTACTTGCTGCCCGACGTTTTATCGAACGTGGCGTGCGGTTTGTGCAAATTCAACACGGCGGTGGCGGGGCGGGTGCTTGGGATGCCCACGGAGGGCTGAAAGCCAATCACGAAAAGAATGCCTTGGCAGTCGATCAACCGATTGGTGGTTTGCTGCACGATCTGCACCGTCGCGGTTTGCTTGATGAGACGCTGGTTGTCTTTGCCACCGAATTTGGTCGCACTCCTGGGAGTCAAGGTTCGGATGGGCGCGACCATCATATCTTCGGATTTTCCGCCTGGATGGCTGGTGGTGGCATTCGCGGAGGCGTTGTCCACGGAGCCACTGATGAAATTGGCTTTCACGCCAGCGAAGATCGACACTACGTGACCGACATCCACGCCACCATCCTGCATCAGCTCGGCCTCGACTCTCGCCAGCTCGAAATCCCCGGCCGCAAACGTCTGGAAATTGACCACGGCGTCCCCATCGATGCGATCATCGCGTGAGCGAGTTTCGCCCCTGCTAACAAACGGTGGCTAGCGTTAAAACCGCTAACCGTTAGCCGCTTTGGCGCTAGCCTCGGTTCCCGTTTTGATCCGAACAAATCGTGCCCAATAGAACGGTGGCTA
>CAZHTX010000663.1:0-2724 GCA_964535475.1 uncultured Pirellulaceae bacterium
GCTGGCAACCCGAAGTGATCGCCAAATTGATCGCCCGGGCTGTCGATTATCAGGACAAATTTGTGATCGATCATCCAGACGAGCAACCAGAGATTCTCACGGCCGTGGCGGAACTGAATGTCCCCGCAGACCGTGTCTGGATTATGCCCCAAGCGATCACGCCTGAACAGCTAGCGGAGAAAAGTGACTGGGTCAGCCAATGGAGTCAAACTCAAGGGTTCCATTTCTGCGATCGAGCGCACCTCAAATGGTACGGCGCGAAACGAGGAACCTGAGTTGCTTGGCCTGTTCGCCGCGACTCGTGGAATGCTCACGTCAAAACGTCTATTCCGTTTCGACGACTTCTTCCTTGACTCGCTGGACGAAGTGCGGCGACTTGCCACCCTTGCTCAATTCTTCCGCTTTCTTGTCGGCTTCGTCTTTTTGGTCAAATTCAAAGACGGAAACTCGCTTGAGGTTTTGACTGAAGACACCCCAGTAGAGCTTCATGCGGACATCCACCGCCACTTTGGGTTTGCGTTTGGTGGGAGTCTTTCTCGCCGCCTTCTTCTTGGGCGAGGCGGCTAATGCCTCTGCGGCCTCCGCTTCGGCACGGAGTTCCTTGCGATTGACGACGCGACGAGCCATGGATACTTGCGACCAATAGTAATAAGGAAAGTCGTTGACGAAATGACGCTATGCTAACATTCTATCGCGTTTCCCTCCCCCTGACCACCACACCAGCGCCCGCGGTTTCGCGTTTCTCCCGCGCTACTCCTCTTTTTTCTGTTGACGCAGGTGACTTTGCCGACCAGCCCGATAGCTGGCCTCGTCCGGCAGGTCGCTCTTCACCTGCTCACCACGAAATTCGGCCAATAACCGCTCCAACATCGGACGGCACCAACCGCAGCCCGTCCCCGCACCACCACACTCGCTGATCTGACTGGCAACTCGGGGACGTTCAACGCGGATGAAATTCTCCACCTTCCGCCGAGTTACGTGAAAACAAAGGCACAATTCGCGATCCGCATCAGAACTCATGTTCGGCCACCAACATGGCAATCCGGCAAGCGTCCAAGTAATCCTGCAGATTCAACCGCTCCGCCGTCGTGTGCACGTCCCGCTGACCGCAACCCAATGTCACCGCTTGAATGCCGTGCCGATACAACCAATTAGCATCGACCCCGCCGCCAGCCATTACCGACACCGGCTCGCGACCCAACTGGCTGACTGCCGCGGTCGCTGCCAAGACGCTGGCAGAGTCGTCCGGCAAACGAAACGAGTCGTAATCCAATTGCGAACTGAACTGCACTGAGCCCACCACACCTTGAGACGACTTGACCTCCTCAGCTGCCGCCGCAAAGGCAGCGCGAAATGCCTCCACAATCCGCGTTCGCATGTCGCTGTCATGGCTCCGTGCCTCAGCCCGCACGAGCAACTCGGGCATCACCACGTTGGTCGCCTCACCACCGCTAATGACTCCCACGTTGGAGGTGCCCATCCCGCCGCCCTGCTCGACTCGCCCCAGCCAACCATCACGATACAAACTGGCGATCGCCAAGGAGGCAATTGTGCCAGCGTTGACGCCCTCCTCCGGGGCAATTCCAGCGTGCGAGGCCTGGCCGGATATATTTATCCGCATCCGCTCGCCTCCCGTCGCCCCGACAACTAATTTGTCAACAGTACCACCGTCAAAGTTCAAAGCCAAATCAATCGGCCCCAAGACCTGCGGATCAAGATTGCGAGATCCTTGCAAACCGATCTCTTCCTGAACAAAAAAGCACAACACCAGCGGTGAATAGAGCCGATCTGATTTCAGCAATTCCAAAGCGGCAGTCAAAATAGCCGCCACACCGCCCCGGTTATCGGCTCCCAGTCCAGTCGACCGATCAGCCGACCGCACATACTCGCCCTCGCGAATTGGCTGACAACCAACGCAAATTGGTACGGTATCCAGATGGGCTGACAACAGCACGGTGGGCCCCGGTTTCGTCCCCGGAATCCGAACAATCAAATTCCCCACTTCTCCGGGCAAATTTGTTCGCGTGTGCGCGTCATCAAACAGAATGTCGTCAGCTGGCACACCGGCCGATCTTAATTCACTGACGACCGCCTCAGATATTAAGCCTTCCTGACAACTCTTGCCCGGAATCGCCATCAACTTCATCACCCGCTCAATAGCCTGTTCCGCGTCAATTTGCATCGCTGTATTCCGCCTTCATGATTGTTACCCCAGTTCGTGAGCTCAATGATTCCAATTAAGAACCTAACCGAAAACTGTGAGCCGACGGCGCTAGCCGCGGGCCTTTTTTTATGGCTTTTGGATAGGTTCTAAAATCTTTCAAACCAAACCGCGAGGCCTCCTCTCTGCTTCACTTCGCAGGTCGCTGATTCTCAGGTTGATTCAAGTTGTTTCCAGGGAAAAACTACACCTGCGGAGCGATATCGGCCTCATCGACCAACGGCAAATCGTCCAAACTGCTCACGCCCAGCAAATTCAACAACCGCGTCGTCGGGTAATAGCAAGCCACCGGTTTACCAGCCCCGCGATCCTCTCGTCGCACTTCTAATAATTCGCGACGCACCATTTGATTAATCACCGCGGCTGAGTCTTTGCTGCGCTGATCGGTGATTTGAGCAGCCGTTACGCCGGGCTGATAAGCCACCAGCGCTAGGACGTCAATCGCCGCTTGCGTTAAACGCGTTTCGCGAATTTTGCCATAGAATGCATCGCGAATCGGACGC
>CAZHTX010000664.1:0-2709 GCA_964535475.1 uncultured Pirellulaceae bacterium
AGCCGTGGGAATCGCGTCACCATCTTGCCGGGAACCTCCTCCGCGGGAGACGTCATGGACATGAAGCCCGACGGCGTCTTTCTTTCCAATGGACCGGGCGACCCTGAACCGTTGAGCTACGCACAGCAGACGATTCGCGATCTACTTGGGCAAGTTCCCGTGTTCGGAATTTGCTTGGGGCACCAACTGTTGTCGCTGGCCTGTGGTGCCAAGACTTTTAAGTTGAAATTTGGTCATCGCGGCGTAAACCAACCGGTGCAGGATTTGACCACCGGCAAAGTGGAAATCACGACGCAGAACCATGGCTTTGCCGTGGAAGAATCGTCGCTTCCCGCCGAGCTCGAAGTCACGCATCGCAATCTCAACGACGACACCATCGCTGGCGTGCGGCACCGTGAATTTACCGCTTTTGGAATCCAGTATCACCCCGAAGCGGCGTCTGGCCCACACGATAGCCACTATTTGTTTGACCGCTTCCAGCAGACACTTGGCTCTTCAGCGGTGGCATCGAAGGAATAGTGCAGGGCTGCTATCAAGCTGACTTGGATGTGGGGAATTTATGAAGCATTTTGCTCCCGCTTTCCCCGTTCATATCCAAATCGGCTCCTCCGTCAGTAAGCGATGGGTGCCCGCTAATCAGACGAATCATCGCGAATGAAAACGTGGGTGTGATTTTCCAGTCTTCCTCCCGTCCAATAGCAAACTAAATCGGTTTCCATTGGCGGCCATTGGCGTGATTCGCGGGCAAATTTCCGCGTTAGTCCCTGTGGTAACTTTGGGAAATTCCGCAGGCCTTGGGTGCGAGCGGTTCGGTTGCGCGCTCGAATCCGGCGGCTGCGATGTTTACTTGAGAGGGGGCTGCGTTTAGGCTGGAACTGCTATTTGCTGGATCAGTCGCCTCGTCTTAGGTTGCCAATTCGATATGTCTGCCCCCCCTTCGTCACCTGCTGCAGTAACGGATTTGGCGCGGCGGATCATTGGCAATGTTGAATTGGCGATTGTTGGCAAGCGAAAACAGCTGGTGTTATCGCTGGTCGCTTGGCTCTCCGGTGGCCATATTCTTCTCGAAGATGTACCCGGTGTGGCGAAAACGATGTTGGCCCGCGCGCTGGCTCGCAGCGTCGGCTGTCAGTTCAAACGCGTGCAGTGCACCCCTGACTTGCTGCCCAGCGACGTTACGGGGACATCGATTTTCAATCAGAAGACGGCCGAATTTGAATTTCGTCCGGGCCCTGTTTTCACGCAATTGCTGTTGGCTGATGAAATCAACCGGGCCACACCGCGGACGCAGGCTTCGTTGTTGGAAGCGATGGCCGAAGCGCGAGTGACCGTCGACGGGGTGACGCATACGTTGGATCCACCCTTCCTGGTAATTGCCACGCAAAACCCGGTCGATCACGAGGGTACTTTTCCGCTGCCCGAAGCCCAACTCGATCGCTTTTTGATGCGATTTTCTTTGGGGTATCCCACGATGGAAGAGGAGATGCGAATGCTGGAAATGTTGCAGCGGGCACATCCAGTCGATTCGCTGCAGGAAGTCGCCTCGGCCGCGGAACTGATTGAGGCCCAGGCAGCTGTGCGCGAAATTTTTGTCGATCCCAAAGTGCGACAGTATTTGCTGCAGATTGTGCATGATACGCGTGGTCATGAAGATTTGGCTTTGGGGGGCAGCCCGCGAGCCAGCATCGCCCTGTTCCGGTGTGCCCAGGCGATGGCGGCCATTCGTGGGCGTGGCTATGTGCTGCCCGACGATGTTAAGCGGATCGTGGGGCCGGTGATGAACCACCGGATCATTGTCCGTCCCGAAAGCCGGCTGCGAAAAGTCACCGGAGAGTTGACGATGGAACAGATCCTCTCTGAAATTGCCGTGCCGACGATTAATTTGCCAGCCGAGTCGGCAACCAGCGAGATGGCCAGATGAGCGACAGCGCCGGGGCGCGCGACGCGGGCACCAATCGCGTTGGCTTGTTGGGCTGGTTGGCCGGGGGCTCGGCCTTGGTGTTGTTGGGCATGGTCGCCGGGGCATCGCTTTGGCTGTATGCGGCATACGCGGCGGTGGCGGTGGCGGCTGGTAATTACCTGATGGCCAAAGCGTGGGCCGAGAACGTCACAGCCACGCGCCGCTCGGGTCCGCTGGAAGTGGAAATCGGCACCACCGTTCCGATTGGCATTGAGATTTCAAACCAGGGTCGCTTGCCGGTTGCTTGGCTGCTAGTCGAAGATTTATTGCCCCGGGCCGCCCTCATCTACAATCCCCCAGCGCTGGAAGTCGAAGGGGCACGGCTGAGGTTGATGTTTCTCAGGGCGGGGCAAAAGCTGCTGCTGAATTATGTGCTGCGTTGCAATCGACGTGGTTACTATCAGATTGGCCCCAGCGTGCTGGAAACGGGAGACTTGATGGGCTTGAGTCGGCGGTATCGCGTCGGTACGGAACCTCAATACTTGCTCGTGATGCCCAAGATTATTTCACTCTCCGGATATGATGTGGCTTCGCGGCGACCGATTGGCGAAATTCGCCTTACCGAGATGCTGATGGACGACCCCACGCGACTACGTGGCATCAGGCGTTGGCAACCGGGCGACCCGTTGCGACAAGTCCACTGGGCGGCGACAGCCCGCACGGGGACGTTGCACAGCAAGATCTATGAGCCGACCAGCGTGGCGGGGGCGACCATGGTGTTGGACTTGCATCAAGAGACTAATCCTAGT
>CAZHTX010000665.1:0-2707 GCA_964535475.1 uncultured Pirellulaceae bacterium
TGGTAATGTTGTAACAGCCGGCGCAGTTATGCAGGCAGTGTGGACAGCAGCAGCCCCCAGCGAGGCGAGGCTGATTCAAACAGCACGGACTTCAGCGGCAGCGATCTCAGTTGGGCGTTGCGGCATGCTGATTGGCTGGGACGTTTGATTGCCAACCGCATTCGGCCGCTCGATTGCGAAGAGGAAGTATTGCAGGAAGTTTGGTTGGCAGCCTCGCGGTCGCCCAGCGTGCCGGAGTGCCCCGCAGAACAGACTCCCTGGTTGGCCCGCGTGGCGATCCGTCAGTGTGCCCTGGCGCTGCGAAGTTGGCTCCGCCGGCAAAAACGAGAATCGACTTACGCCGAGCAAATGGGCAAGGAGGTTGAACGGGCTCAAGCCGACCCCTTGTTCTCGCTGCTGGCCGATGAACGACGCCAATTGGTGCGTGAGCAGTTCCAGCACTTAACAGCAGAGCAACGTCAACTGTTAGAAATGAAATATGTGCATGGTTGGACCTATCGGAAAATTAGCCAAAGTCTGGGGATGGATCTTACAGCGGTGGAATATCAATTAACCAAGGCTCGCAAAGCACTGCGGACACGCTTGGTTAAAGTGGGTGTTGAGGAGGGCAATGGTCATGCAAGAAAGTGAAATCGAAGAACTGCAAAGAGAACGTTTTGTTGATGGTGAACTAACGCCCCAACAGGAAGATGATTTCTTAGCGGCCTGTGAAGCCCAGCCGGAACGATATCGGTTATTGGCATTGAGCTTTGTCGAAGCCCGGCGTTGGTCGCAGGCCCTGCGGGAAGAACCACTGAGTCTGGCATTCCAACAGCATTCGCGACGGAGCTCGTCCAGCCGCATGGCCTCAGACCGTCACCCGAGTTTGCTGCGCTGGCTCAGCGGGCTAGCTGCCGCTTTGCTGATCGGTGCCTTTACCGGCTATCTGGTTGCCCCGGTAAAAACCTCAAACCCGCTGGGCTCAGCTAATTCGCCAAGTGACGCGGAGACCAGGCTGGCTCAACAATCAAATTCCCCAAACATCAAACCGCTTAATAATGGCCAGCTTGATGATGGCCCGCAGGTCGGTACCAGCCAGCAGCCGGGGGCTGTTGCTGCCAGCGCCGACAACTTGGCCAATACTACGTTGCCGGACATGAATCAAGCGATGAACAATGCGTCCAACCGTCAGCCACTCGGCTCGCTGGGTGACCGCCAGACGCTTGCCAAACTCGTACGTCACTTAGAACCTCAGCCAGTTTTCCCTCAATCAACCGTAGAGCAGTTGGCTACTGATGGCGTGATGGTTGACCAGTCGACTCGTTTGTTTTTAATCGAACTTCCGGATGGCCAGCAGTTGGCACTGCCGGCTCAGTTCATCAATTTGTCTCACGAATCTCCTTAGAACCTATCCGAAAACTGTGAGCCGACGGCGCTAGCCGCGGGCCTTTTTTTATGGTTTTCGGATAGGTTCTTAGTTTCCCTTTGAAAAGGATTTAGACGATGCGAATGTTTTGGTCATTAACTTGTTTGATGTTGCTTGCCACCACCAGTTGGTCGCAAGACGCTACGGAAACCAAAGCGGAACCACCCGCCGAGAAATTAAACTTGAAAGTGGAAGTCAAAGAAGAACCTACCGTCAACAAGGTTGTGACTTCCACCATCACCGTGGTCACCGTCGATGAAGATGGCAACGTGATTTCGGAAAACATCAAGGGCGGAGAAGGGCAGGCGACCAAGAGGGGCAAATCGATGAATTTCCAAGTCAAAAATGGCATCTTGGAAATCCTCTTGCCTGACGGTTCCAAAAAACAGGTTCAGCTTGGCGAAGCAACCGCGAAGGGCAAAGTCGCCCTCAGTATCTTAGGAGAATTCCCAGCCGACGAACTGAAGCTAGAGGCGACTGAGGTCCAACTGCGGGAAGGTGTCGAAATCAAAGGCTTGGAAGAGGTCGTCAAAGGCTTCGAAGTCCAGCTTGGTGAGTCAATGAAAGGCCTCGAACAAGCCCTGCAGCACCTCGACAAAGAAGAAAGCGAGCAGCTGCGCAAAAAGATCAGCGAAGCGATCCGCAAATCGCTCCCCAACCAACAAATGAAGTTGCTGAGATGGGGTAAACCGGCGATCGTAACGGTTGAAGAAGGGAAAGCAACTGCGCAAGAAACTGTCAAAGGCTCACAGGTTGTAGCAGGGGTCGCGGTGGTGGATGGTTCAGCAGTTGTGGATGGTTCAGAGGTTGGCGAAGGGCCAGAAGTCATCGAAGTTCGCGTCGAAGGCGAAGCGGGCGACAAGCAGTCGTTGCGGAGAATTAAGGTTATCCGCAATGGCAGTGGGAATATGATTCTTCGCAACAAAGCCGAGCAGCCCGAAGTCGTCAGTACCGAGAATGCGATCCTGCAAAAGCTCGATCAGATTATCGAGCGGATCGAAAAACTCGAAGCCGACGTGAAACAGCTCAAGCAGTAACCCGAGCTGTTGTGTATCAGCCGTTGAGCGCGAGCTCACGGTTTCGGGAAACCGGACGCTCGCAAGAGTGTCCCGCTTAAGAATCGGAACTTTCATTGGATTGCGAGGCAAGCGCCATCATAACCCGACGCGTGAGCGAGGGATTTAGCACTTTCATAACCCGACGCGTGAGCGAGGGATTCGGATTGCTTGCGACTTGATCGCCGCCGCTCCCTCGCTCACGCGTCGGGTTATGAAAGTGCTAAGCGGGATGGTCTCTCGCGGG